>PEFW01000002.1 GCA_002890675.1 Candidatus Methylaffinis lahnbergensis
TCAGGGATGTTCCAAATGTCTTCGAACCTTGCTGCCGTTATTCGTTGGTTTCCCTCACAAAAGCAGGCGATTCAGGAACGCGCCGCTTGCGACGAATCCTTTCGCTCAATGTGTGAAGATCTCGCAGGCGCGGAGTCCGCCGCGCTGCAGACACTGGAAAATAGCCGGTCCCCGAAGCGCGATCAGCGCTGCAGTGAATACCGCGAGCTAGTCGATAGCCTCGCCAAAGAGATCGCCGCTGCACTTTAAGGGGAACGTGAAGGATGAACTCGCTGGATATCCTTGACGAAGTTACAGCTGAAGCCGCGATCGACTTCACTAGACGGGTAGCTGAAATGCGTCGCACAGACACGGCACATCACCACGGGAGTGATCAACTCCGAAGGAGATTACAATGACTAACAAACGTAAAGCAGCGAGACAACTCGCGCTCGCACTACTAGACAAAGCACTAGGACTACGTAAGTTAGCGAGAGTAGACTATTCCAGGTGACTATATTGACATAGGTTTGGACATGGATTCGGAAGCCTGCAATCTGACCGCCGAAGGGGAGCGTATTCTTGCTTCCTTCACGCAGCGCTTAATCGAGATCGCGCCCTCGGGAGCGCGTGGATCGGATACTTCTCCAGCCGCCGCGCTCAATGCGATGCGCCTGCCCGCGATCGCTCTCGACCAGGACGGATTTGTCGCCGAGGTGAACGCCGCGGCCGAAACCATTTTCGACAACGACGTCAAGATCAAGGACCGGCGTCTTTTCGTTCGCGACCCCGCAGCCCTAGCCCTCCTGAAAGAAGCCATCGATCACGTAAAAACCCCGCCCCGTCTCGGCCCGTTGCCGACCGACCCGATCATCGTTCAGCGCCAGGACAAATTGCCGGTTATCGTGCGCATTTGGCGTTTCGACGGGGCGGCGCACTTGCCGGCGCGGGAAGTGTGCGCGCTGTTGACGTTAAATGCCTTGGGGCCGAAACCAGGGCCACCGGCGGCGATCCTCGCCAGGACATTTTGCCTTACGCCTTCGGAGGCGAAGCTCGCCTGCGTCATCGCCCGCGGCGCCTCGCCCTATATCGCGGCGCGCGAATTGAACATTTCCAAGGAGACGGCGCGCAATCAGTTGAAAGCGGTCTTTGCCAAGACCGGCACGCATCGCCAAAGCGAACTTGTCGCGCTGCTTTTGCAGGTCGAATGACGGACGGGCGCGCGAGCGGGCGTCGCGGCGCGCGGAAGCCAGTATGAAATCGGTCACGCCGTCAGCAGCCTCGATCGTGGTTTCGCGAATCTAATGTATGGCCGTGATGGCGCACGTCGTTTGGGCGCCATGAGCGGTCTGCCTGATCGACCATCGGCCGTTGTCCTTGGTGCCGAGGAGATTGGCGAAACAAGCGGGAGAATCGAAGCGCGGCCAGCAAAACCAATCGACGGAAAGGTCGCGCCCGACGAGGGTGGCCGTCTCGCCATCCCCGATGATTGCATAGTCTTCGATGTTCAAGGTCATGCGCCAGTCCCGGGGGGTCAAGATTCGAGCCAAGACCTATCTTAACACCCGCACCCTAATCCTGGGGAGTCTACGAAGTGAGCGTCTCGAAAGGTGCGCAGCGCGGTTTCCGAGGCGCCGGCGTGCTTCGAGTGCAACTTTCCAGATGAAGGCTTCGCGAGCGCGAAGCTGTTCTAGTGCCACCGATGATATTGCCGCCAGTAGGGCGTTGGCAATAGATGCTGGTGCCGATGGCGGTGCCACGGCCCTGGATTGCCGAGCGCGTTCGGGCCGAGGCTTTGCGGAACCGGATCGGGGAGCAAATGCTCGTGCGCGCTCGTTCCAGGCGATGTGCCACCGATCTGCGCATTGGGGCCAAGCATTTCGGGATAAGGCACCGGCAAGAGCTGCTGTCCGGCCGCGGCGGCGGAAATAGACGATAATTCCGCAAGTAGCGCCACCGCGATTAGTGGCCGCAGCAGTTCGCTCACCGCCGCCTCCCATTCGGAAACGAGAAAGCACACTCAAGCACACTCATAAGTGAAGCAGACTGTGTGGAAACGGCTCCGGTTGAGCAGTGACACCTCGCCGGAGCTTGTTTTCTCGCGATTCTGCGCAGGATTCCGGTTGTGAAGGCGCGATCGTCGTTTGCATGGTCCAACCGGGCCGATATCGCGCCTCCTGGCGCCATCGTCAATCTCGCGGCGAGTCTCATGCGTTACGCCCACATGGACGGCGATTCGGGAACGCTTGTGGAATTTAAAAATAATGAGATTCGCGCCCAGTCGCCACTACCCTTCGCGCTCGCCGGCGTCGAGAATCCAGGTCCGGTCGCAAAACGCCACATAGAGCCGTTCCTGCCCTAGGGCGGCGCCAAGTTCGACCGCAAGTTCGTTCAGCATCGCCTCGATCTCCTGGTCGGGCAGATGTCCCAGATAGGCATGCACCGCCTCGCCGGTGAATACCGCAACCGGTTCCCGGTCGGAGCCGGCCGAGCCGTCCGGACGAGGCCAGGCGTAGGTCACCTCGGCGCGGGTGAACATGCCGGAAAGCGCCGGCAGGTGGGCCCCTACCCGGCGGCTCATCCAAGCCCGCGCCGTGCGCACCGCCTCTGAAACGTCGTAGACCCGCCCCTCTTCATCCCAACCCTCGCGCAAGCCGACCGTGATCCTGAAATCACGCCGCGGCCCTCGCGAGCCGTCCACGAGAGCATAGTCCTCGCGCCGCGGCGCAGGCGAGCGCCGCGCAATTCCTTCGGTCATTTCTCGCTCCCTCGTGCTTGCAAACGCGCTTGCTTGATTGCTCGGGATGTCCTGGCGGAAGCGATGGTTTTCAGGACGCCAGCCTGCGCCAAACGCTCGCCAGCCAGGGCTGCTGTTCGCGCGGCACGCCGTCAGGACGGTAATAATGGGTTAGTTCCACGAATCCCGCGGCCGACGTATAGCGGCGCCAACTTGCAAGATCATGATACACGCCATAGCGTCCGCTATTCCAGCCTTCTTCATTACCCCCGCGCGGGTTGGAGCTAAACAGCACGCCACCTGGTTTTAGCGTGGCGTGGAGTTCCCGTAATACGCGCGGCAGCTCCTGGCTCGGAACATGGAACAACGCGGCGTTGGCGAACACGCCATCGAAATATTTTTCCGGCAGTTCGAGCTTGAGAAAATCCTGCTGCCATACTTCGCAGCCGCTATGGGCGCGCGCCATTGCCGCAAAATGCACGGCGCCTTCCAAACCGATTGCGATGTGACCTTGCTCGGCAAAGGCCTTGAGGTCGCGCCCTGGTCCGCAGCCAAAATCGAGTATCGTGAACGGCGGCTTACCCTCTATATGCCGCAACAGCGCCTCGATGTTCTGGCTGACATTGTGATCGCGCGTGCCTTCCCAGAAATCTCTAGCACACTGATTGTAGTGCTCCAGCGTGAGGCGGGCGATTTTTTGCAGGTCTTGCGGATGCAGTTTCATACTTCACCTCACTCGCGCCTGTGTGCCTCGCGCTTGCAGCTGGCCCCTATTTGTTTGAGACGGCACCGATCCACCGGCCGGTACAAGCCTTGATTCATCTTGCCTTGCTCCGCTCGCCAGGTTTCCGGCAATTTGCGCGGCCTACCGGAAATCCCGTATCTTCACCTTGATCATGTCGATGTCGAGATTGGGGATGTGAATGTCGCGCGGCTCGGGCGCCCCGGGCGGAAGACTCCTCAAATCGAGGCCCGGACTGCCGTGGTGGAACTTGTCGCCGTGGCCGTGCGGCAGCGGGAACGTGACGTCTCTATCGCCAACGCTCGCGAGCGCCGGCGACAAGTCGGTCAGGTGCTGGGCGACGAGATGGACGACCTCGCCCTCGCGCTGGATGCGGCCGTTGACCGCCATCATCCTGGCCGAGAGAATAATCCGGCGCTGCTTCTCGAACACCTTCGGCCAGATGACCAGGTTGGCGATGCCGGTCTCGTCTTCGATGGTGATGAACATCACGCCCTTGGCGGAGCCCGGCATTTGCCGCACGAGCACGAGGCCAGCGGTCCGCAGCCAGCGCCCGTCGCGGGCTTGCATCGCCTCGGTGCAGGGGACGATGCGCTGACGGCGGAGGTCCCCACGGAGGAAAGAGACCGGGTGGCTGCGCAGCGTTAACCCGACATGGCCGTAGTCCTCGACCACCTCGCCGCCGGCGGTCATGGGGCGTAGCGCCACCGCCGGCTCTTGGGCCTCCGGCACGGCTTCGGCCTCGCGAGTTGAGGCGGCGGCCGCAAACAGAGGCAGCGGCTCGTCGCGCAACGCCTTGATCGCCCACAGCGCCGCGCGCCGCGAGAGTTTTAGGGACGGCCGGAAGGCGTCTGCCCCGGCGAGCCGCACGAGCGACGCGGCCGGAACACCGGCGCGGCGCCAGAGATCATCGATAGAGGCGAACGGTTGGTCCGCCCGCGCGGCGACGATGGCGGCGGCATCGGTATTGGCGAGACCGCGGACCATGCGCAAACCGAGCCGGACAGCGAAGCGGTCTTCCCGGCCGGTCGGTTCCAGCGTGCAGTCCCAGCGCGAGGCGTTGACGCAAACAGGCCGGACATCGACGCCATGATCGCGGGCGTCACGCACGATCTGGGCCGGTGCGTAGAAGCCCATCGGCTGGGCATTGAGAAGCGCGGCGCAGAAGACATCTGGGTGATGGCATTTGAGCCAAGACGAGGCATAGGCGATCAGCGCGAACGACGCCGCGTGGCTTTCCGGAAATCCGTAACTCCCGAAGCCTTCCAGTTGCTTAAAAGTCTTCTCGGCGCAATCCCGCTCATAGCCATGGGCGATCATGCCTGAGACCAGCTTGTCGCGGAATTTCGAGACGCCGCCGGTATGTTTGAAGGTTGCCATGCTCCGTCTCAGCTGATCGGCTTCGCTCGGGGTGAAGCCCGCGCATTCGATGGCGACGCGCATGGCTTGTTCTTGAAACAGCGGTACGCCCAAGGTCTTGCCAAGCACCTTCTCCAGTTCGGGCTTGGGATAGATAACCTTCTCCTTGCCCTCGCGCCGGCGGAGATAGGGATGCACCATGTCGCCCTGGATCGGGCCGGGCCGGACGATGGCGACCTCGATAACAAGGTCATAGAAGGTGCGCGGCTTGATCCGCGGCAGCATCGCCATCTGCGCGCGGCTCTCGATCTGGAAGACACCGAGCGTGTCCGCCTTGCGGATCATCGCATAGGTCTTGGGATCCTCGGCGGGGATGGTGGCGAGATCGAGCGCGACCCCCTTGTGCCCGACGAGCAGGTCGAGGCCGCGCTTCATGCAGGAGAGCATCCCGAGCGCGAGGCAATCGACCTTCATAAAGCGAAGCGCGTCGATGTCGTCCTTGTCCCATTCGATCACTTGGCGGTCCTTCATCGCGGCAGGCTCGATCGGGACGAGCTCGTCGAGCCGGTCGTGGGTGAGGACGAAGCCGCCGGGATGCTGCGAGAGATGACGCGGCGTTCCGATCAGCTCGCGGGCGAGATCCATGGCGAGCCGCAGGCGTCTGTCGCCGGGATTGAGATTGAGATCCTTGGCGTGCTTTTTCTCGACACCTTGCTCAGACCACCCCCAGATTTGCGAGGACAGCATTTTGGTGAGGTCTTCCGGCAGGCCGAGCGCCTTGCCGACATCGCGCAACGCCCCCTTGGCGCGGTAGCGGATCACCGTCGCGCAAAGCGCGGCATGATCGCGGCCATAGGTGTCGAACACCCATTGCATGACGATCTCGCGCCGCTCGTGCTCGAAATCCACGTCGATATCGGGCGGCTCGCGCCGCTCCTCCGAGACGAAACGCTCGAACAAAAGATCGTTGCGCTCGGGGTCGATCGAGGTGACGCCGAGCACATAGCAGACGGCGCTATTGGCGGCCGAGCCGCGGCCCTGGCAGAGAATGTCCTGGCCGCGAGCGAAGCGGACAATCGCGTTCACCGTCAGGAAATACGGTGCGTAGCCGAGCTTCCCGATCAGGCGCAGCTCGTGGGTGAGGGTCGCCACCACTTTATCGGGCACGCCTTCGGGATAACGCTCGGCGGCACCGTCCCAAGTGAGTTTTTCGAGCGCCTGGTGCGGCGTCAAGCCAGGCATGGCCGCTTCTTCCGGATATTGATAAGCGAGTTCGCCGAGCGAAAAGCGGCAGCGCTCGGCGATTTCAACCGTGCGCGCCAGCGCCTCGGGATAGCGACTGAAAAGACGCGCCATTTCTTCCGGCGATTTCAGATAGCGATCGGCATGGCGCTCGCGGCGAAAGCCGGCGTCATCGATGGTGCAATTGTGCCGGATGCATGTGACGACATCCTGCAGGATGCGCCGCGCCGGAACATGGAAGAGGACATCGTTGGTGACGACGGTTGGCACGCCCGCCCGCGCCGCCATGGTCGACAGCTCATGAAGGTGCAGCGCATCGTTCGGCCGCCGGCGCAAGGTCAGCGCCAGATAGGCGCGGTCGCCGAAAGCTTCCGTGAGGCGGCGAAGGCGCAGCGCGCAACTATCGTCCGCCTTGTCGGGGACGAGCACCGCGATCAGCCCCTCGCTATAAGCGGCGACATCGGACCAATCGAGCCGGCATTGCGCCTTGCCGCCGCGCTTCTTGCCGAGCGACAGCAGCCGACAGAGCCGCGCGTAAGCCGGCCGATCAGTTGAATAGACGAGAATGGACATGCCATCGGCAAGGTCGAGGCGGCAACCGACAATCAAGCGTATGCCCGTGGCCTTGGCGGCTTCATGGGCGCGGACGATACCGGCAAGGCTGTTGCGGTCGACGATCGCCAGCGCTGCAATGCCGAGCTTTGCGGCCTCGGCGAACAATTCCTCGCAGGAGCTCGCGCCGCGAAGAAAGCTGAAATGCGAGGTGCATTGCAGCTCGGCATAGCGCGCCGCGCTCATCCGAAAATCCCGTGCAGGAACCAGCGGTGCGAGCCGGTGGCGGCGTCCTCGCCATCGCCGGCGCGGTAGATCCAGAAGCGCTCGCCCGCCTCATCCTCGATGCGGAAATAGTCGCGCACCGCGGAGAGCTCGGCGTCGCGTTTCCACCATTCGCCGAAGACGCGCTCGGGGCCGTCGGCGCATTTCACGCGCCGCCTCATGCCGCGCCAGGTGAAGCTGACGGGAGGATGATCGGGCAGCAATGCGACCGTCTCGATCGGCTCGGGTGCCGGCAACAGGCGTGAGGGACGCGGCCAAGGGTCCGGCCAAGGATCTGGCCAAGTCTCGCCGGTATCGGGCGCCGCCGGCGCGATCTTCTGAACCGAGCGTTCCGGCACGTCGCTCGCGACTGGAGCGAAGCGATAGAGATGCTGTTCGCCTACTCTATTGGCGAGCGTGTCGATGAGGCCGGAGACACCCGCCTCTGGTTCTTCGATGAGCGAGGAGATCGTCTGTTTTTGCGCAAGCGGCTCGGCGAGCGTGGCGGCAAGGCGCATGATCTCGATGCCGAAGCCCGGATCGATGGCCTCAAACTTGTCGCACAAGAGCCGCGTCAGACGCTTCGCGTCGCGCACCGGCAAGGCCGTCCCGATGCAGATGGCCTCGATACGGTTATCGACCCGGTGAAAGAGCAAATCGAGACGCCGAGCACCGAGGCCTTTGGTCTCCAGCATCTCACACAGTTGGGTTACCAGCTTGCTCGTGGTGCGGGCAATGGTCTCTGCCGCGCCGATCGGCTCGGCGAAGACGCACTGGGCCTCGATAAGGTCCGGTTGGCGAACCGGATCAATCGGCTCGCTGAGGCGTCCCATGGCCTGATCGAGGCGGCGGCCAAGTTCGGGACCGAAGCGCAAGGCGAGCGGCGCGCGGGGTTTTGCCGCCAGTTCGCCGATGCGCTCGAAGCCGAGGACGGACAAGTCCTCCACCATATTTTTGGGCAGGCGCAGGGCGGCGATCGGCAGATCGAGAATGGCCTTTTCGCTTTCTTCCGCTGGGATGACGACGGCGGGCCGCGCCCCATAACGGGCAAAGGCATGGGCGGCACCCCAGCTGTCGGCGAGTGCCGCGCGGGTAGCGATGCCGGAGGCGGCGAGCCGCTCGACCATCCCCTGCAGCATGGCGTCTTCACCGCCATGGAGATGGGCGGCGCCCGTCGTATCGATGACAAGTCCGTCCGGCGGATCGGCGGCGGCGACAGGCGCGTAGCGCCGCAGCGCCCAGAGCGCGAGCTGGTCGAGCGCTTCCGCGTCGGCGGCAGGCTCCGCGTCCCTGACGATGAGTCCCGGCACCAGGGCCTGCGCCTTGGCCGCGGGCATGCCAACGCGCAAGCCTGCGCGCCGCGCTGCCGCATCCGCGGCCAGGACCACCCGCCGCCTTCCCTCGCAGCCGACAAGGACGAGCGGCGCCTCAGTGGGCGGCGCGGCGCCGCCCAATTTCCCTCTGACCCGGTCCGTGGACCAGCTCGGCAGGAAGAGCGAGACGACCCTTGGCATCGCAGGCCTCCACTTCGAAATCGGCGCTTTCACCGGCGCGGCACCGGATCAATTCGAGCTGCCATCGGGCGCGTCCAACGCCGGGAACAGGCAATTGGGTTGCGGGGAGCGCGCTGACGCGCCAGCGCGTGACAGACGCCGTCGGCTGTCCGAAGTCGGCGGCCTCGGTGTGACGCCGCCAGCGGCGGATGGCGATGCCGATGGCGCCAGAGCTTTCGGCGGCAAGCTGAAGGCGGCGGGAGGCCGTCATCGAGAGCCGCGCGGCCTCGGCGACAACGGCGCCAAGCCCGCCATGCCGCAAACCCTCCTCGAAACAGGCAAGCACAGCCTTTTCGTCCCCCGCTTCGACATAGATCACGCGATCGGGCACGAGCCCGGCTTGCGCGAGGGCTGGGGCGAACAAGTCCGGGCGCGTGATGCACCACAGGACCTTTCCCCCCGCGCGCGCGGCAATTCCCGCCGCAAAGAGCGCCGCGGCCGCACCATTGATCGCGCCATTGCCGCCGCCGGCCACCTCATGCAGAGCGCCGAGCGCCAGTCCGCCTCCCGGCAGATGCCGGTCGATCGCCTTGATGCCGAAGGGCAGCACGGTTCGCCGGCGCGCGGCCGCGCCTTCGAGACGCTGGATGCGCTCTCGAAGCTCTTCGACAATAGGAAGGCCGGTGGACGTCCTCATGTCCTTTGCAACTCGCTCGGGCGGATGCTATGTTCCCTATTTGTTCCATTTACGCCGAGAGAGTCAATCGCTGATAAATTTCCATTTGAAGGGTCACTGAACCAGGCGGGGCCGCGCTCAAGCTGCAAAGGCCACTCTCGATGATGCACTTGTCGTTGGAAAATTGGAAAGGGAGAGAGAAGAAAGATGAGGGAGGCCTCGCGGCCTGACGTTCATGCTTGCGCTGGAAAGTTATCGCGACAGGGCGAGGGGAAGCTCGCATATCTATTCACAAGAGCATGTCCCGAAAAAGTTGCTCGACTTTTTCGATCAGGACATGCTCCAACTCTTTTGATTTTGAGCGAGTCCTTATCGATAAATGATTCCATTTGATCGAGACGCACTCAAGGGCCGCTTCAAAGGATGGCTGTCGCGTCATGAAGAGGCATGGATTTGAGCCTATCGGAAAGCCAAGTTCGATCGGCGCGTTGCCCGTCGCGAAACAGCCGTCTTCAACGTATTGAAGATTAGCGAGCGCGTGCGCATCGATGCTGGTGCCCGCATGCGCGGAATCTGCCGATGCGGAATCTGCCGATGAGGAAGACCGGCCTTTGTGCAATTTGTATTCGGTGACGAAGGGCCAGCAGGCGATTCGCGAATTCACTGGCGCCATGCGCGACCGGACCGGCAATTTGCCGCCGCTCCCCGGTGTCTTTCCAGATTATGCCGCCCCGATAGTCCGCAACCAGCCCGAGAGTCGCGAGCTGACGATGGCGCGGTGGGGCATGCCCTCGCCTGTCTTTGCGCTGAAGGGCAAGAAATCCGATCCTGGCGTCACCAATGTCCGCAACGTCGCATCTCCGCATTGGCGGCGCTGGCTCCGAATCGAGAACCGCTGCGTCGTGCCTTTCACGAGTTTTTCCGAAAACGAAGTGCTGCCGGACGGCACGCACCCTCCCGTTTGGTTCGCCTTCGACGAGACGCGGCCCTTGGCCTTCTTTGCCGGCATCTGGACGCGTTGGACCTCCGTCCGGAAGGTCAAGGAAGGCGAGACGACAAACGACATTTTCGCGTTTCTGACGACCGAACCGAACAAGGAGGTCGGGGCGATCCACCCGAAAGCGATGCCCGTTATTCTGATGACCCGGGAGGAAATCGACGTCTGGATGAGTGCACCGGCCGGGGAAGCGCTTAAGCTGCAAAAGCCGCTTCCCGACAATGCCCTCAAGATCGTCGCGAGGGGCGAAAGACAAGATGAGGGAGGCCTCGCGGCATGACGTTCATGCTTGGGCTGGAAAGTTATCGCTATAGGACGAGGAGCACCGTCGAAGAGCCGTCGGCGCCGCCTCCAACGCGCAGGCGCGGCATCGAAGCCGTCCCCAGGCGACTTCCCAAAGCTTGCCGGTCATGCCGCCCTTCCGCCACTCTCGAAGGTCTCGGCACAACTTGACGATGCCCGCTCAAAGCAGTCTGGCGCAGATCCCTTCGACCTCGTCTCGCCCCCGCGTTAAACGTCTGTTGCGCAAAATGGCTCGGCAAGATGGCCGAATGTTGCGACCACCTTTTCGTAAACCGGCCGCTTGAACGGAACGATCAGTGCGGCGAGACGGTCGATCGACTCCCATCGCCACGCATCGAATTCCGGCCGCTGTCCGCCGGCGGGTGTGTCGATGTCGATTTCGTTTTCGTCGCCGTCGAAACGCAGCGCGAACCATTTTTGCCGCTGGCCGTGAAATCGGCCCTTCGAGGATTTCTTCAAAACGCCTTCCGGCAGATCATAGCTGTACCACTCCGGCGACTCCGCAAGAAATGTCGTGGAAGACACGTTGGTTTCCTCGCGCAGCTCGCGCAAGGCCGCCTGATACGGCACTTCGCCGGCATCGATCCCGCCCTGCGGCATTTGCCATTCGTGTCCTTGGCGCAGGTGCTCGGGTACCTTGTTGTTGCGGCGGCGCCCGACGAAGACGAGCCCGGAGCGATTGAAAAGCATGATTCCTACGCAAGGGCGGTAATTTAGCGAGTCCATTTTCGCCTTACCTCACGGTCGACGATCCAATCGCCAAGCCAGATTGCTGGCTTGGCATGGCCGCGCTTAGCGGGATGAGCGCAATTCCTCGCGCCTCTAGCGCGCGGGCAAAACGGCCGATAGTTTCGACCGAAACCGGAAGCGCGCTCGCAACCCCGATCGCCGCGCCCTTGTCGCGGGCGATTGCTTCGAGCCGCGCGAGGGCCGCTTCAATCGCCTCGGGCTCGGCCGTCGAATCGAGGACGAGGTCGGCGCGCGCGGCGGCAAGAGCCTGACCGGGCGCAAGCGTCATGGCGAGGCTCTGCGCGGACGTCCCGTCATCGACGTAAAATAAGCCGCGCGCGGCGATCTCGCGCAAGACAGGCGTCAAAGCCTTTGCATCCGCCGTGAGCTTGCCGCCGAGAAAATTCGCGACGCCGGCATAGCCAGTGAACCGGCTCATCAGCCAGGTAAGATTGTCGATATTCGCGGCTTTCCCGGCGCCCGCGAGAAGCGTGTGCGGGCCGGGATTGACGCGCGGAAAATCGAAGGGCTCCATCGGAATTTGTAAGACGGTCTCGTGGCCCGCCGCGCGCGCCCGCGTCGTTTCGCGCGCAAGATCGGTTCCATAGGGCGCGAAGCCGAGCGTGACGGCGCCCGGCAAACTTGCGATCGCCGTTTCCGTTGCGCGCGGAGCAAGACCTAACCCGCCAATGAGCAAAGCTATGCGCGGCCCACCTTGTGTCAATCCGCTGGAGGATCCGGCGGGGCGGGCATAAACCTCGGACGGCCGCGTGCCGTCGGCCCCAATGCGCGGGACTGGGCCATGCGGCGTTTGTTCGATAAGCCGCGGGTCGAGCGCCGCGGGGAGGCCCGTGTTCAGCGCCTTCGCCACATCGATGACGAGAGCCTCGGGCGCGCCGCCGCCGCCGGCACGAATGATTTTCACCCCGGTCCGCCGCTCGACCGCCTCCGCCCCCAAACTGGCCTCCTGGGCATGCACCGTGGAGGGCGTGGCTTGAAGCGGCGCGGCTGGCCCGCTCGCTCGCGCCACGCTACGTTGCGGCGGGGGCGCGCTATTGGGCACCCCGGCCGGAGTTTCGTAAAGCGCCGCGCGTGGCGGCCTGACTAGCGCCGGCAAAAATGCGGCGAGAACCGCAAGCAACCCCAAACCAGCTATGGCAACCGCCGCGTAAAGCGCGTTGCCGCGCGACGGGCGCTTCGGAACCGGGAACAGTCCCAAGGGAGCATTCAGATCATCGTCCGACATGCCTGATCGCTATCCTGCGTTGGCACGCATGCAAGGTCCAGGAGCCAAACCGGCGCCCGCAAAATGGCGGAACACGGCGGCGGCGCGCCAAATCCGGCAACAGCCAAAGGACCGCCGCCAGCCACGCCACGCTGCCCGCCGGCGTTCCAGGCCTAGCAGGCCGAAGCCGCGGTGTTCGCATGGCCGAAACGAAACAGCCGTCCCCACTTTCGCGGATCATGCTTGCGCGGGGCCGTCGCTCGCTTCCAGTACTTGTCGGGCAGTACTATTGAAAATGGCCGCCGGTTTCAACCCTGGCCGTTTAACAATGTTCCTTGGCCTCCTGATGTCCGCCTCGCCCATATTGATGTTGACGTGCAAGGGCGGCCTCTCAACCACCACAGCCAAGCCAAAGCCGCCCCGCTCCATCCATGCTCACGAAGCACAAACCACGGGCTCCCGAAGCCGGGCTCTGGCCGGCCCGGGAACAATTACCAGATCAGATGTGCCGGTGATCCCGGGGCGTGGAGCTTTCGTGGGGGACTTACCGCCCGCGTTTAACTGAAGAGGTCAGCCGAGCTTCACACTGGTGAGCTGCGCTTTTTTCGTCAACGCTTATTCTCGTCTGGCTCTGCCCCCCAGAATTGATCCAGGCCCTATCTCGATGACGGCTCATTGGAAGCTAAACCGGTAATTTAATTTGAAAATATTTTTTTGTTTAGACGCCATCTCAACGAAGAAGCTCGCGCGAGCGGACGTGGAATGGTGCAGCCCAAGGAGGGTGGAACGCACGATAACTCGCCCGTGAGCGATCGAACGAACCGCCTGTCCGTCCCATGGAACGCCTTAAATTTCTGCCGCCACCGCCTGAATCTGCTTCGTGTCCATTGGAGCGCGAAGCATGGCCCCAGAATTCGGAACGCCCATTCCCCAACTGCCGCTCACAGGTGCAGTCCCCGTTCCGAGCCGCATTGATGTGCCGGGAATTGATCGGAACATCAGCCGCGAATAAAGTCTTCGACCACGAAGATACCGCGATTGCATAGACGAGTCTCGCTCCGCCATCGAACAGGCCAGCGTAAAAGACAATTAAGTCTCCCGCTGAAAAGCAAGCACGCAGTTGCCGCGCTCGTTTGCCTGGTCACCATAAAGTGAGATACTCAAAATCGGGGTCGAGATGCATTTGTAGCGTACAAAAGTGCGGCAGGCTCAAGCCGAATGTCGAAACCACCTGCAATAAGAGCGCTAAAGGGATTTTCCATACCTGGATGAACCGTACGGGTCTCAGGAATTGCCACATAGGCGAAATTTCCTGACTGGGCATCGACTGGCCCATTCCAGCAGCCTCCACCCATACTTCGATCTGCGCCCACGCGGCCAAGGAGCGCGTTCACCATGCCATCTTTCCAGGCTACCTTTGCACGAAGATCGCCATCGTACGGTATGTCCCCTTTGGCGGGGACGGTAAGCGGACTTTGAGGAGGCCGTACGCAACAAGCTCGATTTTATGAGTCCCCAATCTAGCACTACTTTGGCAGATTAACGGATTGGTTAGCTTCGCGGCGGAAGACTTTGCGCTCTGATTGGAGCGCGAGCGATGGCGGATTGGAATGCGACACTGACGGACTGGAGAAGCCGTTCGTTGAGGAACTGGGCCACAAGAAGCGGCGGCAGATGTGATCCAGAGCCGAACTGGCTTCCATTGGTGGCCAAAGCGGATCGCTCCGAACTAATCAACCGGAAATGGTATCATAGGGTGTGGGCTGCCTTTCTGAATCTGAAACAAGTGCGATGCTTGATTAGTCAGGTTGCGTTACATCGATCGCTATGACAGTTCGCTTGGCGTCATGTCGCTCGCTGGGTCTGGAATACGGTAGTCCGTCGAATATTCGATGATTATCCTGGGCCTATTGCTGGAGGTAATGGACCTTTCCGGCGCCGATCTCGATAATGTTACGCGGCCCCGGTTGCCATCTAACGCCGCAAAGCCAGCCGGCGGCGCCCGCCGCCCCGGCAAACGGCCAATCCCAGCTCGCAGCGCTCCTTGGCGGGCTGCACGGGTCATGGCAAAGAGCCCAACGTCAAGAAAAGGAACGAGCCACCACACTGGCAGCGCGCGAACGCCTTACGCCGCATCAACCCGACACGGGTCCAGTGTGCTCGAAGACGACTCTCATGCTAATAGTGATGGCTGTCGAAATCGGGACATCAGAGTTGCAAGCACTTTTGGCCGTGTGAGGTGAACGGTGTCGAAAAATCCTCCGAGCCTGTCGATCGCAACCGAAAAGGTCTACTTCATTATCATCAAGGCGCGTCAGTTTGATGTCAAGGATGTGGTGACCGACCGGATGATGCATCCAATGCGACGGACGATAGCATGCTATCTGTCTTGGCAACTCTCAGCTTCGGAGACCCCTTTCTTTCACTCAAGCCCCCGTCTCATATCTTTCTGAACCCGGACAGGCTGGCGCCAGCGGCGGCCGGTTTGTAGCAGCGCGGAAGGCCGCTTCAACCCGCGTTTGGGTCTTGCCGGATTTTAAAAGCCCGGGCATCGTTCCATGGAATTGTGGAATTCCGCGACGCGTTTTGGCGGTGGACGTCTTCGAGGAGTCGGTGCTCGTCGGTGATTGAAAAATAGACGTAAGTTAGAGGTTAGGATGGAAGAAAAATGCCGCCTTTTGCCTATGAAATGCACGAAATGGCCCATCTCGCCTGGGCTCCGGCGCGGGCCGTTTCCGATGTCGGCCGGACGTGGCTAGAGAGCCCCATCAATCCGCTCTCCTATACCGCCGCGGGCCGGAATCTGGTTGCCTCGGCGAAAATTTTCGAGCGGTTGACCAGGCGTTACGAGAAGCCCGCATTCGATCTCGCGACGACGGCGGTTGAGGGTAAAATCGTCCCTATTATCGAGCGGGTAGCCTGGGAGCGGCCGTTTTGCAAGCTTCTCCATTTTGAAAAGCAGTTTGACACGGGGGCCCCCGAGCCGCGGCAAAAGCTGTTCCTCGTCGCCCCCATGTCGGGCCATCATGCGACCTTGCTGCGCGGCACGGTCGAAGCGTTTCTCCCCTTCTACGACGTCTACATCTCCGACTGGGTGGATGCCCGGACGATTCCTCTATCGATCGGCCGGTTCGACCTTGACGATTACATCGACTACGTCATTGCGATTTGCGAAACCTTGAGCAAGGAGCATGACGGCGAGATAGTGCATACGATCGCAGTCTGCCAGCCAGCGGTTCCACTGATCGCCGCCATTGCCCTTATGGAGGCGCGGGAAAGCCCGCACGTTCCGGCATCGATGACGCTGATGGGCGGTCCGATCGACGCGCGGCGAAGCCCGACCAAGGTCAACCTTCTGGCGCGGGAGCGTGGCAGCGCATGGTTCGCGCAAAATTGCATCTGCAGCGTACCCTTTGGGTATCCTGGGGCGGGAAGGGATGTCTATCCGGGCTTTTTGCAACTGACGGGCTTCATGGCGATGAATATCGATCGCCACATCACCGCGAATTTGGAGTTTTTTGATCATCTCGTCAGCGGCGACGGCGATTCCGCAAGAAAACACCGCGAATTTTATGACGAATACTGTTCAGTCATGGACCTGCCGGCGGAATTCTATTTGCAGACGGTCGATACCGTTTTTGTCAAAGATGCGTTGCCGAAAGGCGAGATGAAACATCGCGGCGCGCCGGTGGACCTATCCGCCATCCACCGCGTGGGGCTACTCACCGTGGAAGGCGAAAAGGACGATATTTCGGGGATTGGCCAGACCCTTGCCGCACAGGAACTCTGCCGCGGTATTCCGCGATCGATGAAGGCGAACTATCTGCAAAACAAGGTCGGTCATTTCGGCGTGTTCAACGGGTCCCGTTTCCGTAACGAGATCGTGCCCCGGATCCGGGAATTCCATGCCTTGATTAGGCCTCCTGCGAGAGCCCTGAAGCTGGCAGAAAACGGCTGAGAATGCGGAACCCCGGGTTCGCCTGAGTCCAAGCAAACCCGCGACCCGTTCCCGATCAAATGAGTCCATTTGATCGGGAAGCGATCTGCGCGCAGACCCAACGCGCAGATCCAAATAAAGCCTGTTATTTCGTGCCTTGCATGGCGGCGATCGCCTGTTCAGCCGGCCTGAATGCCGCCATGGCGAGGTTGGAATGGAGTTCGCCCATTTTAGTCGCCTGCGCAACGAAGGCGTCGTACGACGCCGTGGCATATTCCGTCTGGATCTGGATCACGGCGTCGAATGACTTGGCGCCGAGCAGTTTCTCGCCGAGGGCCAGGCGGCGTTCCACCGACCTTTTTGTATAGTCAGCCCCTTCCGCGAAAATGGCCTGAAGGGTCGTCGTAAAGTCCAAGGTCATCCCGTCGAGTTGTCCGTTTCCTGCGTTTTGTACGCTATCAACCCCTTTAGTCATGACATCTCCTCCAAGTCTGTCACGATTAGCGACGTTATGTGGTCTACACCATAGACGGCCAAAAATGCACAAGTTACGATTCCAGTCAATTGTTATTTTTCCATGCGAGATAAGTTCGCGATCAGGCGACGGCGGAGGCGAAAAGGGGCAGATGGCGACGAGAACCGGATACGTTCCCCGCTTCGCGAGTCTCGGTCATGGATCGGCCGAAGTCACCGAACAGAACGAAAATAGGGGCAGGCTGGCGCGATGCGCGCCGCGCACGATTCGACTCGCCCTAACTAAGTGCGATCTGCGCAGATGGGCATAACAGACGATCTCTCGTCGTCAAGTGACAGCCCACGGACACGCATCGACACGTTAACGACTATTACTTGTGAAATCCGTTGGCCGGCCCATAGCCGGTCGCCACGCGAGCCAAGAGGTACATTTCAAACTTTATTCCCGCGAGACATTGGCGGAGTGGATGGCAACTACCGAGCCATATCCTTCCGTCCCCCCTTGCAAGGAAGGATGATCTGCTGGTGGGCAGGGTCCACGACGGGGTTGTGCGAAATTCAAAACTTTCGAGCGGACGCCATGACTGGCATCATGAGAGGCGCATCAGGCGCGCGATTCTATGGGCCTTCGTGCTTTGCGTGTGCGCCGTCATTCCGCCGCTGTTTCAATTTGAAGTCGGCGGCAAAGCAGCGATCGGCCGAAGTGCTTGCCGATTTCGAAAACCAGATGGGGCAACATTTCAGCTTCAACCAGGACGAGGTTTGGGCCGAAGCTTCCAAGGTCGCCATGGCCGCCGTTGCCAAGGCGAACGAACAAATAAAAGCCCGCTTCCGCGAAATCGGTATCCCGGACAGGTTCGCGCCCGGGGTCGAGATAGGCTGGCGATATAGCGGCCACGAAAATTTAGTCAGAGACCGGCGCGCGCCGAATTGCGCAAAATGGCCGTGACAGCGATTTCGTGTCTCTTCCAAGGCGCTCTCCGTGTAACCTCGGTGGCTGTGGGTTCCGCGTGACGATGCTCAGCGGCGGCGTCATCTTCGCCTGTTGGCACTGCTATCGGCTCGCCTACGCCAGTTCGCGCGAAGACCTGTGTGACCGCTTGGCAAGACGCGCGGACCGGCTTCGAGCGCGCTTAGATTGGGAACCAGGCATCCTCAACGGCAACGGCGCTGGGGTTTTCCTTCAGATACAGCATCCCTAGACTAGGCAAAGATAGAGGCTGGCCCGCCAGTACGCGTCGAACTTGCCCAGCTCGGCGGGACTGAGCGGGGTCCCTTCGACTGTCGAGCGAGCCCTGCCGTAGGAGATGGTCTCGTCAGAGCGAAGCGCTTCGTGGGTTCTAGTGGGAGTTTTTGTCATACTGATGCTCCTGATCTGGGTGAAAGACGCCTTGTGCTTTCTTACGATGATTTGGGTTTCAGCTCGATGACGGGCCCGGAGCGATCATCGGTTCGAACAAACAGCGCTGCCACTGAGCGAGACGCCACGCGGTATTGCGTTCCGGGCACCGGTGGGCGGCAGCGACATCCATGATGTCCTCGGGCGATTCGAGCGATGTGTCGATCCACCGTTGCCAGCCGGACCTTGCCGTGGCGGGCGCGAGCGGCAGCTCGAAATCGAGCGCCTCCCAATAGGCGTTGAACATCATGAAATCCCTTCTGTTCCAAAAATCGAACGGCGTTTTCGAGTTGATCATTTGGAACAATGTCACCAACTGGAACTTCGCGGCCGGCACGCCGATTGCGATCTCGCCCACGAACGTAGGCATTACTTTCGGATCGACCCAAGGCGTCCTTAACGTCTACGATCCAATCGCAAAAAGCGGCCCAGCACTGACGGTCTCAACCACCAATACGGTCACTATCGCGCTAAAAGAGGCGGCGGGCTTTTTCGGACTGGAGAAGAGAGAGGACATCGATGTTTCCTTTACGAACGATTTAGTTAGGTGTTGGCCTGTTGGACCGTAGATCATCGCGCTCCGGCGCGAACGTCGAGTCCCTCCGTGATCGTGAGAGGGTACCGCTGCAGGATAGCCGAGGCAAAGCGGATTTTCTCACCATCCGCGTCAGTTCCACGATCTTCGTGCTGGACGACGGCCGCGCCACTGTCCATGGCTTCCGCGCGGTGGCTTCCACCCTGCTAAACGAAATGGGCTTTCATCCCGATTGGATTGAACGCCAGCTTGCCCATGACGAACGCAACAAAGCCCGCGCTGCCTACATCGCCAAACATGCAATAATTCTTTCGGCACTATGGGCAGTAGGTCGTGCGCCTCTTTTCCGGATTCGCAGCCGCAATCCACCGTGCAAGTGCTTGCTGCTCCGGGCGGGCTGCGCAGCGCCACCTCGAGCCCGTTATTGGAAATTATGTAAAGCGAACCAGTGCCAAGTCCCGCGCCAGTCAAGCTCGCAAGTGCAGAACAATTCCGCCCCGCCGTAATTCGTCCAGCCGATCGGCCCAATAAGCCATCATCTCGACGCGCTCTGCCCAATATTCAGCGCGGGCATAAGCCTTTCGCACCGCGTTGGCCTCGACATGGGCAAGCTGCGCTTCGATGGCATCGGCATTCCATTTGCCACATTCGTTGAGAAGCGAAGATGCCGCCGCCCGGAAGCCATGGCTGGACATGTCGTCCTTGGCGTATCCGAGCCGCCGTAGCGCCGCGTTGAGCGTGTTTTCCGATAGCGGCCGCGAGGGTGAGCGCGCGCCTGGAAAGAGCAATTCGTATTGCCCCGTAAGCGTGCGAAGCACTTCCAGGATGACGATGGCTTGCGGCGCCAGCGGGACGCGATGCGGCCGACGCATCTTCATGCGGGTCGCGGGAATGGTCCAGACGCTTGCGTCGAGGTCGAATTCCTTCCAAGTGGCGAGACGCAATTCTCCTGGCCTCGTGAAGGTTAAGGCGAGTAATTGAAGGGCGAAGCGGACTTCTGGCGTTCCATCATAGTCATCGATTGCGCGCAAAAGCTCGCCGAACGGGACGGGGTCGACGATAGCGGCGCGATGCCGGACAACGGGCGCGGTCAAGGCGCCGCGTAGAGCGCTGGTAGGATCAGTCATGGCGCGGCCTGTCGCCACGGCGAAGCGAAAGGCTTGGCCGATGATCGCGGGGCCGTCGAGCAGTCTCTAATCGTCCTCCCGCTTCGACCTGCCGGAGCACGGCTAAGACTTCCGGCGCGGCAATATCAGCGATGGGACGTGGCCCCAGTGCAGGGGTCGCGATGTCGAAGAGCCACTCCGCCTTGCTGACTGTCGTCTCCGACTTACCTTCCCGGCGCTTCTTTTCCAGAACCTCGCGGCTAATGGCCTCGAAAGTATCGGCCCTTTGGCTCTCCGAGGCCAACTTTCCGAGCCGCTTTTGTTGGCTCGGATCGATACCCGAGGCCAACATCTTCTTGGCCTCTTCCCGCTTCGCGCGCGCCTCTTTCAATCCAACGCGTGGATAAGAACCGATTGCGAGCTTGCGCTGCTTGCCCGCGAAGCGATAAGCCAAATTCCAGAGCTTCGAACCCGACGGCTGAACCCACAATTGCAGGCCGCCGCCATCCGAAAGTTTAACTGTCTGGCCGGTCTTGGACTTCGCGGCGCGGATTGCCGAGTCGATGAGCATCTGTTGGCCTCGTGTCTCGGCATCTTGCGCCAAGGCCAACAAAAAGGCCAACAAATTTGCTGGCTGTCAACGGACACTTGCGGACGATCTAGGACGCTCGTAAGCCTATTTCCCTTATTTAATTATGGTTTTTGGACTGCCTTAAACGGTTGTGGATATGTATTTGGTGCCCAGGAGAGGACTCGAACCTCCACGGCTTTCACCACTGGTACCTGAAACCAGCGCGTCTACCAATTCCGCCACCAGGGCTTCTGTCTCTGATACGAGCCGGTCCTCGGTTTTGTCAATATAAAGCTATGACTGCCCCGCGTGCAAAGCCTCTCTACAAACCACGACACCGCACATCGCGGTTAAGAGCCCGCGGCGCTTTCGCGATTCCATTGATTGCGAAATCAAGTTAAACCATGCACGAACGAAACTTTGCATCAAGGACAAGCGGCGATGGAGGACGGATGGGGGAAATCGGACCGGCTCGTGACGGTGTTCGGCGGCTCTGGCTTTGTAGGCCGGCATGTGGTGCGCGCCTTGGCGCGGCGAGGCTGGCGGGTCCGGGTCGCGGTGCGCCGCCCGGATCTCGCGTTTCACTTGCAGCCGCTTGGCACGGTCGGTCAAATCCATGCCGTCCAGGCGAATGTGCGCCATCCCGAGTCGGTCGCCCATGCGCTGCGGGATGCGCAAGCGGCCATCAATCTGGTTGGCATATTGCGTGAGTTGGGCGCGCAACGTTTCGACGCGGTTCACCACCTTGGCGCGCAATCCATCGCCAAGGCGGCAAAACAAGCGGGCACGGAAGTTTTTGTGCAAATGTCGGCGATTGGAGCCGACCCTTCGGGTTCTTCCGTCTACGCGAGAACCAAGGCCTTCGGCGAGGCGGCGGTGCGGCAAATCTTGCCCGATGCCATGATCATGCGGCCCTCGGTCGTGTTCGGGCCTGAGGATCAATTCTTCAATCGGTTCGCGGCGATGGCGCGGTTCATGCCGGCACTCCCGTTGATCGGCGGCGGCGCAACCAAACTTCAGCCGGTCTACGCCGGGGACGTGGCGACGGCAATCGCGTTGGCCGTCGACGGCAAGGCCAAGCCAGGAACAATCTATGAATTGGGCGGGCCGGAAGTTGCGACGCTCCAGCGGATCATTACGTTCGTCCTGACGGCGACCGGGCGCCGCCGCCGGCTCATCAAGGTCTCTTTCGGGCGCGCGAGATCGATCGCCTTCGTTACCGAAATTATTCGCAAATTGTCACTCGGTCTTTTTCCGGAGATTCTTACTATAACCTCCGACCAGGTGAAGCTCTTGCGCTCCGACAATATTGTCTCGCCGCAAGCGGAGGCCGAAGGACGAACTCTTCGCGGCCTTGGTATCGCACCAGAACCGTTCGAGACCTTGGCGCCTTCCTATCTCTACCGCTACCGCAAAACCGGGCAATTCGCCGGTAGGCGCGCCGTCTGAAAGCATACTCTTAACCCGACGCCGCCCGCGGCGCTTGCCGGGCGGACCGCATGATGTTTCTGGCGATACGCACCATGAAAGCGGTCCCGAACAGCGGCGTCAGCAGATTGAGGCCCGGAACGGCCAAAAGCGCCGCCATGACAAGGCCCGCGCCAAACAATCGAAGCGCGTTCTTTTCGCGCAACCGCCGAACTTCGCCGAGCGGAAGATAGCGCGAGGCCGCGAGTTCGAAATAGCCGCGTCCGAACATATAGGCGTTGGCGCCGAAAAACGCGGCGGCATTCACGCCGGGAACCAGCAGCAACAAAAGCGCGACAAGATTGACACCGAGCGCGACGGCGGAGAATTTGACGGATAGCCATGCCGCATCGAGGAGCGGAAGAGCCCGGCCTGGCGCCTCGCCCGGAACGAGCTCTCGCTCAACTTCTTCCGCCAGTTCGTCGAAGAAAAAGCCCGCGACAATGAACGACACCGGCGCGACCAGAAAAGCGAGGCCGATGAAGAGCGAAACCCCGCCGATAAACGACAACGCGGTCGCCGCCCAAGGATAGGGAAGCGCGACGCCCGCGACGAGTAGCTTGTGAAGTGCGATCCAGACGAAGCCAAGCAAAGCCAAGGTCAGCGCCAGTGTCTTCCAAAGAACCGTCCGGAACTGCGGCGTAAGAATCTGGCTCGCGGCGGCGAGCGCGGTATCGAACATGAGTATCCCCGAGACATTTTTGCGAGACGTGAAAACCGGTCCGCGTTGAGGAAACGCTCCGGCGCGCTATCCCGCGGCCTGCTCGATTTGCTGCATGTCTTCGTCGGATAGCCCGAAATGATGGCCGATTTCATGCACGAGAACATGGGTGACGATGGCGCCAAGCGTCTCTTCGTGCTCCGCCCAGAAATCGAGGATCGGGCGACGGTAGAGCCATACCATGTTGGGAAATTGTCCGGTCATCGGGGTCGCCTCGGATTGGGCACGGCCGCGGCCGCGAAACAGGCCCAACAGGTCGAATTCGCTTTCGCAGTTCATCTCGTCGAGCGTTGCATCGTCGGGAAAATCCTCGACGCGGATCACCACGCTGTCGCAGAGGCGGCGGAAGTCTTCCGGCAGGGCGGTGAAAGCCGCTTGCGCCATGCGGTCGAGGTCGGCGATCGAAGGCGCCGCGATATTGCGAAAATCGGATTCTGGAGCGCTCACGGCGATGGCTTTCCGTGCGTGGTGCGATCGCGTCGCCGGAGCCGTACATAGAGTGCACCGGCGCCGCCGTGCGGGCGCGAGGCTTCCTCGAAACCGATGACGATCGAACGATATTCCGCGCCGCGCAGCCAGTTTGGCACGCTTTTGCGCAAGATACCTGGTGTTGCCTGCTCGGAACCGGGCCGCGCGCCCTTCCCAGTTACCACCAGGACGATCCGCGCGCCCTCGATCTGCGCCCTCGCCAAGAATTCCCGCAGGGCCGCGAAAGCCTCCTGCCGGCGCAGGCCATGCAGGTCGAGCGCGGCGTCGGGCGCGGCGTGGCCGCGCGCGAGCTTTTGGCGAAGCCGCCGCTCAAGCGGCGCGAGCGGGGGAGGAGCCCTGCGCTCGACCGGCGAAGGAGGCGTCTCCGTGTTGGCTCCCTTGGGCCGATGGTTACCGGCCTCGCCTACCGGAAGCTCCGGGTCGGTTCGCGGTTGAGGAAGCTGCGGCAAACCGCTTCCCGGCCGGCGCGCGACGCTCCGCGTCACGTTAAGCCAGAGCTCGATCTCTTCCGCGCTCAGCCGCCGGAGCCGGGGCGTTCGGGGGGAAGGGAAGTTTTCATTCACGGGTCGGGCACCTCTGCGGCGGGCAGAAGAACAACGACGTCGCCCGCGTGTCGAATATCGCCTGCCCGGGCGCCCGCGTCATCCCCCGAGCCCAAGAAAATATCGGCGCGGGCGGGTCCCGTGATGGCGGAGCCCGTGTCCTGGGCGATCATTAGGCGCCGGAACGGCGAGGAGGACGAACCGCGCCAGGGCAGATGGGCGGCAATCCAAAAAGGCAATCCGTAAGGCCAGATCGCGCGGTCGATGGCGATCGACCGTAACGCCGTCAAACTTATCCCTTGGCCGCCGATCGGGCCGCGGGCCGGTTCGCATTCCTCGTGGCGCGAGAAGAAAACATAGGATTTGTTGCGGTGCATCAACGCGGCGCCCCCGTCTCCAGGATTTTGGCCGTGCGCGCGAATCCATTGCTTGAGGGTGGCAAGCGACATATCGGCTTCGGCGATTTCGCCAGTATCGATCAGAATGCGCCCGATTGAGGTATAGGGATGACCGTTGCGTCCGGCATAGGCGAGCCGGAGAAGGCCGCCATCCGCAAGACGGACCCGCGCCGAGCCTTGCACTTGGACGAGAAACACCTCGACTGGATCGCGCAGCCAGACGATCGGCGCCGTGTGCCGCTCAATGGCGCCAGCCTCGATCGCGGCGCGGTCAGGATAGCGCGCGAGGGCAGCAAGATTATCCGGGCGGCCGAGCGCCGGTGCCATGAAATTGTGCGTGCGCAACGACGATCCTTCGACAATGGGCTCGTAATAGCCGGTAAGGAACCCGGAGATCGAAGGCGCCAAGCCTTTCGCCGATACGCGAAAAGGCCAAAAATGGGCTTCGAAAAACCGCCTCGCTTGCGCGGGCTCCCGCACCTCTTGGCAAAGCGCGGCGTTGGCTATGGCATTAAGTGCGGGGGTGGCGGGGGCCCCATTTCGCAAAGGGCTTTTTTTCGCGGCGATTGCCGCGCAGGACCGCGCGAAAACTTGGAATGCCGCGAGATGATCGTCGTCACCGAATCCGGCGAGATCGGCAAAAGACAGGCGGCTAAGGCACAACTCGCGCCGGTCTCGTGTTCCCGGCGAAGAATCCGGCGGGAAAGGGGGTGCGGTCATTTAAAGCTATCAGGCCCTTAGCGCCGGCGACACGCCCGCTTGCCTGCGCGGCGGGCATGCTGCCAATGCCGCTCCGCAGCCAAATCACTGCGCGGTTTCGGTCGCGGCCAGTTTCCAGTTCGGGTCGCGGGAACCGGTGTCCCGGGCGAACGTCCAAATGTCGTCGATTTGCACGACTTTGTCTGGGCTTCCATCGATCACCGTCCCGCCCTGGTCGCGTGTCGCGGTGATCATTTGGGCGGTGAAATGGATTTTGATTTCGGCGGTCCGGCGATTCAGGCCGGCATCGTCGATCATGACCTTGTCGATCGAAACGAATGTCGTCGTAACCTTCTCGCCGCGCTTTTCGCGCTCGCCGAGAGCTGAGGCAAAGCTCTCAAAAACCTCGGGGGCCAAAAGGTTTCGCAAAACCGCGCGGTTCCCTTCAGCGAAGGCGGTGACAATCATCTCATACGCGGATTTGGCGCCTTCCACAAAGGGCTTGATGGCGAAGGCCGGATCGGCGGCGGCGATGGCGTCGAGCCCCGCCCAGGCCTTCGAGCCGGGCTCAGCGTTTGGTTTCCATCTGTCGTCCTTAGCCGGCGCGGTCGCGACCGCGGGCTCGGCCGCTCCCGGCAGGGGGATGACTCGGTTACCTGAGTCGCCGCTGCCCGCATCGCCGCGCCGGCCCCCAAAAAAGCTGCCGGGCAGGCGGCCCGCGAATGGATCGCGGGGCGGTTTTTCGGCGCCATTGCGGGTGCCGAGGACGGAGCGCAGCTTCCACACCACGAAAGCGGCGAGAACCGCGAATACAATCGTCGTCATATCGAAGGAGTTTTGCATCGAGCTGCCGCCTGATTTCCGGGCCGGACCCTATTGGGCCTTGATTGTGCTATTATCATGTCATCTATTTGGGGAGAGAAAAGCCAAAGTCCAGTCTTCAACGGGGGCCTTGATGCTTCGCCTTCGATCGAACGGCACCATTATGCGTCAACCTATCGCGCGCCTGCCGGTTCTGTTCGTAACCTATCTCGCGCTTTGGCTCGGGGCGGAACTCGCGGCCTTCGCGGCTGTCATTCACTTGATCGGCTTTGCAGGTGCCATTCTCGCTTGCATTCTGACGACCCTCGCCGGTCTTAGCACGTTACGTCGCGTAGGGCTATCGGCTATTCTGCGATTGCGGCAGGCGGTGGCGAGGAGAGCAAGCGAACAGAGTGGTCTGTCGAGGGAAGCGGTCCTCGACGGCACGCTGGCCGGGCTCGGAGGCGTGTTGTTGATCCTGCCCGGTTTTGTTTCCGATTTCGTGGGACTGGCGCTCGCCGCGCCCTCGGTCAGATTTTGGGTTACCGAGAGGCTCAAGCTTGGCAAGTTTGGACGGCTGGGGAATGGCCGCCCCACGGCGCCAAGAGCCATCGAACTCGCGCCGCGGGAATGGTCGCGGCGCGATGGGCCGTTGCCTTAAACTGGGCCGCGCCAAAAGCTTCTGGCGCCTTAAGGGTAGACCACCGCGCGCGCGTCCTTAACCTCGGTCGCCAAACGCAGTTTCAGCAGTTCGGTCCCGGTGAGTATTCGCATATCGCTCGCCGGCGTTGAAATCATCAAGTCCACAATTTCCTCGGAAATTCCCAACTTTCTAAAGTAGATCCGGTCGTTAACAACGATGGGGGGGACAAATGAACGTTGTATGACCGTGTCTAGCGGCACCGTCTCCCGGTAGGTTTTCCGCCATCTTTCGACCATCAGCGGGTTGAGCATGAAGTTGTGGACCCCGACCCGCGCATCCGGCCCGACGAAACGGCGAACGCCGCCAGCGAGGACAAACGTGCAAAGGGTATTGCAGAAAGCCGATTGCGACTCCGGCTCGCCAAGTGGTCCGCTCCACGTTCCTTGCTTGCAGCCGCCCGGCGTATTCGCACAGGGATCGAAGACGGTTCTGGCGACCGCGACATCAAGTCCGCGCCCCCTTATGAGATATCCCATGAGCATCGCCTGATTTATTATCCCTCCCCCCGAATGAATAAGGATTGGCAATTTCCGGCCGTTAAGCGAATTGATAATTTTGCGGAGCAGCTCCGGGGTGGCCAAAACGATGTCGCCTTCGGCCGGTTCGCATCCGGGCTGTGAACTGCGCACCACCGTCGATGCGCATCGGATGGCTCGTAGGGTATTCATTCGGGTTTAGGGGCGCCTCGACCCCTCCGGCGCCTGAACAAAGTATCACTAGGGCGAGCAAAAGTGAGAGACGTCTCATTGCCCGAACTTTGTTTAAGTTAAAATGCTTGCGCCTCAAGAGGCTGCCGCCTCGTCCTTGCGTTCGCCTTGGCCGCGGCGACGGGACGGTCCCCGACTAGGCCTGCGCTCGAATAATGAACGCGCCAGCGAAAACAAAGGCGAGACAAGCCGGTTCAAATCTTCCGCCCGTGCGACAAAACCGCCGCCTCTGGTCAATTCGCGGTCGAGCTCCGCCATGGTTGAGGCAAGCCCAGGATCGTCGTCGCGAAACCAGACCCGCAGAACCCGTCTCCAGGCAAGCGCGAGGCCTTGCAGCTTAAAAGCGCCGACCGGACCCTCGGATTCGATTCCGGCCGCCTCCAGCATGAAGCGCATCGAATTGATGACCACACGGTTGATCGCCGACGCCGCCAGCGGATCGCGGCGGGTCCAGTCGGAAATGGCTTCGAGGCCCAGCTTATAAGGCGCCAACGCATCGAGACGGCGCATCAGAACATCGAACAAACGCTCCTTGACCGGTTCCCCGGCCAAGTCATCGCCGGCGGCGTCGAGAACGATGTGATCGATCCGGCGCGAAAAACCCGCGAGCACTGCGCCCTTCGAGGGGAAAAAGTCGCGAAAGGTGGCGAGCGAGACATTCGCGCGGGCCGCGACATCCGAAATCGTGATGTCGTCCCAGCTGCGCTCTCCGGCGAGCTCCAACAGCGCGTCGATAATCGCGTTTCGCGGATCCTTGGGCGCCGCCGCTACGGTCTCGGTTTTTGGCCAAGCTCCAGCCTGCACCTCAGCGTTGCCGTCGCTTTCGTCAGCCATTTTCATCTCCCGGTGCGGGTCAACGATGTTATCTAGTCCCTTTCAAAACCGCTTCCAAGGGGTGAGCCGTCTTACCGGCGAGCACGGCCCCAAAAAAACAGGCAAAAGCGCATGACACCAAACAATTATTTGTGCAGCAATGCTTTGTGCACCTCATTGCATGATTGTTTGGCATCGACAAACTTTCCGCTTTCTAAAATTAGGTGGCACCCGGAATTGCTTGTCCAAACCAGCTCTGCGACACGTTGAGACGCAACATACATATTTCCGTATTCAGCCGGGAACGAAATGAAATTATTGCCTTGAAGCCGCTCTAAAATTGAGGCGCATTTTTCAAAAGCCCTGACGTTTTTCCTCGGCGAAAATGACATCTCTGGTGAGAGTAACAGAACGCATTGGGAAAAACTGACATCGGTTAAGGCTTCAATCTCCTGGCGTCTCACGTAAGAGAAAACGCCCGGAGTGTTCGTCTGTAGCGCGACAAAGGGGTCTTCCTGCGAGGTTGCCAAGGAAGGCACGGCGAGCCCTAGCGCGAAAATTATCCCAAAACAGCAAATCAAGCGAAACAACGGCATGACACGTTCCATTCTTATCGGGATGCTTGCCACGCCCAAACCAACTTAAGGTGGCTCAGGGGCGATTATGCCTGACGTGACGGGTTGCCACCTTTGGTGGGATATCCTTCTTGGGGATACAATCTCGAGAGGGAGGGCTTTTGCCATGGAGATTCCGACACGCGTTGGCCTGGGAGGAACCGCCTTGTTCACCGTAGCAGGTTTCGTTCAGCCTCTATTTGGATGGTGGCTATCCGGGCCGTTAATGGTAATCTGTGCTATGGTCGCGGTCTGGGGCTTTTGGCCGATAGTTAGCAATTTCCGTTGGCCTTGGAAAATCGCAGATATTTCTCTTTTTGACGCAGTTACAGAAGCATACGGGTCCACTCGCGGCACGAGTGTTTCCGAAATGGCAGAATATAGGTCGGATAGCCCACTATTCTGGTACATATATTACTTTGATGTGGTCGCAAAGATCCCAATTTATGGAACTCTAAGATTTTCGCCGAAGCGTGAACGAGTGGAATTGAACAATTACACTCCCGAATTGATCGGCAACAAAATCATCCTAATAGAAGTTTACGGCAACAAGATTTGGGAAAACCTTTGTGTTAAGAGATCTGATCTGAAGGTTGCATTTGAAAGGCTCCAAGAAACTGCGCGGGGAACCTCATCACATTAGCACCCTTCAATCGCCGTTCCAAAAATGTCCACGTTTCCCCAGTTGTTATATCGGAGTTGTAAGGGATGACAACGCCACAGCAACGAATGGCACGTATGTGAAACTCTCCTATCCGGAAAGCGCGGCGGCGCGCTGCTTCGCCGCCTTTGCCGCACGCTCGATCAGGGGCGTAAGGCCATCTTGCGCCATCAAGACTTCAAGGGCGGCGGCGGTCGTTCCACCGCGCGAGGTCACATTTTCGCGCAATTCCGCCGAGGTACTTTCCGGGCACTGGAACATTAATTCGCCTGCGCCTTCGACCGTGGCGCGCGCCAGCCGCGCGGCGATACCGGCGGGCAGACCCAGGGCGGCCCCCGCGCTTGCCAAGGCCTCGGTGAGACAAAAAACGTAAGCCGGGCCGGAACCAGATATGGCGGTCACCGCGTCGATCAAATCCTCGCCGGCAAGCCATTCGACCCGGCCCGTCGCGGCGAACAATGCCGCGGCCGTCGCACGCTGGCAAGGGGTCGCCGCCACGCTCGCGGCAAGCACGGCCATACCGCGGCCCACCGCCGCGGCAAGATTTGGCATTGCCCGGACAATTGCCGTCGCGTGCGGAAACCTCGCCGCTATATTGGCGATGGTCTTTCCCGCCAGGATCGAAATGACCAGTGTGTCAGGGCCCGCGAACGGCGCCAGCGCGGCGGCCGCCTCACCGAGATTTTGCGGTTTCATCGCGAGCACAAGAATTTCGGGCGGCCGCGAAGGGGCCGCCATCGCAAAGCCCGTGGCCTGCGCGAGCTCAATGATTTCTGGCGACGGGCGCGGCTCGATGACGCTGATTTTTCGCGGATCGTACCCCCGGCCGAGCCAGGCCCGCAGCATCGCGCCGCCCATCCTGCCCGCTCCAGCGAGCACGAGGAACGCCTCGAAGCGGTCCACGCCAGGCGCTTCCATGTCAGGCCCGGCCTTGTGTTTCAAGCATGACCGTGCCGATTGCCTCGGGAGCGGTTTGGCCGGCCCAGGCGACAAATTGAAAAGCCTGGTAGTAGCGTTCGCATGCGCGCACCGCGCTGGCGAGAACAGTTTGACATTGATGGCCGTTCAGCTCGGCGCCGCCGGCGAGCAAAATAGCATGCCGGAACATGATCACTCCGTCATTCGGCCAAATGTCGAAATGCCCGATCCAGAGTTGTTCATTGATGAGCGAGACGAGAGAGGCAAGCTCCATGAGGCGCGCCGCCGGCACCTTGAGGTCGAAGGCGCAGGCGACATGCAATGCCTCCACTTCGGCGAGCCAGGTGAAGGCGATATTGTACTCGGACCAGCCGCCGGCGACCGAAATCGAAATTTCGTCCTCTTCGTCCCGGTCGAACGACCAGTGATTGTGCGCGGCGATTCTCTCGATGATGTCCAGCGGATTTTCGGCGCGGTCGAGGTCGAGTTGCAAAAACGGCATTCCATGTCCTCGGATGGATTTGTGGGGGAATCGGGAAACACATCCGCACTTACGGCGGCTGGTCCAACCTGGCGACGCGCGATTCAAAAATCGTTTTTCAGCCTGCGCAAATAGGAATCACAAGGTGGCGGCCTTTTGCAACTGGCATTAGCCAGGTTGTCCCCCGCCGAGAGGGTTTTGCCGCGAGGAAAATCGGCCCGCGCGGCCACCCGGCCGCGGCCTTTGCATCCGGCGGCGGCGGCTTTCCTCCAAAGGATCCTAGCGAATCGCCGGGAAACGCGCATTCGGCGCAAAACGAAAAAACCGTGCATAACCTAAGCGTGAGCTTACAGATCGAACATTTGCGCGGGATCGGGTTCAATCTTGACACCCTGGATCGATCGTCGAAACTCGCCCGCAGGGCACCCGAACTGGCGGCGAAGGCTCCGTGTGCCTGTGCCATCGCTATTCACGATTTCATCGGCACAGGCGATTAGTTCTGAAATTGACGTTGAAGGGGACTTGCTTTATAGTTCCTATCAATCGAGAGCAACTTTTTAAATCGATTTCTTTGGTTAATGATGAATTTTCTCTATCTTCACTATTCAAATATACTTGCCGATTGTTGAAGTTTTGACTTATTTCATAAGGAATTTGGCCATGAGGCGAATTGATTCCCTTTTGGGGGCTACTTTTCACGGTTGGGTAGCGCCCCGCGGCACCAAAATAACCCTATGCATTCTTGCCGTCATCGCAGGCGCGGCCATCAATACGGATGTGGTTTCAAAGAGTCTGCATCTCGAAATATTCAGGCTGGAAAAGGACAGGTGGGCCCCGGTCGACTACGGGTTCGGCCCGGGCGCCGGCATTGGGCCAGCGAGGCCAAACCTCGTGCTCGGTCAAACCCCGGCAATCCCCAAATCCATACGTGCGGTCCCGAAAGCAATGCTTGGGACGGCCCCGATTGGCGGAGGGGCGGGCGGCTTTTTTGGCCCCTCGGTTACTTGGCCGATCATACCGCTTCACATGGCGCTGTTGCCCGACGGGCGCGTCTTGAATTACGGTACCGGCGAAACGGGTGCGCAAGGAGCGCAATTTATCTATGACGTCTGGGATCCAAGCCTTGGAAATGGAATCAACGCGCATAATATCCTGCCCAATGGGACATCGACGGACATCTTTTGCAGCGCGGCGTCTTTGATTGGGGAAGGTCCTGCTGTCCCCACAAGTCTGACTAGCAAAATGCTGATCACCGGCGGCGATCTCACCGTCAGCGGATTGCGAAACTACTCGAACAGTGTGGTCAATGTCTTTAGCCCGGGGAATAATACGCTGACTGCCTCGGGGACGATGACCTATCCGCGTTGGTATCCTTCCATCATTAGTTTGCGCAACGGCGATAAGCTGGTCCTTGGCGGGGAAATCTCGCCCGGCGTGGGGGAGCCGACGCCCGAAGTCTACCATCCGGCATCTGGCTGGAGAACGCTGCCAGGAATTTCAATAGGCGACGAGACTTTTCCGTACTGGTATTATCCAAGAGGTTTCCTCGGTCCAGATGGCGGGGTGACGCTTCTTCAGCATAACGGCAAAATATTCAAGATCACCACCACCGGCGCGGGAACCATCCAGGATACGGGATCGCTGATGGCCCCGGGGATGGTTTCCTATCCATCAGTGATGTTCGCCCCTTTCAAGGTGTTGACGGTGCGCGCCGGCCAGAGGGCTCAAATCGTTGATATCTCCACCTCCCCGCCGTTGGTGACCAACGCCGCCAATTTGAATTATGATCGCATCTGGGGGAACGCGACATTGCTTCCCGATGGAGAAATCCTCGTCACGGACGGCTCTGGAGTCGACGACGCGCTCACCAGCGTCGTCTATCAAGCGGAGATCTTTAATCCGGTTTCTGGGACTTGGACGCTCGGCGCATCCGCTGCAATCCCCCGTCTTTATCATTCGGCGGCGCTGCTGCTTCCGGACGGATCGGTGCTGACGGGAGGCGGTGGAGCTCCACGCCCGGTAAACGAACTCAATGCGGAGATTTATTACCCCGCTTATCTCTACTTGAAAGACGGCTCCGGGAACCCCGCTCCGCGCCCGGCAATCGTTGCCGCCCCGGCACGGCTAACCTTGGGCCAGAATTTCTGGATCACCGTGGGAAGCAACGATCAGATCTCCATTATCAACCTTATCCGGGTGGGGACCAGCTCCCATTCATTCAATCCGGAGCAGCGGCTGATCCCCGTGCCGTTCACTCAAAATGGAACAACGGTCAAGGGGAGCGTGGATCCCGCTCCGGAAAAAATTCCGCCAGGCTATTATATGCTATTTGTATTCAACACAAATGGAGTGCCGGCAGTGGCGAAAATAGTCTCCGTCCCCCAATCGGTCCCGTAAGTCTTGTGGAAAGCACAGAGGAGGGCGTTTCGCGCCCTCCGCGTGGCTTTCGAGCGCGTGAGCGGTTGATATCTCTGTCGCGCGCCGCCCGATGGGCGAATGATGCTTTGCCCCTTATACTGGTATCCCAAGCAGCGTAACGAACGTGCCGTGCACGGAAAAATGATTTCACCCGGCCGGGCCGCCTGAATGGCCATTGGGCTCGCGTGGGTCTGCAAAAACATTTCATTGAAAAAATTTCCTATTGCCATTGCCGTAGTTTCGCCCGCTTGAATTGCGATTCGGTCTCATTGGCCGTAAATCTGGGCGCCTTGCGAAAGTCAGGACTCGGACTTGGCCCATAAGGTTTAGGTGGCTTGATGGCCGCGAAATCGCCGCCAAGCCACGGCTAACTATGATTGGAACCGCTAGATTTCCGTGCCGCGGTTCTTGCAGGTTCGCGATTCCCGCGGGGCGAATTCGTGGTGTGGACCCGCGCATCGGCGGGCGGCGGCCAGATTCAGATTTGGAGCAACAGCTTGTTTGAGTATTCGATGATCCCCGGCTTGCCGGATTCCCGCAACCCGTCTTAAGCCATCGGTCGGTAAACGTTGAAGCGCAGTATCGTTTTCATTGCCGTATTGATCTTGCTTGCAACTCTTGGCGGCGGCCTTGGGTATTTCCACTTCGTCGTCAAGCCGGAGATGATCAAGCGCTTCGTCCTCCAGACGCCTCCTCCCCTCGCTTCGGTCGCGGTCGCCGTGGCCGAAACCGAGACCTGGGCGCCGCGCCTGCCGGCGATTGGGACCTTCAGGGCGGTGCAAGAAATCGATATCGCGCCTCAAATCGGCGGAGCGGTCGTATCGGTCCGCGTCGAGTCGGGCGAGGACGTCGAAAAGGGCGCCCCTCTTTTTGAAATCGACAATTCGGTGGACCAGGCCGATCTCAAGAACAATCTCGCGGTCCTCAAGAACGCCGACCTGGCGCTCGAAAGACAGCGTCAGCTGATTCAGCGCGGCAACACGGCCAAGGCAAATTTCGATTCCGCCGAGGCCGCGCGCGATTCCGCCGCCGCCGCCGCCGAACGGGTCCGCGCGATCATCGCCCAGAAAATGCTCACCGCGCCGTTCGCTGGGCGGGTCGGCATTCGTAAATTGGATCTCGGACAATATGTTTCGCCGGGAATGAGCCTCATCACCTTGCAGCAACTCGATCCGATTTTCGTCGACTTCCCTATCCCCGAAAAATCGTTCGATCTCCTAAAGCCGGGTGAGGCCATCGAAGTCGAGGTCGACGCTTATCCCGGGCAGATTTTCCATGGCGTGATCAAGACCGTCGATGCGCGGGTCGCCCAGGATAGCCGCAATGTTTTGGTGCGGGGCCAGATTGACAATAAGAAACAGCAACTTTGGTCCGGGATGTTCGCCAATGTGAACGTCATCGCGGGCGCGCCCCAAAAGGTCGTGACGCTGCCCCGGACTGCGGTCACTTACTCGCTCTACGGCGACAGCGTTTTCGTGGTGAAGCCCTTCGCGCCGGATTCAGACGGGGCACAGGCGGCGCCGGCCACCGAAGATGCAGTTTTGAAAGTTGAGCGCCGGGTGGTGCGCACAGGCGACACGCGGGAAAACCGGGTTGCCATCGTCGAAGGCGTCGAGCCGGGCGAGACAATCGTGAGCGAAGGTCAGCTCAAACTGCAATCCGGTGCGCGGGTGCGCATCGACCCCGCCGCGCGCCTCGAACCGCCAGCGGTACGGCCGAAGGAATAAGGGATGTCCCTTACCGATATTTTTATTCGGCGGCCGGTATTGGCCAGCGTAGTCAGCCTTTTGATTCTCCTCGCCGGGATTCAATCCGGCTTGAAGCTGCAGGTCCGCGAATTTCCGGAACTCTCGTCGGCCACGATCACCATCACAACGGTCTATCCAGGCGCCAACGCCGATCTGATCAAGGGTTTCATCACGACGCCCCTTATGCAGGCGGTGGCGAGTGCCGAAGGCATTGACACGCTGGTTTCGAATTCGCAGCAGAATACCTCGACGATTACCCTCAACCTTCTCCTCAACGCCAATGCGGACCGCGCGGTCGCCGATGTCTTGGCGAAGGTAAATCAAGTCAAATATCTTTTGCCCCGCGAGGCTTTCGATCCTATCGTCGTCAAGCAGACCGGCGATCCGACCGCCGTTCTTTATATGTCCTTCAATTCGAAGGTTCTCACCCCCTCGCAAATCACCGATTACCTGAACCGCGTGGTTCAGCCGAGACTGCAGACGATCGATGGAGTTGCCAATGCCCAGATTCTCGGTGGCCAAACCTTTGCGATGCGGGTGTGGCTCAATCCGAACCGGATGGCCGCGCGCGGCGTGACGCCCTTCGATGTCTCGGCCGCCCTGGCCGCCAACAATTTCACGGCCGCGGCGGGCGAGATCAAGAGCGATTTCATCCAAACCAGCATCAATGCCGAGACCTCGCTTGATTCCGCGAAGGCCTTCGGCCAGCTGGTCATCGCGGCACGCGGCGACGCGTTGATAAGGCTCGGCGACATAGCCGATATCGAACTCGGCCCGGAGTCGGTCGATTCGTCGTCCGCTTTCGAAGGTCTCAAGGCTGTCTTCATCGGCATTTACGCGACCCCGACGGCGAACCCCCTCGATGTGATCGACGATGTCCGCAAGGCTTTTCCGGAACTCCAGTCGCAACTTCCCGCCGGGCTAAATGCCTCCATCGCCTATGACGCGACGAAATTCATCCGTTCCTCGATCCGAGAAGTCGAAAAGACGCTTGGCGAAGCGGCGCTGATCGTCATCGTGGTGATTTTCCTTTTCCTCGGCAATCTGCGCTCGACGATAATCCCGATCGTGACCATTCCACTTTCTCTCGTCGGCGTGATGACAATTCTTTTCGCGCTTGGCTATTCGCTGAATCTCTTGACCTTGCTCGCGCTCGTGCTGGCGATCGGTCTCGTCGTGGACGATGCGATCGTCGTCGTTGAAAATATCTATCGCCACATGGAAGAGGGGATGCCCGCGCGCGACGCGGCCTTGCAGGGCGCGCACGAGATCACCGCGCCGGTGATTGCGATGACGATCACGCTTGCCGCGGTCTATGCGCCAATTGGCTTTGTCTCCGGTTTGACCGGCTCGCTGTTTCGCGAATTCGCGTTCACCCTCGCGGGTTCGGTCGTCGTCTCCGGCATCATCGCGCTCACCTTGTCGCCGATGATGTGTTCGCGCTTGCTGAAACCGCCCCGAGCTCAAGCGCGCGGGTTTCCCGCCCTCCTCGACCGGGTATTCGACGGACTGCGTCAGCACTATCAGCGGCGGCTTCACAAGACTCTCGGTTTTCGCGCGCTGACCGTCCTGATCCTCGTTGGCGTCCTAGCGCTCACAGGCGTGATATTCGCCTCTACCCCGAAGGAACTGGCGCCCGAGGAAGATCAGGGCATCATTCTCGCGCTTATAAAGACACCTCAATACGCCAACCTCGACTATATGGAAAAGGCGACCGCGCAAGTGGAGGCGACGGCCGCCGACATCCCTGAAAAAGAACATGTTTTCATCATCAATGGATCGCCCAGCGTACACGAGGGTTTTGGCGGCCTCCTGTTGAAGCCATGGGGCGAGCGCAAACGCAGTCAGAAGGAGATCATGGAGGCTCTACAGCCGAAGCTCGCCAAGGTCACCGGAGCCGAGATCCTGGCCTTCGGCCGGCCGTCGCTGCCTGGCTCGACGGGCGGGCCTCCAGTGCAATTCGTGATCCGGACCATCGGCGATTACCGTCAGCTCGTGAATGTCATGGCCGGGATCGAGACAGCCGCGCGCGACAGCGGGCTATTTCTCTTCGCCAACAGCGATCTCAAATTCGATATGCCGCAAATCGACTTCAAAATCGACGCGGACAAGGCTAACCGCCTCGGCATCAGCATGCAGGCTATCGGCTCCTCGCTCGCCACATTGCTCGGTGGAAATTATGTCAACCGTTTCGGCCTGCATGGACGCAGCTACGAAGTCATCCCGCAGGCGCCGAGGGAGTTTCGGCTTACCCCGGATTGGCTGACCCGCTATCAGCTGCGCACGAGTTCCGGCGCGCTGGTTTCGCTCGCGACGGTCGCGAGCCTCTCGACAACCGTGCAGCCGAATGGATTGCCGACGTTCCAGCAATTGAACTCGGCGACGTTGCAGGGCGTGCCGTTCCCTGGCCATACGCTTGGCGAGGCCATCGGCTTTCTGCAACAGAAGGCAAAAGAGCTTTTGCCGGAGGGCTACAGCGTCGATTACCAGGGAGAGAGTCGGCAGTTCGTCCAGGAAGGCAATACGCTCATCGTCACTTTTGTCTTCGCGCTGATTGTGATTTTCCTTGTGCTCGCGGCGCAATTCGAAAGTTTCCGCGATCCTTTCATTATTCTCATCGCCCTGCCGACCTCGATGTTCGGTGCGCTTCTGCCTTTGAACGTCCTTGGCGTTGCCGGCGCGGCGAGCATGAATATTTATTCGCAGATCGGGCTCGTCACCCTGATCGGCCTCATTTCCAAACATGGTATCCTAATGGTGGAATTCGCCAACAGGCTTCAGGTGCAGGAGGGTTTTGGCCGCCGCGAGGCGATCGAACTTGCCGCCGCCGTGCGGTTGCGCCCGATCCTCATGACCACGGCGGCCATGGTGGTCGGGATGGTTCCCCTTATTGTCGCCGAGGGCGCCGGCGCGAAGAGCCGCTTCGCGATCGGAATCGTCATCGCGGCGGGGATGAGCATCGGTACGATTTTCACGCTGTTCGTGACGCCAGCGATCTACACGCTGATTGCGCGAGATCATGGCAAGACGCGCGGCGAAGAGGATTTCGTCCTAAAGGTGGATGACAAACCAGCGCGCCTTGCGGCCGAGTGAAGTTGGGAAGTGATCCCCTCCGCGGTGTTCCAGCGGTGGAGGCGAAGAGTCTGCCTCCGTGCTACGTCGAGAAATCCACATTCGCGCAGACTGGGCATGACTAAAATTTTCAATGGCCGATATACGGCTCGCACGGATAAGCCTCTGGTGCTTTTTCTGATCGGGATCCGGCTCAACAAGCTTTGGGCCGTACATAAATGGCTGCCAGTCTTCATCGCCATGCCGCGGATGCTCGCCGAGCTCGGCCGCAAGCGAGAGGCTGGTCTGCTCTCGCATCGGCTTTATCATTCCGGGCGGATTTACCTGGTGCAGCAATATTGGGAGTCGTTCGACAAGCTCATCGCCTATGCACATGATCCTTCGGCAAAACATTTTCCGGCCTGGGCGGCGTTCAACCGTGCCGTCGGGAAGGACGGCAAGGTGGGTATTTGGCATGAGACCTATCTCATCGAGCCAGGCAAATTTGAAACGATCTATGGAAATATGCCGCTGTTTGGCCTTGCCGCCGCGACGAAGCATGTCCCTGCGGACAGTGGACTGTCGGCGGCAAAAGACCGCATGAGCGGGGGTTAGCTGCCCGCTCGGGCGCGAAGCCCGCGGCGGGTGGCGTTTTTAGCCCGCGCATGCTAGCAGACAGGCACGAATGTCAAGGGGCCGATTGGCGCATGAGTCGCAAATGACCGAGTTTTTCCGCGAAGTCGACGAGGACGTCCGCCGCGACCGCCTCGTCCGGCTGTGGACCGAATACCGGTATTTTCTGTTTGCCCTGGCTGTTCTCGCCGTGGCCGGGACTGGGGGCTGGCGCCTTTACGGCCATTACCGCGACGAGGCCGCGCAGGCAGCCAGCGCGAAGTACGAAGCCGCCGCGCAACTGTCGCGCGACGGCAAGTCCACTGAGGCCGCAGCCGCTTTCGATGACTTGAGCAAAACCGCGCCAAAGGGTTATGCGATCCTAGCCCGTCTGCGCGCGGCGGACGCGCGCGCGGCGAGCGATCCGAAGGCAGCGATTGCGGCCTATGAGGCGTTGGCGGCCGACCCCGGCTTCGATCCGGCCTTCAAGGATTTTGCCAAGCTCCGCGCGGCCATGCTGCGTGTCGACAGCGACGATCCGCGGGACTTCGAACGAAGATTCGCGCCGCTTGCTTCGGACACTTTTCCCTATCGCTATCAGATCCGGGAGCTGCTTGGCCTTGCCGCGTTGAAGCGGAACGCTTTCGACACCGCCGGGCGCTGGTTCGACGGGATTGTCTCCGACCCGCGAGCCCCAGCCGGGGCCCATATGCGCGCCCAGGCTCTTCTCGGTCTGGTTCAATCGGCGGCGGTGCCGCCGGCGAACCCGCAAGCTGGCAACCCGCCGCCCGAAGACGCGCCGGCCAAGTAACACTCCGGAACAATGTTTACCGTCGCGATCATCGGTCGGCCGAACGTTGGCAAATCAACGCTGTTCAACCGGCTCGCCGGGAAAAAGCTCGCGCTCGTGAACGACCGTCCAGGGGTGACCCGCGACCGACGCGAGGGCGAGGCCAGACTAGGCGATCTCGCCTTCAAGATCATCGACACCGCCGGACTAGAGGAAGGCGACAACGCCTCCTTACAGGGCCGGATGCGCGCGCAGACCGGAGCGGCGCTCGACCTCGCCGATGCGATATTCTTCGTGTTCGACTCGCGCGCGGGTTTGACGCCGACCGATCGCTTCTTCGCCAATCTCGTTCGCCGCGCGAACAAGCCATTGATCCTCGTCGCCAACAAGGCCGAGGGGCGCGCCGGCGCTTTGGGCGCGCTCGAAGGCTTCGATTTGGGGCTTGGCGAGCCGGTGCCGCTGTCGGCCGAACATGGGGACGGATTCGCCGAGCTCTATGTCGCCTTGCGCGAGGCGCTTCCGGAGGCCACCGCTTTGCCGGCCGAGCTGGAGGACGATGCCACGCGCGCGCCGCCGGACGAGGATCAAGATGGCTCCGAGCTCGATGTCACGAAGCCGCTGCGGATCGCGATCATCGGCCGCCCCAATGCCGGCAAGTCGACGCTCCTCAACCGGATTCTCGATCAGGACCGGCTGCTGACGGGACCCGAACCAGGCCTCACCCGCGATACGATCGGCATCGATTTCGAGTGGCAAAACCGGCGGATCAAAATGTTCGACACGGCAGGCTTGCGCAAACGCGCACGGGTCGCGGACGATTTGGAAAAGCTTGCCGGGAATGATGCCTTGCGCGCGGCGAAATTCGCCGAGGTCGTGGTGTTGCTGCTCGACGCGGCGATCCCTTTCGAGAAGCAGGATCTCACTCTCGCCGATCTCGCCGAACGCGAGGGCAGGGCGCTCGTCATCGGCCTCAATAAATGGGATCTGATCGAGGCCAAGGGCGCGGCGCTTCCGGACCTGCGGGCGGAGGCGGCGAGGCTTTTGCCGCAGGTAAAAGGCGCGCCGGTCATGCCGGTATCCGGCGCGACGGGGGAAGGGGTCGAGAGACTTATGGAGGAGATTTTCCGTGTCCATGAAATCTGGAACAAACGGATTTCGACGGCGCGGCTCAATCGCTGGCTTGCCACCACCCTCGATCAAACTCCCCCGCCCGCGATCGCCGGGCGGCGCATCAAAATCCGCTACATGACGCAGCTCCGCGCGCGGCCGCCTTATTTCATCCTTTTCGGCAATCAGCTCGACGCTCTGCCCGCGAGTTATGAACGCTTTCTCGTCAATGGCCTGCGCCAAGCCTTCGATCTGCCGGGCGTCCCCATCCGGATCTCGAAAAAAACCAGCGACAATCCCTACGCGGGCAAAAGATCGCGGCAGAGGTGAGGGAATGGCCGGGCGCGGTTTCCACCGCCGCGACCGACATGTACCGCTTGGTCCGCATGGCTTAATCGGCACCTCCAAGGCCGCATCGTGGTTCATGGCATAATGCCGACCCAAATGGGTTCGTTGCGCCGGACGCGGGTGTCATTTCGCTCCTCTGTGCAACGCGTCTTGGCCGGGTCGAGCAGGAGGCGCCCGCCCGGACCCCTGCAAAAACGCGATAGTGTATTTTACTGATACGGTTGGTTCCCCCGGCGGTGGGGCTTGCACGGGGGGGCCATTTATGATTCAATCCGAATGCGGAGTTCCGTAACTTTTGCACAGAAAACGTGGGCCGCCTCCTTAGGCGGCCCACGAGACCGGGGCCGGAATCGAACCGGCGTCTTCGACCTTGCTGGGGCGACGCATAACCATTCTGCCACCTGGTCAAGTCGCCCCGCTTTTCAGCGGGGCGACTTTTCCGTTTTGGCATGGCCCGAAGAGAACGTCAATTGCGATTGTTACTTTTGAGCGGGCGGCAAGGGCGTTTCGGTTTGCGCCCACTCTTAAGTTAGAGCTTCCTATCTGCAAATGATACAGGAGGCTTGACGGATGTTACAAAGCCTGTCATTCTTAAGCATGCTAGATTCAAACATCACTCGCCGACAAATTCCATTCTATGCCTCTTATGCCGGATTCTACAGGGCGATGAGGATCTTGAAGAACGGCGGATTGCCACGCCGTATTGAGACGCGCGTCTTTGCGACGATCGAGGGGGAAGCATCGCGAGTCGTGGCTGGGTTTAGTGCTCTCGGTTGGATAGATGAAGCGGGTCGTCCAACGGCGGACTTGCGCAAGTTAGTTTCTGCCTTCGGAACGGAGGAGTTGGGCTCTGTGCTCGCTGAGGTATTGCCGAGAGCATACCCGTATCTCCAGGACCTTGATCTTGAGAGCGCGACAAATAATTCCCTGCGACAGGCCTTTGCTTCATATATTGGCCGCGAACCTGAGACGTTGCGGAATGCTGAGACTTTCTTTCTTTGCCTCGCGTCAGAGGCAGGACGTCCAATGTCGGAACATTTTTCCCGACGCGCCTCTCGCGGCGTCGGGGACGCGAAGCGCTGGTTGCGGGTTGCTGAAACCGGAGTGTTGGAAGAGGAAGTTACGAAACCTTTTGGACCCAATGAGCCGCCAAAGGCAAAGGCGGGTTCTTCCGAAGGAATAGGCTCCCTCACCACCAAGATTGTCGCCTTATTGGGCGACGGCGATATGACGGATGACGAAAAAGCGGCAGTCGTAACCTTACTTTCGTATCTAGCTCGGCGGCTCAAATGTGAAGGACAATAAATTCTTCCCGGCCCGGTCAGACGGATCGGGAAGCGTTATCGGGCGTAGTGTAAGGAAGCACGTTGCAAGGTTTCTCACCCGGCTGCCACCGGGGCACCTGCAAAAGAGAGGGGTTCAAATTCCCCTTCGCCCGCCCTTCCAAAAAGGGAGGGCCGGTCCTCTCCTTCCATAAGAGAGGGATTAACTAGAACTAGGCCGCCTGATTAGGATTCCACGCCTAATCAGGCGGTTCCATGTTTTTATTATATAATTTAATTTCAACGCGATGTCACTAAAAAATTGTTCGCACAGTGAAAACCTTGTGGAATCAGGTTAATGGCCGATAAACCATTGAAAAATGAGTCACTTACGGACGCGGAAATCTCGGCCCGCATGGATCGCGCTATCCGCCGATCCCTACAGATGCCTCCCAAACTTCACAAAGACAGCCGGAAGCCGCGCCCTCGTAAGGCAAAAGCGGCCGCCGCAAAGCCCGAAACTCCTTTCGAGTGAGCCGCCACTTAGGCGGCGTCGCCCCCGTCAAGGCTGCGATACGTCAACCTTTTTCCAGTCGCACCCTTAATCGCGAGCATAGTCCGCTCACTGTCTTCAATGCCTAGCATAGACCGGTTTGAAAATCTGAAATCGAACTCATGCAGATACCGATGTAAATGTTGCTCACCGCAATGTTGATACACGCCAACCATGCCTCTTTTGAATATAGAGAAAAACCCTTCAACACTGTTTGTCGTAACAGCGCCTCTTTTATATTCACCTATGCTATGACTAACATATTCATGCTTAGAAAACTCTTTTCCTATCTTCTTATACTGCTGTGCCTCGTCTGTGTTTAACGTGCTATCTAGAGCAACATTTTCACAAACGACATTTTTAAGGGTCTTCGTGGTCAAATCTTTGACCTTAACGCTTCTTGCCCGTCCGCCCCGCTCAACAAGCGAGACGATTTTCCGTTTGCTGACAGTTCCTCTCTTTTGTAGCCAGCCCTTGTTATTGTGGAATACGTAATCGGCTGGTCCTTGGAATGTTTCGTCAACCTCGACAACCATATCCTTGCCGCCAAGCGGCTCGGGGTCATGATCGGCCATCGCTTCTCTGATCCGGTGCGCGACAAACCACGCTGTCTTATATTGCACGTTCAAGGTCCGACTGAGTTGATGCGCCGAAAAGCCTTTTTTCGATGAAGCCATAAGCCGGAAAGCCAACAGCCATTTATGAAGCGGCAGGTGCGACCGCTCGTAAATGGCTCCCATCCTAACTGTGAATTTGTCTTTACAGGATATGCAATAGTACCAACCCGGCCCCATGGAGTCCCCTAGAAGGGGCCGGATACCTTCTTTGATGACGCCACAGTGCGGGCATATCGGACCATCTGGCCACCTAACCGCCTCAAGGTGCGCCCGCGCGGCGTCTTCGTCATGATAAATCGCATTGCTTAATTCGACGGGTGTCATGGTCAATCTCCTTAACCATGACTATGGCATATCGGGCGCTATCAGTCAAGTGCATAATCGCGTGCAAAAAACCACTTGTAAATGAGAACAAACCATGTACGATGGAACCATCGCAGCAAAATTTGCGCATAGGCCCCGCTCATGCCAGAAGGGAAGATCACCATGACCCAAGCAAACCTCCGTCTCGTGGAAGGGACGTCCGTGGACAAGACCAAGGCGCTCGACGCCGCGCTGTCGCAGATCGAACGGGCCTTCGGGAAGGGCTCGATCATGCGCCTCGGGAAAAACCAGAAGGCGGTCGAAATCGATACCGTGCCGACAGGTTCGCTCGGCTTGGACATCGCGTTGGGGGTCGGCGGCCTCCCACGCGGGCGAGTCGTCGAGATTTACGGTCCGGAATCCTCGGGCAAGACCACCTTGACCTTGCATGTCATCGCCGAGGCCCAGAAAAAGGGCGGTGTCTGCGCTTTCATCGACGCCGAACATGCGCTCGATACCATCTATGCGCGCAAGCTCGGGATTAATCTCGAAGATCTCCTGATCTCGCAGCCGGACACTGGCGAACAGGCGCTCGAAATCACGGATACGCTGGTGCGTTCCGGCGCGGTCGACGTTCTCGTCATCGATTCGGTCGCGGCGCTCACTCCGCGCGCCGAGATCGAGGGCGAAATGGGCGATAGCCAACCCGGTCTCCAGGCACGGCTCATGAGCCAGGCGCTGCGCAAGCTCACCGCCTCGATCTCACGCTCGCAAACGACGGTTATCTTCATCAATCAAATCCGGATGAAGATCGGCGTCATGTATGGCAGCCCGGAGACCACGAGTGGCGGCAATGCGTTGAAATTTTATGCGTCCATCCGGCTCGACATCCGCAGGATCGGATCAATCAAGGACCACGACGAAGTCACCGGAAATCAAACTCGCGTCAAGGTCGTGAAGAACAAGCTCGCGCCGCCGTTTAAACAGGTCGAATTCGATATCATGTACGGCGAGGGCATATCCAAGACGGGCGAACTTATCGATCTTGGCGTAAAGGCTGGCGTCGTCGAAAAATCCGGGGCCTGGTTCTCCTATGATAGCCAGCGGCTCGGCCAAGGCCGGGAAAACGCAAAGAATTTTCTCAAGGCCAATCCGCAGATAGCGGAACGGATCGAGCAAGGCATTCGCGAAAACTCCGGGCTTATCGCCGACCGTCTTCTCGACCAATCCGGCATGAGCGGGCCGGCCGAGGAAACCGGCAATTAAGATTTGCGCCGGGCAGATTTGCGCTGGTGTTGGTCATGATGTCCAACCTAGGAACTTGGTCTATTGTAGGCCCGGATTGGCTCATCGCGGGTTTAGCGCTCCGCTGCTCTTTTGGGGAATTATAGCATGGGCGGTCTTGAAGCGTGGCCTTCACGGCGCCTATCACCATGTCCTAAGCATTTGGCCCGATATGTGGACGAATTCACATTCCGCCTTAACGACGGCAATGTGGCCCGGCATACCATGCAGCGCCTCGATAGCTTGTTACTCAGCACTAACGGTCGTCCAATCAATTACAGGGAATTGACCGCATGACGGATGATCTAGAGCCTTTGACTAAGCTCGGCAAAGTCGTAATGGCCTACAGCCCCGATCAGATTGGCACCAGTAAGTGGGCTGTAACGCAATCAGCGCCGGGCGCCGAGATGGTTTGTTTGGACAACCTTAAATATATGAAAGGGTTGCCTGCCGAGTCCATGCAACTCGTCGTAACCTCGCCGCCATATAACATAGGCAAGGCTTACGAAGCGAAAAGCTCGCTCGAAATATATATCGCCGCCCAGGCGAAGGTGATCGCAGAGTGCGTTCGGCTGTTGCATCCGTGCGGTTCGATATGCTGGCAAGTTGGGAACCACATTCAGGACGGCGAGATATTTCCGCTCGATACGATGCTCTATCCGATCTTTCAGGGGCACGGCTTAAAGCTCCGCAACCGCATTGTTTGGCATTTTGAACACGGCCTTCATTGTTCCAAACGGCTATCTGGGCGTTACGAGACGATCCTTTGGTTCACCAAGGGTGACGATTACATTTTCAACTTGGATCCAATCCGCGTCCCTTCGAAATATCCGGGCAAGAAATATTTCAAGGGGCCGAAGGCGGGTCAGTTTTCCGGTAATCCGTTGGGAAAGAATCCTGGCGATGTTTGGGTATTTCCAAATGTCAAAAACAACCACGTCGAGAAAACACCGCATCCCTGCCAGTTCCCCGTTGAACTTATCGAACGGCTGGTCCTGTCTCTCACGGAAAAAGGTGACAATGTTTTAGACCCATATATGGGCGTTGGCACAGCGATTATAGGCGCTGAGTTGCACGGGCGTATTGGTTACGGTTGCGACGTGGTTAAACAGTATGTGGACATCGCCGTGGAGAGACTCGGCGAGCTGAAAGCGGGCACGCTGAGAACTCGCCCGATGCACAAGCCGGTTTACAACCCAGCGCTGCCGTACGGCGGTCATCGGTGAAAATTGCCGCGCTCCATTCGCATCAAAACGGATGGGAATTCATCAAAGTCCACAAACCTGCGCCATGGGCGGAAATTGAAAAGATAATTGCCGCCGTCGATGCGACGACACAAGAGCAAAGTTTGAAAGGAGAAGCGCAGCCGCAGAACCGTGTTCTGTTCGCCCATCGCCATGAACAAGTCATGGTGGGCGAGTTTGGCAGCCGGGACTGGGAAGAACAACGCTCGGCGTAGTGGGTGACGGAAGATACAAAGCTCATCGGAAAGACGATGAAACTTACGCCCTCTGAACAGAAGAAAAAGATTGAGGCCACTGGAAAGCGTCCCATTCTCTCGTACAACCAAACCGATTTTGTAAAGGACCGTATCGCAGTCGAGGTTCAATTCGGTAAATACTCTTTCATGGCCTTTGACCTATTCGTAAAGCACATGGCATTCTACATCGGCGAAGTGATCGACGTTGACGTGGAGATTCTCGCCATGAAGTCTCTGCAAAAAGGAAATGGCGTCGGGCGTCGGGTACTACGAAGGCGAACTTTACAACCTCATCCGGGAAGGCCGCGGTGTTCCCGCCGTTCCATTGGCTCTAATCGGCGTAGCGCCGTAGGGAAGCCAACGCTATAATTCCCTTTTTTTGGGTGGCCGGCGCCGCCAGCGCGGGCTCGCTGACAATCAAGATTGAGACTACGGGTGTGACGAAATGAACGGGGTCAGCGAGATCCGGTCGGCCTTTCTCGATTTCTTCAAAAAGGATGGACACGAGATCGTGGCTTCTTCGTCGCTCGTGCCGCAAAATGACCCAACCCTCATGTTCACCAACGCCGGAATGGTTCAGTTCAAGAACCTTTTTACCGGCGTCGAAAAGCGCGCCTATACGCGCGCGACTACCGCGCAGAAATGCGTCCGCGCGGGCGGAAAACACAATGATCTCGACAATGTCGGTTATACGGCGCGCCATCACACATTTTTTGAAATGCTGGGTAATTTTTCCTTCGGCGACTATTTTAAGCCGCTAGCCATCGAACTCGCCTGGAAATTGATCACGTGCGAATTCGGTTTGCAAAAGAACCGTCTTCTCGTCACGGTTTACCACGACGATGATGAAGCCTATGAATTGTGGAAGAAGATCGCTGGGTTTCCGGACTCCAAGATCATCCGTATCGGTACCACGGAAAATTTTTGGGCAATGGGCGATACTGGTCCATGCGGTCCTTGCTCCGAGATTTTCTACGATCAGGGCGACAAGCTCCAAGGAGGTCCGCCGGGCAGCTCGGACGCGGACGGCGACCGTTTTCTCGAATTTTGGAACCTCGTCTTTATGCAATTCGAGCAGGTCTCGCCTGACCAGCGCATCGATTTGCCGCGGCCATCGATCGATACCGGCATCGGGCTTGAACGTATCGCCGCGCTCCTGCAAGGTGTTACGTCCAATTACGACATCGACCTTATGCGCACCTTGATCCTCGCTGTCGCTTCGGTGACCGGCGTCGATCCGGACGGTCCTCAAAAGGCGAGCCACAGGGTCATCGCCGACCATCTGCGTGCGTCGGCTTTCCTTGTCGCGGACGGCGTCTTGCCGTCAAACGAGGGCCGCGGCTACGTGCTGCGTCGAATCATGCGGCGAGCCATGCGCCACGCCCAATTGCTCGGGGCTAAGGAACCTGCGATGTGGCGGCTCGTTCCAACGCTTTCCCGGGAAATGAGTCAGGCCTACCCCGAGCTTTTACGCGCCGAGCCGCTCATCATCGAAACCCTGCGCCTGGAAGAGACCCGGTTCCTGGACACTCTCGCGCGTGGCCTGTCGATCCTTGACGAGGCAACCCGCGATCTTCCGCAAGGTGGCATTCTGCCCGGAGGCGTCGCGTTCAAACTCTATGACACTTACGGTTTTCCACTTGATCTCACGCAGGACGCCTTGCGCGCTCGCTCGCTTCATGTGGACATCGAAGGATTCGAGGCCGCGATGGAGCGCCAGCGGCGCGAGGCACGCAAGGCCTGGGCCGGTTCCGGCGAATTGGCGACCGAGGCTTTGTGGTTCGCCGTCAAGGAGAAAACTGGAGCGACGGAATTTTTGGGCTACGACATGGAGCGCGCGGAGGGGCTTGTCGCCGCGATTCTCAAGGACGGTAAGGAAGTCGAGATCCTCGGCCAGGGAGAAACCGGATTCGTCATCCTCAATCAGACGCCTTTCTACGGCGAATCCGGCGGCCAAGTCGGCGACACCGGCGTGATGCGTGCAAACGGCGTTCGCTTCCGTGTCGACAATACCCAGAAGAAACTCGGCAATCTATTTGTTCATGAGGGATTGGTCGAAGAAGGCGAGGTTCGCCTCGGGCTTCCCCTTGAGCTGGCTGTCGATCACGAACGCCGGCGAGCGGTGCGCGCCAATCATTCGGCGACGCACCTTCTGCACGAGGGGCTCCGCCAGGTCCTCGGCGAACACGTGGCGCAAAAGGGTTCGCTAGTTGCTCCGGACCGGCTGCGTTTCGACTTTACGCATCACAAGCCGATCAGCTTGGATGAGCTCGCCCGCGTCGAGGACATCGCCAATCGCGCCGTGCTGGGCAACACGCCCGTCGTGACCCGCCTAATGGGCGTCGACGAGGCCATTGGAACCGGCGCCCGCGCGCTTTTCGGGGAGAAATATGGCGACGAAGTTCGCGTCGTGTCGATGGGCTTTGCGCCCGCCCGCGAGGATGGTTTGCCAGACTCCTCGAAACCGGCTTTTTCAACCGAGCTTTGCGGCGGCACGCATGTTTCCCGCACCGGTGATATCGGAATCATCACGATCATCTCGGAAACCGCGGTCGCGGCCGGCGTCCGGCGCATCGAAGCCAAGACGGCGGCCGAGGCGCGCCATCATCTCAACACGCGGGCTCACCAGCTGCATCACGTCGCGGCGCTTCTAAGGGCTCCCGAAGAGGACGCGGCCAAGCGCTTGGCGAGCCTCATCGAGGCGAGCCGGAAGCTTGAACGCGAGCTGCGTGAGGCGCGCAAGAAACTGGCAATGAGTGGAGCCGCCTCGGGAAGCGCGCAACCGTTGGAAGAAATAGGCGGCGTTAAATTCTTCTCTCGCGTGGTATCTGGAATCACGATGAACGATCTCAAATCGCTCGCCGACGAAGCGAAGTTAAGCGTCGGCTCCGGGGTTGTCGCGATCGTCGGCGTCGACGGCGATGGGAAGGCAGGTATCGTGGTCGGGGTTACGCCCGATTTGACAGAGCGCTTCGACGCGGTCCAATTGGTGCGTCCCGCGGCTGCCAAACTTGGCGGCAAGGGTGGCGGCGGCCGCCGCGACATGGCTCAAGCGGGAGGACCGGATAGCGCCGCCGCGGACGCAGCGCTCGCGGCCGTTGGCGACCTGTTGCGGGAAACCGAAATTGCTTCCTGACGGCCAGGGCACGCTGGGTCCTCATCCCCAGTCCCTGCCCCATGGAGCAGAGGAGTTCGTTACCGCGGCGCGTAGGCCAAATTCGATGTTCAAAAAGATACTGATCCCAATCGATCTGACCGAATTGACGATCGCGAAACCAGCCCTCGATGCCGCGGTGGAGCTCGCGCTTCAGTCGAAGGGCGCCTTGCGACTTATCTCGGTCGAAACATTGCTTCCCGCGAGTTTCATGGAATATGTGCCGCTGGAATTCGACAAAACGCAAGAAGAGCGCGCCATTCGTGCGCTTGTCGAGATCAGCGCCGGCCTTGCTATTCCAAAGGAGAGCATGTCGCATAGCGTCAGGTTTGGCGGCATTTATGTCGAGATCCTGGCCGAAGCCGATGATTGGGGCGCCGATCTTATCGTGGTCGGATCGCATAGGCCGTCCATGTCGACCTATCTTATCGGCTCAAACGCGAAAACAATCGTGCGGCATGCCAAATGTTCGGTGTTGGTCATCCGCACGTAAAGCCGGAATTTTTAAAAATCGGCGCAACTGGGGCGGCGTTAATCGAGAAGCCGCGCTGGGTCTATGACACGGCGACAAAGAAAAACCCGTGGCAATTGACGTGCGCCTTCGCGTTGTGGACGCGCGGCGCGATCCTTGGCTAGGCTCGGGAGATCAAGGACAAGTTTTCTGTGCTGCGGTGGCGTACTGGCTGTGATTTAATTGGCGAGCAAGCCTGCCGACGATCCAGGCGATCACGTCCTCTGCAATGCGCCGAGCCCCCTCGCCCAGCAGCACATTGTGCCCGTGCGCTGGCTCAAGCTGGTACGTCGCGCCGTATAGGACGGCGAGCGCTGCGCCAGTTTCGGGCGGCGTCAAAATGTCGAGCGCACCCGACACGATAAGGATAGGCGCGGTGAGTTTCGTCGCGTCGACGGCAAGCGACCAGCGCGTCGCCTCGTAGACCCGCAAGGGCGATTCTGGGACGAGGAGCGCGTTGAAATGTGCGGCCTGCATGTCGTCCAAGCCCTGAAAAAACATTTGCCGAGCGACGTCGGGAGGCGGCGGCCCCCATGGCGCGTCCATATCGCCGATGGGCAATTCAATCGGTGTTGCGCCGACGTTCGACGGCACGACCGGCGTCAGCAGCACAAGTGCGCCGACCTCGTGCGCCGACGCGTAGAGCTGTGCAGCAAGCCCGCCCATGGAATGGGCGATAAGGACCGGTGGCGTATCGAAGCAGCGTGCAACCTTGTCGATATCGTCGACGACGTCGGCGATCGACATGTTCACGAACGAGTCATCGTTGATCACTGCCGAACCGCCGCGACCACGCCAGTTGAGGGCGTGAACCTCGTAGCCGGCGGCCGCGTAGACAGCGGCATGTTCCTGCCAGCTCCACGATGCGTGGAGACCACCGTGCACGCAGATCAGCGGCGGCCGCTGCGCCGCGTCTTTCGGCGCAGTGGTGAATCGTTCGACGCGAATGCCGTCGATGTCATACTGATCGTGATTGATACAGGGCATTCCAGGAATGGTGTTCATGCTCTGTGCTCCTTAGAAGGGGAATTGTCGTTGATCCATCTGGGCGGTGACCCACTTTACTTCCGTCATCTGTTTCCATCGAATAGCGGCCCCGGGACGGCTGTGGGCGCACCGAGGCGTCGTGCGCAGCAACGAGACGAGGCTTTGGTTCCGCAATGGGACCTAGCGGGCTCGCCAGCCTATCCGGCAAGTGGCGCCAAAACAGGGTGCTGAGATATATTTCGGCGACGCCGCGCAAATCCGGTCCGATCGCCACGCCGCCGCGCCTCGGGCAGACGAGGCGAAACGCTGATTGTCAAGGCGACAGGCGCGCGTTACGGTATGATCCACTTCCAGCGATCTCGCCGCGCGGGCATAGTGGAAATTTCACGCATATTGCGAGGATGTATCTGGTCCAAATGTCGCTCGAGTTCCGATGACGCTCTCGCCGGGGCGCATGCGCTCGTCGCGCGTAGGTTGCGTTCTCTCTTTTAAAAGCGTTTGGTGCGGGCGGCCGGAATCGAACCGGCACTCTGTCGCCAGAACTGGATTTTGAGTCCAGCGCGTCTACCAGTTCCGCCACGCCCGCATGAAGCCGCGAGTTCCTCGCACTCCAGCTGCGGCGCGACTCTTTTGCGGCTCTCAATCGCGCCTATCTGCCACGACTCCGAGCGTCAAGTCCAGCCGCACCCTCCCGAGCTGGTGGGGAGATCGCTTATTCCGCCGCGAGTTTCACCGGCGCCGGTCCCGCGCGGAACTGCTCCAGCAGATCCTGCTCCTCGGCTTTGGCGGCCTTCAAATGCTTTGCTTTCACATGGCCGTAGCCGCGGATTTTTTCCGGAATCGAGGCAAGCGCGACCGCTATCGCATGATTGTCCGGCGATAGATGCGCCAAGATTTCCTCGATCAAAATTTCATAGTCCGTGATCAGCCTCCGTTCGATGCGGCGCTCTTTCGTATAGCCGAACACATCGAAAAGCGTTCCGCGCAGCCCTTTCAGCGCGGCGAGCAAACGGAAAACCGGCATGACCCACGGCCCGAAACTGGATTTGACGGCCTCGCCCTGCGCGTTCGTGCGGCCAAGAAAAGGCGGGGCGAGGTGAAATTCGAGGCGCGGATCGCCCTCGAACGACGCGCCGATCTGCTTTGCGAACGATCCGTCACTATAAAGCCTTGCGACCTCATATTCGTCCTTGATCGCGAGCAGCTTAAAGTAATAGCGCGCCGTGGCCTCGGCGAGATCATGCCTGCCCGGCACCGTCGCCCGCTCGACTTCGCCGACGTGCTTCACATAAGTCAAATAGCGCATCGCATAGGCTTCATCTTGATACGCCGTAAGGAAGGAAACGCGCCTCTCAATCAACTCCTCAAGGGATCGCGATTGCCGTTGCGTCGCGGTGCTTCGGCGCAAAGGCGCGGCAATAGCTTCGACCGCGGCGGAATTGGCAGCTTCGCGGCGGCCCCATAAAAATGCCGCCTGGTTCATCTCAACGGCTTCCCCATTGAGGACGATGGCATGCAGGAGCGAGGCATCGTCGAGTGGCACGAGGCCTTTTTGCCAGGCGTAGCCGAGCATGAACATATTCGCGGCGATCGAGTTGCCGAGCAAGGCGGTTGCGATGCCGGTTGCGTCAATAAAGTCGACGTGTCCCCCCGCGGCCTGGCGTATCGCCCGTTTGATGCCCTCCGGGTGGAGCGAAAAATCGGGATCATGGGTGAAATCGCCGGGGAAAATTTCCGCGGTGTTCACGACGACCCCAGTCTCACCCTTGCGCACGGCGGCGAGCACCTTCTTCGTGCCGGAGACGACGAGATCGCAGCCGAGCACCAGATCGGCTTCGCCGGCGGCCACCCGGATCGCGTGAATATCGCCGGGCTTGGCGCCGATCTTGACATGGCTATAGACGGCGCCCCCCTTTTGCGCGAGGCCTGCCATGTCGATCGAGCCGCAGCCCTTGCCTTCGAGATGCGCCGCCATGCCCAAAATGGCGCCTATGGTGACGACGCCGGTGCCGCCCACTCCCGTCACGAGAATCCCACACGGCTTGGCGCCGATTGCCCGGACCCGGGGCCGCGGCAGGCCGGGAAAATCCTGCTGTTGTTTGATTTCGGCCTTCCTTGGGCGGGCGCCATGTACCGTAACCAAAGCTGGGCAGAAGCCATCGAGGCAGGAAAAATCCTTGTTGCAGCTCGACTGATCGATCACCCGCTTGCGGCCGAACTCTGTTTCGAGCGGCTGGATCGAAACGCAATTGGATTTCACCCCGCAATCGCCGCAGCCTTCGCACACAAGCTCGTTGATCATCACGCGACGGTCCGGGTCCGGCATCTCTCTCTTTTTGCGGCGGCGGCGTTTTTCCGCCGCGCAAGTTTGATCGAAAATGAGCACGGTGACGCCGGGGATCGCGGCAAGCTCGCGCTGCACGCTGTCGAGCTCGCGACGGTGCTTGATGGCGAGCCCCTCCGGCCATCGCGTAGCGGCCGGATATTTGTCCGGCTCGTCGGTGACGACGACGACGCGCTTTACGTTTTCGGCGGCGGCCTGGCGCGCGACCATTTCGACTGTCAGCCCGCCCTCAAGCCGCTGACCGCCGGTCATCGCCACCGCGTGGTTGAAAAGAATCTTGTAGGTGATGTTGACGCCGGAGGCGACGGCGAAGCGGAGCGCGAGGATGCCGGAATGATCGTAGGTGCCGTCGCCGAGGTTTTGAAACACATGCGCCCGTTGCGAGAAAGGCGCCTCGCCGATCCAGTTCGCCCCTTCGCCGCCCATCTGGGCAAAGCCCTCGGTGGAACGGTCCATCCATTGGACCATGTAATGGCAGCCGATCCCGGCATAGGCACGCATGCCATCGGGCACTTTTGTCGACGTGTTGTGCGGACAGCCGGAACAGAAATAAGGGGTGCGGACGGCAACCTCCCCGGCCATGGCGAGCGCCGCCTGTGCGCGTTCGAGGTTTCGCACCCGCTGTTCGAGATCCTCGCCACCGGTGAACCGCAACAAGCGGCGGCCAATCGCGATCGCGATGTCGTTGGCGTCGAGCGCGCCGGTGACCGGAAACAGCCACTTCCCGTCTTCGTCCTTTTTGCCGACGCAGACAGGTTGGCTCGGCGAGCCGTAAAGCTCCTCGCGCAGCTGGACTTCGATCAGCGACCGTTTTTCCTCGACGACGATAATCAATTCGAGCCCGCGCGCGAACTCACGAAGGCCCACTGGCTCGATCGGCCATGTGCAGGCGAGTTTCATGAGCCGCAAACCGAGCCGGTTCGCCGCGATCTCGTCGATACCGAGGTCGTCCATCGCCTGACGCACGTCGAGATAGGATTTTCCTGCCGTGATCACGCCGATTTTCGGGTTGGAACCGCCGGAGGTGACGATTTTGTTCAAGCGATTGGCACGGAGCCAGGCGAGCATGGCGTCGCGCTTGAAATTCTGCAGACGCTTCTCTTGATCGAGGACCGTGTCGCCCGCGCGAATATTGAGGCCGCCGGGCGGCATGCCGAAACCGGCTGGAACAATGGGCCGCACGCGATCGAGCGAGACGTCGATCGAGCCCGTCGATTCAACCGTATCCTTCAAACATTTGAGACCGGCCCAGATGCCGGTGAAACGGCTCATCGCATAGCCGTAAAGCCCGTAATCGACGATCTCTTGCACGCCAGCCGGCGACAGGACCGGCATCATCACATTGACGAAATTGAACTCGGATTGATGCGCGGTCGTCGAAGATTCGGCGGTGTGATCGTCGCCCATGAGGGCAAGTACGCCCCCATATTTTGAGGTGCCCGCGAGATTGGCGTGGCGGAGGACATCGCCGCTGCGATCGACGCCAGGACCCTTGCCGTACCAGAGCGCGAAGACGCCATCATACTTGCCCTCCCCGCGGATCTCGGCCTGTTGCGCGCCCCATATGGCGGTCGCGGCGAGATCCTCGTTGAGGCCCGGCTGAAACAGGATGCCGGCGGAATCGAGCGGGCGCTTTGCGCGCAAGAAAGCAAGGTCGAGACCGCCGAGCGGCGAACCGCGATAGCCCGAGATGAAACCGGCAGTGGCAAGTCCATTGCGCCGGTCGAGTTCATTCTGCATGAGAAGGAGCCTGACGATCGCCTGCGGACCGGAGACAAAGATTCGCCGCTTTGTCAGATCGTATTTGTCGTCGAGCGAAGTGGAGTTCAGGTCCTGGGGGAGGTCGACCGGACCCGTCACTGCGTCCGTCATCGCTTGCGTCTCCTGCCGGACGGCTGCCGCCCAGCGATGCGGGCGTCCGCCGCAACTCGCTGAATATAGGAGGTTGAGGCCCGATTTCCAAGGTTTGACTGGGTTTTCCACCAGAGAACGCCTTCATCCGGTCGCATCGCGCAACCGAAAAGAGCCCTTACGCCGGCTCGCGCAATGGCATCCGCCTGTAGCTGAAGGCGGCCGCGCCCGCGTCTTCGCCTTGCGCCGCGAGCACGGCGACTTTTAGGACCTTATTATGATGCGGCGAAAGGTGACAAACGGGGTCCGCCTCCCGCGCGTCGCCGGAAAGCGCAAGCGCCTGACAGCGGCAGCCGCCATAATCGATCGTCTTGCGCGGGCAGGAGCGGCAAGGCTCCCGCATCCAATCCTCCCCCCGGAACGCATTGAAAGCGGGCGAATTGGTCCAGATGTCCTCGATTGAACGATCGCGCACATTCCAGAAAACCAGATCTGGAATGGTTTCCGCCGCGTGGCAAGGCAGCGCTTTGCCCGAGGGGGTAATATTTAACCCGCGTTTGGCCCACCCGCCCATACAGGCCTTCGGATAACGGGCGTGATAATCAGGGATCACATGGTCGATGACGATGATCCCGGCATAGGTCTTTTTGAGAGCTTCGACTTCGGCAATCGCCGATTCCGCCTGCGCCGCGGTTGGCATGAGCGCGGCGCGATTGGCGAGCGCCCAGCCGTAAAATTGGGTATGCGCGATTTCGACCCGGCGAGCGCCGAGCGCGACGGCGAGCCGGACTATAGCTCCCGCGCGCAAAATATTGGCCCGGTGAATCACGGCATTCGCGGTGAGCGGCAGGCCCGCTTGCACAATCCATTCCGCGACCGCCTGTTTACGCGAGAAGGCGCCATTGTAGCCCGCGATCCGGTCGGCCGATGACGCGTCGGAATCCTGAATCGAAAGCTGCGCGTGGTCGAGCCCGGCATCGGCGAGTTCCTTGATACGATCCACCGTGAGGCCGATCCCCGAGGTGATGAGATTGGTGTAAAGGCCCGCTTTCGCGCAATGCGCGACGATCAGGGCGAGATCGTGCCGGGCCGCCGGTTCGCCGCCAGAAAGATGCGCGTGCAGAACGCCAAGGGCCGCGGCTTGCGAGAAAACACGGGCCCATTCAGAGGTGTCGAGTTCGTCGGCCCGCGCGTCAAGCGCGAGCGGATTGGAACAATAGGGGCAGCCGAGAGGACAGCGATGCGTCAGCTCGGCGAGAAGCGCGACCGGCGGGGCAACTCTTTCTTTCGAGTCAAGTCTTGCCGGCAAGGCGGTCATAAATCCACCATTCGCTTGGCGGCGAGCTCTTCCAGCAACGCTCGCACATCCGCCTCGACCCTTGCGCGGCCGGCGGAAAATTGGGCAGCTAGATCATCGACGATCGCCGCGAAGGTGGCGGTTCCGTCGCAGCGTTGCAAAATCTCGACCGCGATAGCATTGGCCTTGATCACGCGCTCAGGCGCGAGGAGCAGCCATTCGCCCCGAATCTCGTCGTATTTCAACCTCACGCCGCGCGCCAGGCGTGGTTTCCACACGATGTCTTGGTCGCTTGTTCGCATCATGCCGCTTGACCGTGGGCGGTCTCGGATCCCGGCATCCAGGCTCCAGGCGGGACGGCGCGATCAACATAAGCGCTCCAAAGGGCATCGAGTTGCGCCCAAAGCACCGAGCATTTGAATTCGAGGGCGGCGAGGACGGCATCTTGCTCGGCGCGAGTCGCGGCGTTTTGCTTTACGTAATCGAGGGCGAATTCGCTGTCGCGCTTGGCTTGCACCGGGCGCTGCGAAAAATACGCGAGCGTTTCCTTGCTGACGAAATCATAATGGGCAAGCATGCCCGCGACCCGCTCGTTGATAATGGCGGGCGAAAACAACTCCGTGAGGGACGAGGCGATCGCCTCAAGCAGGCTCCGCGCGCGACAGAATTCGACATAGGCCTCGACGGCGAAACGCGTGCCCGGCAATATGCCTTGCGTCGAGGTCACGTAATCGCGCGAAAAGCCCAGGCTATCGGTGAGCTTCAACCAGCGCTCGATGCCGCCGTCGCCTGCTTCGCGGCCGTCATGATCCTCGATGCGTTTGCGCCAGTGCCGGCGGTCCCGGACATCTGACATCCGCGTCAGGATCGTCGCATCCTTGATCGGGATCATCGCCTGGTAATAATAGCGGTTGAGTGCCCAGGCCTGGACTTCTTGATATGTGCATTGACCGTTGTGCAGACGGCGGTGAAACCGGTGCAGATTATGATAGCGCTCCGCCCCGGTTTGGCGCAAACGGGCTTCGAGTGCCTCGCTGGTCAAAGCCGGTTTGGGGCTGCTCACAGGCAGATCTCCATGCCATCATAGGCGACGTCCCAACCGGCACGCTCGACGGCCGCGCGTTGCGGCGAACCCTCAATCAGAACCGGGTTCGTATTGTTGATATGAACATAAATCTTGCGGCCGATCGCGCAGGACGCGAGCCGCTCAAGCGAGCCGCTTTCGCCGCTCATCGCGACATGGCCCATGCGCCAGGCGGTTTTCTTGGACAAGCCCAGATTTACCATCTCGTCGTCCGTGAAAGTGGTGCCGTCAAAGAAAACGAGCGCCGCCCCGGCGAGCCTCTTTATTACTCCTTCGTTGATCCCGGCGCAGCCCGGCACGTAGAAAAAGCTCTTGGCGCCGTCGCTAAGCTCGACCCCGACGGTCGCCTCGCTCTCGGCTCCGACCGCGACGTTCTTGCCTTCGAGATAGAGAGGAACTTTTCCCGGCACCGCGAACGGCGTGACGAAGATGCCGAGACCGGTATCCACGGGGACCTCGAGTTCGGCCACGCGCGTATCGACGATATCCTTGTTCAAGACGGCAAAAATCCCCGCGCCCGTCTGCGCCAAGGTTGCGCGGCTTCCAAACAGCGTGAAAGGCTGCTGCTCGCGGAGGGTCAAAAGCCCGGCGAGATGATCGACCTCGGCATTGGTGACGAAGACGGCCCCGATCGGCGAATGCCTCTTCGCGCCGCGAGGGTGCAGGCACGGCGAAGCGATGATTTGCTGGCGGAGATCCGGCGACGCGTTCAAAAGCAACCACCGTTCGCCGTCGGCGCTGATGGCGAGACTTGATTGGCTCCGCGGCTTGACGCGCCGATCGCCGCTCCAGGCAAGCTGGCAGACCGGGCAGAGACAGTTCCATTGAGGAAAGCCGCCGCCGGCCGCCGAACCCAAGACGAGTATGCGCAAGGCGCGCGCCGATCATAATATTCTAACGAAGTGGCGAGCCGGGACCGTCAGATCTCGGCGGAAAGATAGCTCGTCACTTCCATGCCAATGCAGATTTCGGTGATAATTGGAGTCGTCCAAGTCATGTGCATCTACCTCAATCTCAGCGTTGCGATTGTTAGGCGCAACCGTTTTCTTAATCTCGAACAGTCGTCGAGACCGTCCCAATCTTCTATCTAGCATTGACCGCCGCCTGGCGCCATTCCTTTTTTCAAGGGGGTAAGAGCCAGCCGCGTTCCGCCGCCGCCTTGGCCTCGAAAGCTTCAATTTTCTCGGCCTTTTGCAGGGTCAGGCCGATATCGTCGAGACCGTTCGAGAGGCAATGCTTGCGGAAAGGGTCGATATCGAAGGTGACGACAACGCCGTCCGGGCGGCGAATTTCCTGGGCTTCGAGATCGATCGAAAGCGTCGCATTGGCGCCGCGTTTGGCGTCATCCATGAGCTTGGCGAGGTTTTCTGGCGAAACAATGACCGGAAGAATACCGTTCTTGAAGCAGTTGTTATAGAAAATATCGGCAAAACTCGTCGAGATGACGCAGCGGATTCCAAAGTCGAGGAGCGCCCAGGGGGCATGCTCGCGCGAGGAGCCGCAACCGAAATTATCTTCCGCGACAAGAATTTTGGCCTTGCGGTAAGCCGGCTTGTTCAGGACGAATTCGGGATTTTCGGTTCCATCCTCGTGATAGCGGAGTTCGGCGAAAAGCCCGCTGCCCAAGCCGGTGCGTTTGATCGTCTTGAGATATTGTTTCGGGATGATCATGTCGGTGTCGACATTGGTCATTTCGAGCGGCGCCGCGACACCGGTGAGCGAGGTGAATTTTTCCATTTTGGTCCTGGCTGTTTGAAACCCGGCACTTTCATCTTTGTAACTTGGAGGGCACCATTGGTGATAGTCCAGCGCCAGCGGGGGCGGACGGGCGACCGGAGAAAGCAGGCGAAGCCCGCGGCTCGAAGGACGCGTCGCGCGGCTCGCGAGGCGCCTCTCCCGTCGCCCGCTTCCATTGCGTCCGCTTCGCGTACCGCTGCGCTCGCAATGGAACCTCGGGCTTCTTTCCACTTGCCCCTCAAGAGCGGAAGCGGCGCTTCGCCGCAATGACCGATGCCGGCTGGCCCCGTGCGATTACGCCATATAGGATCTGGGTATCGTTGTCATGCCCCCATCAGTGCCGCGACATGCGCGGCGACGGAGCGGGCGAGCCCTTCGAGGTGATAGCCGCCTTCGAGAAGCGAAACGATGCGGCCCCTCGCATGTCTCCCGGCGACCTCCATCAGCCGCTCCGTTGCCCAGGCAAAATCCTCCTCGACAAGATTGATACCGCCGAGCGGATCGAGACGATGCGCGTCGAACCCTGCAGAGATGACGATCAAATCCGGGCGAAACAGTTTTACGCGAGGCAGCAGCACGGCTTCCATCGCCTCTCGGAACACCGCGCCATCGTCGCCCGCGGTGAGCGGCGCATTGACGATAGTGTCATGCTCACCGCGCTCGTCGCGTGCGCCAGTGCCGGGAAACAGCGGCATTTGATGCGTCGAGGCATAGAGAACGGAGCGGTCGGACCAGAAAATTTCTTGGGTTCCATTGCCGTGATGCACATCGAAATCGAGAATCGCCACCCGCTCGGCGCCGTGCGCTACTTGCGCGTGGCGCGCCGCGATCGCCGCATTGTTGAAAAAGCAAAATCCCATCGGCGAGGCGGTCCCGGCATGATGGCCCGGAGGACGCAGCGCGACAAAGGCATTATCGACGCCGCCGCGCATGACCTCGTCGACAGCCGCCGTGGCGGCGCCGACGCAATAAGCAATCGCGGCAAAACTTCGCGCGCTCATCACGGTGTCTGGATCGAGATGGACTTTTCCACGTAAGGGAGTCGCGGCCTCGATGGCATCGACATAATGCGCGGGGTGAACACGCAAGATCGCCGCGCGGTCAAGTCCGGGGGCATCCACCCGGATCAGCTTCGCGAAGCGCACGTGTTCAAGGGCCTCCGTTATCGCCCGGATACGGTCTGGACGTTCTGGATGACCAGGTCCGGTATCGTGATCGAGATACGAAAAGTGGCTCAAAAAAAGAGTGGTCACGGGGGACAAACTCGCGGGGCGCTCGCCGCCGGGCAGTCGGCGTAATGGTTTTACCATGTCCGTCTCTGCGGCCCTCCCCATCAGTTATGGCGTCCCAAGCCTTCTGTCCATTTGGCGACGCCGCGTAGGAATAGTTTCGATGGCGGCGGTTTCGGCCCGTGCGACAGAGCCATGGCAGAACGCGGAACGATAATGGGGAAAATTCGAATTATATTGGAGTCGCGGATGCCAATTTCGGGCGTTGGGCGGATTTTGGGAGGACCGAGTGGCGCGTGACTTGCTTGGAGAGATCGATAGCTTGCTGGCCTGGCGCGCCGGTGGACGGCTTCTTGTTGGACGCGAGCGCATCGCCTTGCTCGAAGCCGTGATGGAGCACAAGAGCATCACCAAGGCGGCGGAAATAACGGGGTTCAGCTACAAGACCGCCTGGGATGCGGTCAACGCGATCAATAATCTTCTGCCGCGCCCCGCGTTCGTTACCCGCACGGGCGGTTCACATGGCGGTGGCGCCGAAGTGACCGACGAAGGGCGGAGATTGATCCTGGCCTTCCGCCGTCTCGAGGAAAAACTCGGCCGGATTTCGGCGGCAATCGCGGCGGAAGGCTTGGAGCATGACCAAGACCTACTATTTTGGGGCATCGGTCTGAAACTCAGTGTCCGCAATGCGCTGTTCTGCAAGATAGTCAAAATAACGCGAGCGCCCATCAATATCGAAATAAAGCTCGAAGTCTCGCCCGGCCTCATAGTCACCACGGTCGTTACCAATGCGAGCGTGAATGAACTTTGTCTCGCGCCAGGCCGCTGGTGCGTTGCGATGGTCAATGCCTCGTCCGTCATGCTTGCTCAAGAGCGGGGGTCGCTACGCGTCTCGGCGCGCAACAAGATCGTGGGAACTGTGGTCCACCGCATCGATGACGCCGCCGATAGCGAGGTCACCATCGATATCGGCGCCGGCAAGACCATCACCGCGGTTGTCACCCGCGAGGGCGCCGACGAAGCCGGGGCGACGATGGGCGCGCAAGTCCTGGCAATCTTCAAGACTTCGCATGTCATTCTCGCGAGCGATTGAGGCAAGATTGTTCGCCGGCGCCGCGCCGTGCCCAATCCAAGCTTGACTCAAGGCTTGGCAATTTGCCTAGATCGAAACGCGAATGAGGCCGATGCAAACCGCCTCTGGCTGGTACTCCCATTCCAGATGCCATCGCGCCGCCTTTCGATTTGCGGAGCGCCATGCCGATGTCCCTTGCCTACCCGAGTATCGATCCGGTGCTGATCGCGATCGGTCCCTTGCCGATCCGCTGGTATGCCTTGGCCTATATCGCCGGGCTGGTGCTCGGGTGGGCCTATGCGCGGGCACTGGTGACGCAAAAGGCCTTTTGGGGCGGCACGCCTCCCTTCGATCCCTTGGCCATTGACGATCTTCTCCTCTCGGCGGCGATGGGGGTCATTCTCGGCGGAAGGCTCGGCTATGTGCTATTTTACAATGCCGGATTTTATCTTGCGCATCCGGCCGAGATTTTCGCTGTTTGGAAAGGCGGTATGTCGTTTCATGGCGGATTCGCCGGAACCGCTCTCGCGATATATGTCCTCGCCAAGCGCAAGAGAATTTCGGTGCTGAGCCTTGCCGACGTCTGCGCCGCCGCGGTTCCGGTCGGGCTTTTTCTCGGCCGCATCGCGAATTTCATCAAGCCGGAACTTTGGGGCCGGCCGGCTGACGTGCCTTGGGCGATGGTTTTTCCCGGCGCCGGGCCGAGCCCCCGCCACCCGAGCCAGCTCTACGAGGCAGGCCTCGAAGGGGTTGTTCTCTTTCTTTTGCTTTATGTCGCGCTTCATATGGGCGCGCTGCGGCGGCCGGGACTTGTCGCCGGGCTTTTTGCCGCCGGCTACGGTATCGCGCGCATCGCTTGCGAATTTTTTCGCGAACCGGACCCGCAGCTGGGCTTTCTGTTCGGCGGCGCGACCATGGGCATGCTCTTGTCGCTGCCGTTGATCGCCGTAGGCTTTATTTTTATCGTCCACGCTTGCCGCCGGCCGACCGGCCGCGGCATGAATAGACCCGCATGAACCCGCTCGAAAATCTCATCCGCGAGACGATCGCCGAAAGCGGGCCAATAAGCCTCGAGACCTACATGACCCTTGCGCTGGCGCATCCGGTGCACGGCTATTACGCCTCCAAAATGCCGTTGGGAGAGAGCGGCGATTTCATCACCGCGCCGGAGATCAGCCAGATGTTCGGTGAATTGATTGGCCTTTGGTGCGTCGGGGTCTGGCGCGCCGTGGGCGAACCCAGGCCCCTTCTGCTCGCCGAATTGGGGCCAGGGCGCGGCAGTTTGATGGCGGACGCCTTACGCGCGGCACGGATTGCGCCGGATTTCCTTGGCGCAATCGATCTCAATCTTGTCGAGACAAGCGAGGCCTTGGCGGCTCGCCAGCGCGTGTCGCTGCAAGAATCGCGGGTTGTGGCGAGGTGGCACAAGACCGCGGAGGAGTTGCCGAGTGGCCCCGCGATCATCGTCGCCAATGAATATTTCGATTGCCTACCGGTGCGCCATTTCGTCCATGGGCCGGAAGGCTGGCACGAAAGGCTCGTCGGACTAGATGGCGAAGGGCGGTTGTGCTTTGGCCTTGCGCCGGAAGCCGAACCAGGCCTTGCCGCGCCGGGCGAAGCTGGGCAAGTGATCGAGGTGGGTCTCGCGGGGGCCCATTTGATGGCGCGGCTTGCGGCGCGCATTGCCGCTGAGGGCGGCGCGCTCCTCGTCATCGACTACGGCTACGACACGCCCGGGCGCGGCGAAACCTTGCAGGCGGTGAAGCGGCATCGTTTCGCCGATCCATTGCGCGATCCCGGCGAAGCCGATCTCACCGCGCATGTCGATTTTTGCGGGCTTGTCCGGGCGGCACGCGCGGCGGGCGCTAGAACTCACGGCCCCGTGCCGCAAGGCGAATGGCTGGCCCGTCTCGGCATCCATGAACGCGCCGCGAAGTTGCGGTGCTATGCCGGCGAGCGCCAGCGCGCCGCCATCGATTCGGCGCTCCTGCGCCTGGCGGGCAATGGGGCGGTCGACTTCGGCGGCGATATGGCGCGGCTCTTCAAGGTGCTTGCGGTGACAGCGCCCGGTTTTGCCGCCCCGCCAGGTTTCGAGACGCCTGCGGCATGACGCAAAAAACTGCAATACCACTGCGCGCGACCGTCCTCGACGCGCCGGGCCTAACCCATGGATTTTTCACCCGGCAGGGCGGCGTCTCGACTGGAGTTTACGCATCGCTCAACGGCGGGGTGGGCTCGCGGGACGATCCGCACTCGGTTGCCGAAAACCGGCGCCGGATGGCGGCGCACCTTAGCGTCGATCCGGCGGATTTCCTCGTGCCTTACCAGATTCATTCGGCTAAGGCGCTGATCGTGACGCAAGCTTTTATCGAGCGCCCGCATTGCGATGCCCTGGTGACGTCCGTGCGAGGCCTAGGACTCGGCGTCACTGGCGCCGATTGCGGCATGATCCTGTTCGCCGACCGAGAGGCGCGGGTGATCGGCGCCGCGCATGCCGGCTCGAAAGGCGCGCTCGCTGGCGTGCTCGAAGCAACGCTCGAAGCGATGGAAACGCTTGGCGCGCGCCGGGCCTCGACGGTCGCGGCGCTGGGCCCAATGATCGCGCGGAATAGTTATGAGGTCGACACCGAATTTGCCGATCGATTCATCGCGGCCTCGACCGGCCACGCGAGCTTTTTTTCGGCTTCGGCGCGCGACGGGCATTTCATGTTCGATCTGCCCGGCTTTATCGCGATGCGGCTGCGGCTTGCGGGCATCGGCTTATTCGAGGATTTGGCCCGCGACACCTATGCCGAGCCGGAGTCATTTTATTCCTACCGCCGCTGCGTGCATCAAAACGAGCCCGATTACGGCCGCCAGATCGCGGCGATCGCGCTTCTCTGACTCATTTTAGGCCGCCGCTTTTTCAACGATCGAGTCCGACGCCGTCTTGGGTTCCGCCGGCGCGCCCTCCCATTCGGTATGGGCGGGAATTTGTTCGCCCTTCATCACGAGGGTCAGGGGTCCCAGTCGCGCATAATCGGAAACGCGCGTATCGTAAAGCACGGTAGAACCCGCGCCGACGGTGACACCGTTGCCGACGAAGACCTTGCCGACCTTCATGACGCGGTCCTCGTAGAGATGCGTTTGCAGCGCGCACAGATCATTCAAAGCCGCGTAATCGCCGACGCTCACGCAGTCGAACTCAGTGATGTCGGTCATGTTCATGAAAACGCCGCGCCCGAATTTCGTACCGAACAGGCGCATGAGCCAAGGGAGGAATGGCGTGCCGCGCAAATGATCGAGCAAAACCTTGCCAGCTAGGCCCCAATAGATGACGGCAGCCGCCTCGGTCCGGATGGCCCACCAGGACCACATCGGTTTGACCATCGGCTCGTAGCGTCCCATCGTGATCCATTTCAAGGCGATAACGACCAGGGTCAGGGCTAGGCAGATGGCGGCCGAGGCAAGCATGAACTGCCATAGCACCTCGAAATATTTGCCTTCGAGAACGCCAGGGCTGAACCATTCCACCGCCCAGGTTCCAAAGGTAATGAACAGCGTGGTCGGCAGGGAAATCGTCACCGCCTCGAAGCAGGCGCGCGCGAATTTTTTCCAGCGCGGCGGCTCGTAGGTCCAATTCGCGCCACCGCCATCGAATGTCTGGCGGACTGGCAGTTTAATCGGCGGGGAGCCGAACCAGGTATCGCCCGCGCGCATCAAATGGTTCGCGGGCGGCTTCGACTTGATGCCGATCAGCGCGCCTCCTGGAATTTCGGCCCCGGCGGGCACCACGGCGCTATTTCCGACGAAAACGCGCGGACCCGTTTTGACGCGTTTCAAATATATCCAGCCGTTGCGGATCTCTTCGTCGCCAAGGACGACTTCATCGGCGATAAAGCTTTTCTCGCCGATCTCGACGAGATCGTAGCGGCCGGACAGATTCGTCGAAATTTCCGCGTCCTTGCCGATCTTGGCGCCCATCAGGCGATACCAGGCGCGCATATAGACCGTCGCGAACAAGGACGACAATGTTTCGAGTGTCACCTCGGTTGCGAGCGCCACCGCCCATTTGCGGAAATAGAACCAGGAATGAACCGAATAAGTCCCTTCGCGCACCTGCGGCAGGATGATCCAGCGGCAAGCCGCGATGAAGCCGACGGTGACGAGCACCATGACGAAGGCGGTGGGCAAGGCCATGATGGGGATCGAGAGCATGTAAAGCGTGCGGTCGAAATCGGCGGTGCCGATCAGATCGTCGATCCGGTCGAACACCCAAAAGGCCGGGAAAATCGGCAACAGGCCAAGCGGGGGTATCGCCAAAAGCAAGACCCCATACATGATCGCCATGATGCCTCGGCGCGCGCGGGAAGCCGCAGGCGGCACGTCCAGCGCAACGCGATCCACCTTGCGAACCTTACGCCCCGGCGAGCCATCCCAAACGTCCCAGGAGCCAATGCGGCCGCCCGCGCCGATGGCGGTCAGATCGCCGAGCTCGGCCCCCTCTTCGATGACGACATTTTCCTCGATGACGCAGGACGATCCGATATAGGCCTCGGCGCCGATCTCGATCGTGCCGATGATGAGTTCGTTGCCCTCGACCCGCGCATTGGCGAAATTGGCGTTTGATCCAATGCTCGCGCCGGCGCCGATCGAGATAAGATCGGCCGCGCCAGGCTCGATCTGGCCGATGAGCGCGTCCTTGCCGATTTGCGCCCCAAGCGCCCTCAGATAGAACCGCATGATGGGGGAGCTTTCGAACCATTTGATATGAACCAGTCCAAAAAAACGCTTCACCAGCCACCAGCGGAAATAATAAACGCCCCATAAGGGATAACGGCCAGGTTTGGTCTTGCCGATCACCAGCCATTTCGCGGCGATGACGATCGCCACCGTAGCGATATTGATGCACATATAGACGCCGATGAGCGAAACCATTTCCTCGAAAAAGTTCGCATCCGCGCTGGTGAGCAGCATGTAGCTTACGAACACACCGAGCCATTGCGCGGTCACCAGCGCGAGTATGACCGGAAGCGCCGCGGCCTGCGCACACCCGCAGAGGAAGCGGCGCAACACAGGCGGCGGCACAAAGGACAGATCCTCGGCCTTGGATCGATATCCCCTGCGGTCGAGGAGTTCGGCCATCGCGCGCAGCGAACGCGCGGTGTAGACGTCTTGCAAGGTGATCCGCGCCAACGCGGGGGTTTCGCGCACGGTCGAGATGAAGCGCGCCGCGAGAAGCGAATGGCCGCCGAGATCGGTGAAAAAATCGGCATCGAAAGGAATGGCCTGCGGCGGGAGCACGCGTTTGGCGGCGTCGAGGAGTTTTGCCTCGGTTTCGCTCCGCGGCTCTTCCTGCGCCTCGACGGAAACGGTCGCGGCAAGTTCGATCTGCTTCAGTCTCTTGCGGTCGATTTTGCCGGAGGCCAGTTTCGGCAGGCTACCAACTAGCTCGAACCGTTCCGGAACCATATATGCCGGCAGGCTTAGCCGCAGTTCGTTGCGCAAGAGTCTCGCGTCGATTTCGGCGTCCAAGGAGGGAACCACAAACGCTACGAGCTGTTCGGTTTCGTTGGCGTTGCGCAAGACGACGGCGGCATGCGCAACGCCAGGAAGACCGGCGAGCTTTGCTTCGATTTCGCCCAATTCGACGCGAAAGCCGCGAACCTTGACCTGATCGTCAATCCGGCCATGGAACACGATTTCGCCGTTGCTGTCGACCTCCACCGCATCGCCGGACCTGTACAACACCGGATCGGGCGCGTCATCCAGATAAGGATTGGCGATGAATTTCTCGCGGGTCAGCCGGTCGCGGCGCAAATAGCCTTTCGCCACCCCCGGCCCGCCGATGAGAAGCTCGCCTTCGACGCCGGGCGGGAGAAGGTCGAGGCGCTCGCCCGCCACATAGCAAGTGTAATTCGCGATCGGCCGTCCGATCGTGACCTGAACGCCCGGCCGCACTTCCGCGATCGTCGCGACGACCGTCGTCTCCGTCGGGCCATAGGAATTGAAGATCTTGCGCCCAGGCCCATACCAGCGATTGGCAATCGACGGCGGGCAGGCCTCGCCGCCAAGGATGATCAGCCGCAAGGTTGCGACATCGCACGGCAGGAGCGTCAAAAGGGTCGGCACCGTGTCCAACACCGTCACGCGATTGGCTTCAAGAAGACCGGGGAGCTTGTCGGCCTCGCCCATCATTTCGGCGGTCGCCACGAAAAGGCTCGCGCCGGCAAGGTAAGGAAGCCAGATTTCCTCCATGGATAGATCGAAGGCAACCGAAGCCCCCTGGAAAACGACATCGCTCGCTTCAATCCCGTAGACTTTGTTGGCGGCGCGCAAATAATGGCAAATATTGCGCCCCGATATCACGATGCCCTTGGGTATCCCGGTCGAACCCGACGTGTATATAAGATAGGCGGGGTCTTCCGCACGCGCGCCGAGTGCGCGGGCGTCGACTCTGACCGGGTCTTCGACGTCCTTCGAATCGGCCAGAAGACCGGCAAAAGTCCAAGCACGGCAGGGGGCCTTAAGCTTTGCGGCGAAAGAGGAAGTGGTCAAAATGCCTCTGGCTTCGGCGTCTAACAGGCAAACAGCGACGCGCTCGGCGGGAGCGTCCGCATCGAACGGAAGCCAGGCGGCGCCGGTCTTCGCGATCGCGATTTGCGCGATCAGAACCTGGTGGCCGCGCGGCATCCAAAGGCCAATGATGCGGCCCGGTCGCGCCCCTTTGTCCAACAGGCCGCAGGCGAGGGCCTCCGCTTTCGCATCGACCTCGGCGTAGGTGAGCTTGCCCTCCGGCGTGATCATGGCGATGGCGGAAGGACGGCTGGCCGCGGTTGCGGCAAAGATCTCGCAAAGCAATTCGTCGCGGATCAAATCCGGCCGCGCGGGGCCGCGCAAAACCGCGCCGGAAGTGGGCGCCGGGAGCGCCGCATTTTCCAGGGAAGCTTGGGCGGTCGCCAACCGATGCAGCATCACTTATCCTGTTTGGGACTAAGTCCCGAAGCTTATTCGCCAGTGCCAGACATCGGCGCCTTCCGCGGCAACATTGCCCGATTCCCGCATTGACAATCCTTAGGGATTGCTCCTGAGCACCAGCCGAAGCCGGGTAGAATATAATGCTTCGGATTCAGTCCGTGATATTATCATGAATGCGTTCTGTTAATCCCTAACGATGTTTGGTTGATCCTTTAATGCCGGTCCGCGCGGGGTCGCCCAGAATGCCGCTCCGCGTTCTCAACATCCACGGAGGCCAGTATCTTCTATAAATTGGCCTTTTTTGGTCAATTTTTGGTCTTGAGCAGGGTTGCGGTGCCGCTCGCATTCTCCGGCGCTGCCAATACGGTGGACACGGTTCCAGGCTGTGACCCCAAATCATCGCGGCCCGGACACTGCCGCTTCCATAAGCGCGGGCATTAATTTCGCTTGGCAAGCTGAACGGGCGATGAACATCTTAATCCTTGCCTACGACCGAAATATCGGGCGCGGCGGGATTTTTCATGCCGATGATATGATAGCCAGCGTCGACATGCAGGATTTCGCCGGTGATGCCCCGCGCCATCGGCGACAGGAGAAAGGCGGCGCTCTCGCCGACCTCCTCGATCGTCACCGTGCGCTGCAGCGGGGAATTATATTCGTTCCACTTAAGAATATACCGGAAATCGCCGACGCCGGAGGACGCCAATGTCTTGATCGGGCCAGCCGAGATCGCATTGACCCTGATATTGCGTTCACCGAGATCGGCGGCAAGATAGCGCACGCTTGATTCAAGCGCGGCCTTGGCGAGCCCCATGACGTTGTAGTGCGGCATCCATTTTTCCGCCCCGTAATAGGTAAGGGTCAACATGGCGCCACCGTTTGGCATCAGCTTTTCGGCGCGCTGCGCCACCGCGGTAAAGGAATAGCACGAAACCAACAGCGTATTCGAAAAGTTCTCGCTGGTCGTGTCGATATACCGGCCCGTCAACTGATCCTTGTCGGAAAAAGCAACGCAGTGCACGACGAAGTCGAGACTTTTCCAAATGCGCTCGATTTCCTTAAATACCGCATTCAAGGCCGCCGTGTCGGTGACATCGCAATCGCCCACAACTTTCGCGTCGAGTTCCTTGGCGAGCGGACGCACCCTTTTTTCAAGCGATTCGCCCTGGTAAGTGAAGGCGAGTTCGGCGCCCGCCTCGCGGGCGGCCTTGGCGATCCCCCAGGCGATCGACCTTGTGTTGGCGAGCCCTAGGACCAAGCCGCGTTTTCCAGCTAGAATTCCAGCGGCGTGCAGTCCAGGCGTTAACATTTCCGCTTGCGTCATGCGTGATCCGGACCAAAGAACTAAGGAAGCCGCCTTTTGGAACGGCCGTGGCGTCCGCCGCGTTTAAGGGCTGTGGGGGTTTAGCGCAAGACCGCCCGCGGAGAAAACGCCCATGCGGAATTTTGCTTCGCCCATGGTCAGGGCGCCGCGCGGGCGGTAATATCGACGATCTGGGCGATGCCGCACAAAGACAGCGCCGGCGGTGGAGGACAAAGGTGGCCTTGCGGGACGAGTTGAATTTGTGCGCGCCGCGGCTTTGCCGTTATGCGCGGGCGCTCGTTACCGGTCATCCGGGGCCTAGCGAAATCGCCGACGATCTTGTCCACGCGGTTTTGCTGCGAACATGGGAAGCTGGAACCACGTTGCGGCTGGACGGGCGCGATCTCCATCTCCACCTCTATACACTGCTCACCGAATGGCATCGCGAGAGGTTGGCGGCCGGAAGGATGGGGGGCAAGGCTCATATGGAGAACGAAAATTTTCACGCGGGCGGGCCGCGTGCCGCTGGGAATCTGCCGTTTCCGGCTTCGCCTCGCGACAAATTCGCTGCTGCGCTCTTAGACCTCGCGCTTCAAGAGAGGGAGGCTTTGCTGCTTATCGTGCTGGAAGGGTTCAGTTATGCGCAAGCTGCGCGAATCCTGAAAATTTCGCGAACCGTTCTCGTCATGCGTTTGGCGCGCGCGCGCGCCGCGCTGAGCGAAATACCGGCACCAAAAACTCCGGCGCGTCCGGCGAAGGCGCGCCCTTCCTATCTGCGCGTGGTAAAATGAGAGCGTCATGCGCGGACACGGTCCCCCTGTAAGCGAAGCGGAATTGCACGGCCTTGTCGATGGCGACATGGATAGCGGCCGGCGCGAGGCCGTTGAGGCTTATCTTGCAGCCTCGCCGGGGGATGCGGCCCGGGTTGAAACATGGCGGCGGCAGAATGCAACGATTCGGGCCGCTTTCGCGCCGGTCGAAACCGGGCCGGTTCCTTGGTCCTTGCCGCTTGCTCCCGGCGCCGAGGGAGCGGCGGCGACGAGGCAAGCCGCCGGAGGACAAGCCGAAGCGAGCGGCTCCCATTTGTGGCGCGGGCGCTGGTTCGCACGGCTGATCGGGCTTTCCTTCGCGACGGGAGCGCTGCTGGCGGCTAGCGCGGCCTATCTTGCCGGTCGCGCGAACGCCCCGGAGGCCGCGCCGCCTTCCTCGGACGGCCCCACGCCAGCTGGGCTAAACGATACCTACGTCACGCGGGCATTGTCGGCGCTCTGGGCATTCGTGCCGCCACCAGCCGTGGTGCGTCATTCGCCAAAAAGCGATGGGCCGGGGCAAGACACGGCGGCACCTATATTGCCTACTCTTTCGGTCGAAGGTCTAAGCCTTGCCGGCGTTCGCGCCATGCCCGGCGGCCAGGGCCAAATGCTGTGCCTGATTTACGCACGGCCGGACGCGACGAATATCGCGCTCTGCGTCGAAAAAGCTGGCGATCCGGGGGATAGCGTCCCGCGCGTGTCCGGCAGCTTTCCGTCGAGTATGATCGCCTGGCGCCAGAAGGGGGCCAATTATGCCCTCACGGGCGCACTTCCCGAGCCGGAACTTCGCGCCTTGGCGGACGCGGCGCGCGCGGAAGTCGCGGCCTTCGACGGGTGGTAGGTCACCACGGAAACCAACAGGCCGCGGCGGTTTCCCGGCACGTGGCCAATCGTCCCAAAATGTTGCACGGAGGTCCAGAGCCAGGAATCGAGCGCATCGAGCCGCTCTTCGCTCCTTGCCTAAGACGACAACGCGCCAGCTCGATGAGGCTTGGCAGCACGCTTTCGAAGGGTTGACGCTGCAGATGATAGAACCAGATTTCTGTCAAGTTCCAGGGGGGTGGTAAGTACGATCCAAGACAGGGGTGCCGAGAGTTTAGCCGCTTAGCCGATCGCCACCAGGCCTTTGGCGAAGCGCCGCCCTTTGGCGGCATACTGTGCGGCGCTGTCGCGCAGGCCCCGGGCCGACGCTTCATCGAGGGTACGCACAAGGCGGGCCGGGCTGCCGATAATCAGGCTATCGTCGGGAAACTCCTTGCCTTCGGTCACCAAGGAATTGGCGCCGACGAAACAATTGCGGCCGATTCTGGCGCCGTTCAAAAGCGTCGCGCACATCCCGACGAGGCTGTTTTCGCCGATCGTGCAGCCATGCAGGATCGCGTGATGGCCGATGGTACAATCCGGACCAATGGTCAAGGGAAAGCCAACGTCGGTGTGCAGCAGCGATCCATCCTGCACATTGGAGCGGGCGCCAACGAATATCTCTTCGATGTCGCCGCGCAGAACGGCGCCGAACCAGATCGACACATCGGTTTCGAGCCGCACCTTGCCGATGACTTGCGCGCCTGGCGCGATCCAGAACTGGCCATCACTTGGGAGAATGGGCGAAACGCCATCGAGCGCGTAAACCGGCATTTTCATCGAACTCCAACGGCAAGCCAATCTTCTTTGACAAATGTGGACTTACGACTCATGGAACCTGCCGGTCATGGTTTAATCGCCAGCGCACAGAAGTTCTTATCCCGCTCCACCACGTCCGCCTTGGCGAACCCCGCCGCCGTGAACATTTCAGCTAATCCGGTGTTTGGTTGCCCCGAATTGGGCGTGAAGCCAAGCGCTACTTTGCCACCAAGCTTGATGACCCGCCGCACTTCCCGTAATCCCGCCACGGCGTCGGGCCAGACTTGCATTGAGTTGATCGCAAGGGCCTTGTCGAATGTGTTGTCTGTGAATGGCAAGCTTGCAACGGAGCCATGCCGCAGGCCCACCCGGCCATTCTCGATAGCTTTCTTGTTCCGGGTTGTGGCTTGCGCGACCATTTCCTTGGAAGGATCCACGCCTGCGACATACCCCGCCGAAGCCGAGCTGGTTAGGAGCTGAATGCCCAGGGCCTCGAGCACTTTATCGCCGGGCCGGACCTGGAGCAGATCGATGACCCAAGCGGCGCACGTCCGGTTCATGCGCGCCATGATAGGACCACCTAATCTTCCCAGGATACCTCGAGGACGGCCAAATGCGCGCATCAAAAGGCTATTTTCACGACTCAATATGCACCCTCGTATTTGATCCCTATCGCCCAGCTTTTCAAAATTCGTCGAGATCGAAATCAAGGATCGCCATCTGCAAAGTGAAACTCTTCGCCTTGGGATCGTCCGACGAGATCACGCCTAGAAAATCGCCGCCATTGTTCAAGTCGACCGAATCGCCTTTTTTACCGCGTGGCACGATCGTCAATTTGGCGGTCTCAAAAAGCCGCCGCAAATAATCCTGCAAAACCGGCCGCTCGACTGGAATCTTCATCTCGAAAGAAAAAGACCTGTCGCCGTCCTCGTCATCGACGGTGATCGCGCCTATCCGGCGCTCGCCAAGCTGCACGTCGGCATCGTCCGGATTCCGTTTGCCGGGCGTGACCTTGATTCCCTGATTGTCGAGGGATTTACGCAGGAATTCCTGCAATTTCCGCAATTCCGCTTTATCCACAACGCGCTCCCAAGGCACCCCGCTCGCACCGGACCGCGAGCCGCTCACCGGCCGGCAGGGACGAACCTCTGCCGGAAAAGTCCGCGGGCGACAACCGTGGCCAACGTCAAATCAAACTATTCGTTGCCCGGCGTGGGAGCAAGGATCTGATCCATGACGCGCGAAGGTTCGGCGCATCCCGCATCGCCGACAATTCTCGCTGGCACGCCTGCCACCGTTTTGTTGTCCGGCACCGGATGCAACACAACCGAACCAGCAGCAATGCGCGAGCAACGGCCAATCTCGATATTGCCGAGAATTTTGGCTCCGGCGCCAATCAGCACACCCGGCTTGATCTTGGGGTGGCGATCGCCGCGCTCCTTGCCGGTGCCGCCCAAGGTCACATCCTGCAGCATCGAAACATCGTCCCCAATCACCGCGGTCGCGCCAACGACAAGACCGGTCGCGTGATCGAGGAAAATGCCTTTGCCGATCCGTGCCGCGGGATGAATATCGGTTTGGAACACCTCGGACGAGCGGCTCTGGAGATAGAGCGCGAAATCTTGCCGGCCGGCGGTCCAGAGCGCATGCGCCAGCCGATGCGTCTCGATCGCGTGAAACCCCTTGAAATAGAGCACCGGCTCGATCAGCCGCGTGCAGGCCGGATCGCGGTCGACCACGGCGGCAATGTCGGCGCGGAAGGCCTCGGGGATCGAAGGATCGCCCGCAATGGCGTCGAAATAGGCCTGCTCGATGAGATCGCCCGGAAACGCCCGATGCCCGAGTCTTGCCGCCAGCCGGTGGACGATCGCCGTTTCCAGCGATTCCTGATTGAGGATTGCCGAAAAGATAAAACCGGCGATGTCCGGTTCCTTGCGAACAGCGTCCTCCGCCTCGGCGCGCAACCGCGCGAACACCGGATCGGTGCGGGCAAGCGTGACGACCTTTGCCGTTCCCTTGACGGAAATCATAACACGCCTCCAAGCCAACTTCGCATTTGCGACCGAGGTTAGCCAAAATCCCTCTTTCGCCGTCATTAGCACGGCGGAAAAACTTGCGCGAGCCAAGTTTATGCGCCTTCGCAAAGATATAAGCCGCCCGGGCAAATGATCAGGGGCGCTGTTCAAGAAATTCTAATACGCTGTCTTTATAGACTTTGTCGCCTACCGCGCGATTGTGGTCGCGGCCAGGAATATCCACCGCGCGCGCCCGCCTGAACAAAGCGGCGAGTTCATGCGGGTCGCCGGCGACATCGTCCTTGGTTCCAACCGCGATCAGCACGGGGAGATCGATTTCGCCGGCTTCGGACTCACTCAGTACTTGGCGGACACCCCGCGCGCAGGCGGCGAGCGCTTTAAGATCGCTCTTGGTCGCCTCGGCAAAGGCGCGGAACATCCGCTGCATCGGGTCGGCGAGACCCTCGAGCGAGGGCGCCTCCATCGCCTCGGCGAGGGCAAGCGGAAGCCCGGCGCGATCGACAAGATGATGGCCGAGACCGCCGAGGATCATCGAGCGCACGCGGCTCTTGTGCTCCTTGGCAAAAAAGGCGGCGATCCGCGCGCCCATCGAATAGCCCATCACATCTGCCGTCGCGATGCCGAGGTGATCGAGAAGCACGCGAACGTCCTCCGCCATCTTCGGCATGGCGTAGGCGGCGGGATCATGGAATTTTTCGCTGCGGCCATGCCCCCGGTTGTCGAAGGCAACGACGCGCCGCCCCGCCTCGGTCAAGGTCTTTACCCATTGCGGGAAAACCCAATTTACCGCATGGTTCGAGGCGAACCCATGAATGAGAAGGATCGGCTCGCCGCGATCGCCCGGCGCCGGCCGCTCGTCGATAAACGCCAAGCGGACCTTATGGTCCAATACTTCGAACATGCCTTGCCCCCATTTCGCGGCACTTTTCCGGCATCGCCGGCAAGTATTTGCTTGCACCGAACCAGAAATTTCGCCCGACATAGTGGCGAATTTGGCGAAGTTGCGTTATGATGTTAGCAAGTTCGTTCGAATTGAGCTTCGACTGCAATGAACCGTTATGAACGCCGCCCGATCTCCGCGGGCGAAGCCGAGATCGAATATCTCAACGGCGAATTTCGCGTTTTGCGTCCCGGCGCTTTCGTGCTCTGCGCGGTGACCGGAACGGAAATTAAGCTTGAGGATCTGCGCTATTGGAACGTCGATCTGCAAGAGCCCTACGCCGGTCCGCAGGCCAAGCTGATGAGGCTCGGGATCAAGCCCGCGGAATGACGCTAAAGACTAGTGGCTCGATTCAGTCAGATTGACGGGTACAGATGCTTGAGTTTGATACGGGCGTCCGCTGTGGTGAATTGCCAGTTGGCCTTGGCGTGGGTGACATTTCGATCGTCCTCCCAAGTCGCGATTTCGTCGATGAGGGTTTGTTTGCCAGGAATGCGGCGATCGAGGCGCTGGGAAGAAGATAGTGGAGAGGCTGAGGGAAGCATTCGCATCGTTCTCAGAGTGGAGAGGTGGTTAATCTGACCCCGGGGTACTCTCAAAATCACAAGGCGTCACGAAAGGAGGCAGCGATCACCCGCTTCGCCGCCCAGCCATGAAAGGATCGCGCGCTTCTCGGAATCTTTGAGAATGGCCACAAGCCAGGAAGGCATTTTCTAAAACCGCCTGAAGTACCAACTCCGCGGGCAATGCCACTCATCTCTAGGTCGCCGGATGTGTGAGGCCTTGACTATTCAGCCGCCAAAACCGGAGAAAGATGTTTCCCGTGAAACATTTTGGTGCGATACGCGCAAAACCCACTCACGCGAGGCTCGCACAAAACCGCTGGATTTTCGCGCAGGCGTCTTCGAGAACAGCAGTCGCCGTCGCATAGGAAATCCTAAAATTTGGACCAAGCCCAAACGCCGCGCCTTGCACCACCGCGACGCCCTCCGCTTCGAGGAGCGCGGCGACGAAATCCTCGTCGTTGCCGATCGCTTTGCCGTCCGGCGTTTTCTTGCCGATGGCACCGGCGCAGGAAGGATAGACATAGAACGCGCCTTCCGGCGACGGGCAGTTCAAATATTTGGTCTGGTTGAGCATGGAGACCACGAGGTCGCGACGAGTCTCGAAAATTTTGCTCCGTTCGGCAATAAAATCCTGCGGGCCGGTCAGCGCCTCGACGGAGGCCCATTGCGAGATCGAGCAGGCGCCCGACGTCTGCTGGCCTTGCAGCGTGTCCATCGCCTTGATCAGATGCTCCGGCCCGGCGGCATAGCCGATCCGCCAGCCGGTCATCGCATAGGCTTTCGACACGCCATTCATGGTGAGAGTGCGGCCGGTCAGCTGCGGTTCCACTTGGGCCGGAGTCACAAAAGTGAAATCGCCATAGGTGAGATGCTCATAGATGTCGTCGGTCAAGATCCACACCTGTGGATGGCGCAACAAAACATCGGTGATCGCCTTCAATTCCGCCCTTGTGTAGGCGGCGCCCGACGGGTTCGACGGCGAATTCAAAATCAGCCATTTGGTTTTTGGCGTGATGGCCACATCGAGCGCCTCCGCTTGCAGCTTAAAACCATGCTCCATCTTGGTCTCGACCGCGACCGGCGTGCCACCCGCGATCAGGACCATATCGGGATAGCTCACCCAATAGGGCGCGGGAATGATCACCTCGTCGCCGCGATTGAGGGTGGCGAGAAAGGCGTTGAACAAAATGTGCTTGCCGCCGGTGCCGACAATCGTCTGCGATGGCTTGTAATCGAGCCCGTTCTCGCGCTTGAATTTTTGGGCGATCGCCTCGCGCAAGGGCGGGATGCCGGACACGGGCGTGTATTTGGTCTCGCCGCGTTCGATTGCGGCGATCGCGGCTTTCTTGATGTTGTCCGGCGTATCGAAATCGGGTTCGCCAGTTGAGAGTGAAACAATATCGCGCCCCGCGTTCTTGAGATCGCGCGCCTTCTGCGTTACCGCGATCGTCGCGGAGGGTTTTACGCGCAAAAGGGCATCGGCGAGGAAAGACATCTGGCAAAGCTCCGGTGCGGGAACCAAGGGCGCAATGCAGACTGCAAAGCCCCCTATTGCGCGCGAACCTTAGGTTTGAAGTTGCTGGAACGCAACCGGTAAGACCGCTGAAGGAACTCAGAGATCCGCGTCATGGCCTGAAGGCGCGGCGGATGTGGATTTACGCTCCGTTAACCTTGAAAATACTTTAGCGGTGCAGCGCGCGCGGAAAGAAATTATCAGACAGGAACCTTGCACGGGCTATCCGCGTTGTCGCGTTGGAAAATTTCTAAACGTCCAGGCTTTGCCGGCGAACGGGAGTTTGCGGTATGTCGATCGCGGATAACTTCGACCTGAAGTCCGATGCCGGTTTCGTCCGCGCCTATGACGCACGCGCCGCAAGGCGGCAATTTCAGTTTTCGGGCATGCTCGTTCTTGTGCTTGCGCTCGCCGCCATTGCGCTTGGAATATTAACCCAGTTCGCTCCCCCGATTGTCACCGGGCGGTCTTCGGCGGCCAGGCCGAGCAGCCCTCATATCGCGGAAACGTTACTGGACATTCGCGGCTAACTTGAGAGTATTATTGCACACTCTCCCCTTTGGTCCTCGGGGGGCCTGAAAGCAAGGGGTCGCGCTTTGTCCAGGCGCGGCCCCGTTTTTTGGGCAAGGCGGCGAAAAAATCATGCGCGGTCAAATTTTCGCCGCGCCTCGAACGGCTAAGCTTAGTGCTTAAGATCGATTCGTTTCGGACCTTGCCATGCGCTTCAGATTGACCCCGCCGGGTGCTCCCATCTTTTTTGTGTCGCTCATCCTGGCCGTTGCCGCCATGGCGACCCTCTACACCCATATTCCGCTCGCCGGACATTATGTCGGAATGCATCGTTTCTGGGTGATGGCGGCGGCTTATGCGGCGTTGTTCGCGGGCGTGCTTTTCGAGGGGCTGTAGCAGGTTCCCGTCGCCGGAGGCGAGCTTCGCCGTGCCGGGGCGAAAAGTTTTTGCTCAAGGTCTAGCCAATTCCCGGTTTCGCTTCACATTACTGAGGCAACCGATAAGGTTGCTGGCGCGGTGCGCGCAATACGAACCGCCGCGAATGAGACAGGAAAGGACCATATCATGAGCGATCTCGTCGTTATCGCGTTTCCGTCCGAAGCCAAGGCCGAAGAGGTCCGCCACAAGATTTTGGATCTGCAAAAGGATTATCTGATTGAACTAGGCGATGCCGTGATCGCGGTCAAACAGCCGAATGGCACCGTCAAGCTTAATCAACTCATCAACACGACCGCGATGGGGGCGGTTTCCGGCGCCTTTTGGGGCACGCTGATCGGCTTGATTTTCTTAATGCCGCTAGCCGGTGCCGCGATCGGCGCGGCTTCCGGCGCCCTTGGCGGCGCGCTCACCGACGTCGGCATAAACGATGCCTTCATGAAGGAAGTCGCGGAAACCTTGCAGTCCGGCAATGCGGCGCTGTTTTTGCTGATCCGCAAGCTTACGACAGACAAAGTGCTGGCCGATTTGAAAGGCGTCGGCGGGACGGTGTTGCGAACCTCTTTCGACCATACGAAAGAAGACGCGTTGCGCGCCGCGCTCGCCGGGATAAGCCTGCCGCCGCCAGCCTGAACCCAAGGGCTTTCTGCCGGCCTCCCCACTGTTGCGTGCGTCTCATTGCGCGTTTATTGTCCGATCTGGGCCAGGGCGTTGTGCAGCGGCGCGCCGAAGATGCGCATCAAGCCTAGCTAGGTAGGGGTGATACAATTTCAATATCAAATTCAATATCAAAAAAATCGCTCTCGAGACCGAAATCGCTCCGATCAAGAGAGCAACGATCGCTGTCGCGTTGGCGCGCGCGAAAAGGCCAAATCCCCCAAACAGCATCGAAATCCAAAAGACAGAACGGTCAGCAACGGCCAAGGGATCGAACTGTCGATCTGTTCCAACGTGAGCGCGCTGTCTGGCGGATGGCTCCGCTGATTTCGAGCGCCCTCTTTTGAATGAAGCGCTGCGCTTCCGTATTGGGCGAGAGTTTTGCTATGCTTTCGAAGAAGGAGGAGCAATTTCCGCGCCGATTGATCGACGCTCGCGACAATCCCAAGCTTATCCCTATTTGAGCCGGCCGGCTGCCTAATCCGGACGAAGGGTTCAATCTTTAGCCCGGGGCAACGAATCATTGGAATCCGGGTACGGGGTGGCCTTGCCTCCGGGGGGCAACTTGTCCGACCCGGCACCAGCCCTTGGCCCTTCAACGAGGCGCACGACCATTCCACGCAGGGTACGCACGTCCTGCTCGGTTAGCTGCATGCGGTGGAACATATTACGCAGGTTGCGCCGCATGACGGGCTGCTTCGCCTCGGGACGGAAGAAGCCGGCGCGTTCGAGTTCGCCTTCGAGATAAGCGAAAAAAGACAATACCGTCGCGCGTGGCGCGGCGGGCGAGCGCTGGACCATGGCGAACGGCGCCCTGGCATCCGTCACGGCGCGCACCCACTCATACCCGGTCAAGAGCACGGCTTGCGCAAGATTGAGCGAGGCAAAGGCGGGATTGACCGGAAAGGTGATGATCGCATCGGCCAACGCCACCTCGTCATTGGCAAGCCCGGTGCGCTCGGGTCCAAACAGCACGCCATGTTTTTCGCCGTTAGCGATTTTATGGGCGCAATCCGGCATCGCTTCGGCGGGCGTCAAAATTTGCTTGTGCTGGTCCCGCTCACGGGCGGTGGTCGCCCAAACGAAATTGAGGTCGAGAACCGCGTCCTCGAGGGTTTCAAAAAGTGCCGCGGCTTCGAGCAGATGCACGGCGCCGGCCGCGGCGGCATAAGCGCCCTTTCGATAAGCGCCGGACCGGGGCCAGCCCTCGCGGGGCGATACCAGACGGAGATCCTTCAACCCGAAATTGGCCATCGCCCGCGCGCACATGCCAATGTTGACCGCGAGTTGTGGGCGCACCAAGATCATTGCTGGGCCGCCGCCGCGGCTTTCCTTGGTACGATTTGTTCCGGCGCCCGTCATTGGTGTGCATCTCCAAGTCCTTACCACCAGTCCAAGTCCTTACCGCCAGGTTTTGAAAGGGCGCGGCGTGGCGTTCCGGCCAGCCAAAAAATTGAATTTGCGTTCCGTGCGCGATTGATTATAAGAGAAAATTGTGGCGCGTGGCCTTCGGGTTCCGCGCCCTGATTTTTTGGCGATGCTTTTTGCCAGCTTCTCGTGTTTCCCGCATTTCGTTGTCTTGAACGGGACGTGATACGGTTTAGGCACTTCCGCGAATCCGCGCGGCTTCAAGTAGCTTTGTAATGGACGGCACACCATGACCAAACCTTTGGAATTCCTTCAAGAGGTTCGCGCCGAAGGCGCCAAGGTGACGTGGCCGACGCGCCGCGAGACCCTGATCACGACGGGGCTTGTTATTTTCATGGTTCTGCTCGCCAGCTTTTTTTTCGTCGCGGTGGATCAGACGCTGCGCTTCATCGTCTCCGGCATTCTGAGTTTTGGCCACTAGCGGGCGTCCCGATCGAATGGAACCATTTGATCAATAAGGATGCACTCGAACGCAAAGAGTTGGAGCATGCCGGAACCGGAAATGGCGAGCAACTTTTTCGGAACAGGCTCGAGCGGACGGTCAAACGCGGCGCCTTGGTTTGCGCTGAGACACAAGATTAAAAGCAAGGTAAGGAGGCTGTTCAATTGGGTAAATTTGACCATTCTATATGGGTGTTCCAGCGGCCCCGGTTTTTGCTCGCGCAAGTTTCGCCCTGGCGCGGGGTTTTAACGAGCGAGGTTTGAAGCTGTTCCGATGAGCATGCGCTGGTATATCGTTCACGCCTATTCGAATTTCGAGAAAAAGGTCGCCGAATCCATCAAGGAGCAGGCGGCGCAGCGTGGTCTCTCGAGCCAATTCGAGGAAATTCTTGTCCCGACCGAGCATATCGTCGAAATTCGCCGCGGCCGTAAGATCAATTCGGAGCGCAAATTCTTTCCCGGCTATGTGCTGGTCAAATGCTATCTTTCCGACGATGTCTACCATCTGATTAAGAACACCCCGAAGGTCACCGGATTTTTGGGCGCGGACAAGAAGCCGATGCCGATTCGAGATAGCGAAGCGGAACGCATCAAAGGGCAGGTCGCCGAAGGCGTCGAACGGCCCAAGGCGTCGATCTCGTTTGAAATTGGCGAGACGGTGCGTGTCGCCGACGGCCCCTTCGCGTCGTTCAACGGGACCGTCGAGGACATCGACGAGGGCCGGTCCAGGGTGAAGGTCGCGGTTTCGATCTTCGGCCGAGCGACGCCGGTGGAACTGGAATATGCGCAAGTCGAAAAGGTCTAAGCGTTCGCTGCCGGGCGGCGCAGAGCCTGCCCTGCGAAAAGTGCGGAGGTCCGGCTTTCGCCATCTGTCCTAGGCATAGTTGCCCGGCGGCTAGGCATTTTTTCGCTCCCCTTGGGCAGGGGGAAAATATGGGATAAGGGGATTTGAGAAAGGCACCATGGGTCGCGCTTTGCGACCGATAGGATGAGACGTGGGAGACCGGTTCGCCTGCCAGACGGCGGCCGAGTTGGACCACGACCGCAACCGCCGCGCCAAAGAGCCGGCATTGTCTGGGAGCAGAGCAATGGCAAAGAAGATCACGGGTTATGTGAAGCTTCAGGTGCCGGCCGGAGCGGCTAATCCTTCGCCTCCGATCGGTCCCGCGCTCGGTCAGCGCGGCTTGAACATTATGGAATTTTGCAAGGCCTTCAACGCCAAGACGGCGCAGATGGAAAAAGGGACCCCAATCCCGGTCGTCATCACCGCCTTCCAGGACCGGTCCTTCACTTTCGAGATGAAGTTGCCGCCGGTTTCCTTTTTTTTAAAGAAAGCGTCGGGCATTCAGTCGGGCTCGAAAACCGCCGGCCGCGGTTATGCCGGCAAGATCACGAAAGCGCAGATTCACGAGATCGCCGAGAAAAAACTGCCCGATCTCAATTGCGCCTCGGTCGAGGCGGCGATGCGGATGATCGAGGGCTCCGCCCGTTCCATGGGCCTCGAGATAGTGGAGTAGGGCGATGGCGCATATTGGGAAACGCGTGCGCAAGGCGCGCGAGGGAATTGACCGGATCAAGCTCTATCCGGTCACTGCAGCGGTCAAGCTCGTGGTGGAGCGCGCCAATGCGAAGTTCGACGAGACCGTCGAGATCGCGATGAATCTCGGGGTCGATCCCAAGCACGCCGATCAGATGGTGCGCGGCGTGGTCAATCTCCCGAACGGAACCGGGCGTAGCTTGCGCGTGGCGGTGTTCGCGCGTGGGCCCAAGGCCGACGAGGCCACGGCGGCGGGAGCGGACGTCGTCGGCGCGGAGGACCTGGTTTCGACCGTCCAAGGCGGCACGATCGCCTTCGACCGTTGCATTGCCACCCCAGACATGATGCCTCTCGTCGGCAGGCTCGGCAAGGTTTTGGGTCCGCGCGGCCTGATGCCCAATCCGAAGGTCGGCACCGTGACCATGGACATCGCCGGCGCGGTCAAGGCTTCGAAGGGCGGGGCGGTGGAGTTTCGGGTCGAAAAAGCCGGGATTATCCAAGGCAGCGTGGGCAAAGCCTCCTTCGAGCACGAAAAATTGATCGAAAACATTGTTGCATTTAAGGATGCGGTGGCCAAGGCCAAGCCTCAGGGTGCCAAGGGCACCTATATTCAACGGGTTGCGATTTCGTCGACCATGGGTCCTGGGGTCAAGGTCGATCCTGCGACGCTTACGGTCTAAACCGATCGTTCGCGGATCAGCGAAATTTGCATTTCGGGCCTTGGCATGAGAGATGGTTCGGGTTAAATAGAAGATTCGGGGCGGATCGGAAATAGCAGCCCCGCATCCATAAAGTTACCCCGATGGCGGGGTGTCGGTGAGTTTGCTTCCGGCGAAGGGTGTTTCGTGACGCGGCGGATAAGGCTGGAGGATAGGCGGTTGACGCCTGTCCCTTCTGGCCGTGTCCTTTTCGAGAACGCCGAAGCAAGGGGCCTTGTCGTGGTCGAACTCAATCTTAGTGCCTTGAGTGCCGATTCGGCTTTGCCGGCGACGCGGTCTGGGCTGGCATAGACGGGGCAACAACAAGATTTGGGATCGCGGGAAGGCTTCGCCTTTTTGCTTCCTTCGGTTTTTCGGTTTTGGTCTATTCCTCTGTCCGGCGCGGCCTGTCCGTTCCGGGGACAGGCACCGCGTCGCTTCGACGGGGGGTTCGCGCGCGTTGAACTGGCGGCGGATGCAGCCTGCGGGCCGGAATTAAGCTTCGTGCCCGCGCAAGGAGACACACTGTGGACAGAGCGGCAAAAAAACAGTGTGTGGCGTCCTTGACCGATGTCTTCAAAACGACATCGGTGGTGGTGGTCGCGCATTATTCCGGCCTGAGCGTCGTTCAAATGCAAGTTCTGCGCAAGCAGATGCGCGCCGCTGGAGCCACGGTACAGGTAGCCAAGAATCGTCTCGTCAAGATCGCTCTTCAAGGCACGGAGGCTGCGTCGATTTCGGAGCTGATGCGGGGTCCGACCCTGATCGCCTATTCGGACGACCCGGTCGCGGCGCCGAAAGCCGCGGTGGCTTTTGCCAAGAATTGCGACAAGCTCGTGATCCTTGGCGGCGCCATGCGGGCGACCGCGCTCGACGTCGATGCCGTGCGCTCGCTTGCGACGCTGCCGTCGTTGGATGAACTGCGCGCCAAACTCGTTGGCCTCATCCAGGCACCAGCGGCGAGGCTGGCGCGGCTTACAACCGCGCCGGCCGCCAAGCTCGCGCGCGTTTTTTCGGCTTACGCCGGAAAAGATGCTGCCTGAAATCTTCGACTTGTGAGACTTAGCAAGCGTTTTGGATATGAATCGAAGGAACTGAAAATGGCCAATCTGGAAAAGATCGTCGCGGACCTGTCGAGCCTCACCGTGCTCGAAGCTGCCGAACTTGCCAAGCTGCTGGAAGAAAAATGGGGCGTGTCCGCGGCCGCGGCCGTCGCCGTCGCCGCCGGACCCGCGGCCGGGGCGCCAGTGGCGCCGGCGGAGGAGCAGACCGAATTCACCGTAATCCTCGCGGCGATCGGCGACAAGAAAATCGAAGTCATCAAGGAAGTGCGCGCGGTGACCGGACTTGGCTTGAAGGAGGCAAAGGATCTCGTCGAAGCGGCGCCCAAGCCCGTCAAGGAAGGCGTGACCAAGGAAGAAGCCGAAAAGATCAAGGCGGCGCTCGAAAAAGCGGGCGCCAAGGTGGAGTTCAAGTGATCGCGGCTTTTCTCTTTCGACGGTTAGAAGTTTGGCAAGGCGGCGGTCTCGGCGAAGATTGAGGCCGTCGGCCATGCCGAAACAGGGATTGCTTGGTTAACGGATTAAGTCTCGACGTCTATCGAATCTTTGCGCGGTATTTCGCCGTGAACGTTTGGGGCTGAGAAAGTCCCGCCCCTTCGGCGCCCCGGCTGGACACGGGTCTAGCGAATTTCCGCTCTAGAAAATCGTTGTTTACATGAGGTACGAGGAGCGAAATGGCTGATCATATGGCGCAGACGTTCACCGGCCGTAAGCGTATCCGCAAATTTTTCGGGCATCTTCGCGAGGCCGCGGAAATGCCGAATTTGATCGAAGTTCAAAAGGCATCCTATGACCAGTTCCTGCTCGTCGACGAGCCGCCAGGCGGGCGTCCGGACGAAGGGCTGCAAGCGGTTTTCAAATCGGTTTTCCCGATTTCGGATTTTTCCAACGCGTCGCTGCTCGAATTTGTCAAATACGAGTTTGAGCCGCCGAAATATGACGTCGACGAATGCCGCCAGCGCGGCATGACCTTCGCCGCGCCGCTCAAAGTCACCTTGCAGCTAGACGTGTTCGACGTCGATACTGACACGGGCGCGAGGTCGGTCAAGGACATCAAGGTGCAGGACGTCTATATGGGAGACATGCCCTTGATGACGATGAACGGCACGTTCATCGTCAACGGAACCGAGAGAGTCATCGTTTCGCAAATGCACCGTTCGCCGGGGGTGTTTTTCGATCACGACAAAGGCAAGAGTCATTCTTCCGGCAAGCTTCTGTTTGCGGGGCGGATCATTCCCTATCGCGGCTCCTGGCTCGATATCGAATTCGACGCCAAGGACATCGTCCATGCCCGCATCGACCGGCGCCGGAAAATTCCGGCGACGTCGATCCTTTACGCCCTCGGGATGGATGGCGAGGAGATTCTCGCGATTTTTTATAAGACGATCACTTTCGCGCGGGATAGGGACGGGTGGCGTCTGCCTTTCGAGCCCGATCGCATGAAAGGCATGAAGGCCGCCCTCGATCGTCTCGACGCTGACACCGGCGAGGTGGTTCTCGAAGCGGGCAAGAAACTTACGGTCCGCACCGCGCGTCTGCTTGCCGAACGAGGGGTCAAATTTCTGCGCGCTCAGGATGAGGATCTGCACGGGCAATATATCGCCTCCGATCTTTATAACCCGGCGACCGGCGAAATCTTCGCCGAAGCGGGCGATGAGATCACCGCCAAATCCCTGGCGCTTCTGATCGAAGCCGGTTTCGCCGAGTTGCCGGTGCTCGACATCGATCATGTCAATATCGGTCCCTACATTCGCAACACGCTCGCCGTCGACAAGAACGGCTCGCGCGAGGAAGCGTTGTTCGATATCTACCGCGTCATGCGTCCGGGCGAGCCGCCGACGCTTGAAACGGCGGAGGCGATGTTCCATTCGTTGTTTTTCGATCCGGAGCGCTACGATCTCTCGGCGGTCGGCCGGGTCAAGATGAACATGCGCATGGATCTCGACGCGGCGGATACGGTGCGCACGTTGCGGAAGGAAGATATCGTCGCGGTCATGCGGGCGCTTGTCGATCTGCGCGACGGTCGCGGCGAGATCGACGACATCGACCATCTCGGCAACCGCCGCGTCCGCTCCGTCGGCGAACTGATGGAGAATCAGTACCGGCTGGGCTTGCTGCGGATGGAGCGGGCGATCAAGGAGCGGATGTCCTCCGTCGACATCGATACGGTCATGCCGCAGGATCTGATCAATGCCAAGCCCGCCGCCGCGGCGGTGCGCGAGTTCTTCGGCTCGTCGCAATTGTCGCAGTTCATGGATCAGACCAATCCGTTGTCCGAGATTACCCATAAACGACGGCTATCGGCGCTAGGTCCCGGTGGTCTCACCCGCGAGCGGGCGGGTTTCGAGGTGCGCGACGTGCATCCGACGCATTACGGGCGCATCTGCCCGATCGAAACGCCGGAAGGCCCGAATATCGGTCTCATCAATTCGCTCGCGACGTTCGCGCGGGTCAACAAATATGGGTTCATCGAAGCCCCTTACCGGCGCATCAAGGATAGCCGGGTGACCGACGAGGTCGTTTATCTTTCGGCGATGGAGGAAGCCAAATATAACGTCGCGCAGGCGAATGCGCCGCTCGACGGGGAGCGGGCGCTGACCGAGGATCTAGTTGTCTGCCGGCGCTCGGGCGACGTCGTTATGGTTCCGCGCGAGCGCGTCGATTTCATGGATGTGTCGCCAAAGCAGCTCGTTTCGGTCGCCGCCGCCTTGATCCCGTTCCTCGAGAACGACGATGCCAACCGGGCGCTCATGGGTTCCAACATGCAACGTCAGGCCGTGCCGCTCGTCAGATCCGACGCTCCGCTGGTCGGGACCGGCATGGAGTCCGTCGTCGCGCGCGATTCCGGCGCCGCCATCGCGGCGCGGCGGACCGGTTTTGTCGACCAGGTCGATGCGACGCGCATCGTGGTCCGGGCAACCGAGGAAACCGAAGCTGGCAAGCCTGGGGTCGATATCTACCGGATGATGAAGTTCCAGCGCTCGAACCAGTCGACCTGCATCAACCAGAAGCCGCTGGTGCGGGTCGGCGACTACGTGCGCAACGGCGACATCATTGCCGATGGACCGTCGACCGAACTCGGCGATCTGGCGCTTGGCCGCAATGTCCTCGTCGCCTTCATGCCCTGGAACGGTTACAATTTCGAGGATTCGATCCTTCTCAACGAGCAAATCGTCAAGGACGATGTTTATACCTCGATTCATATCGACGAGTTCGAGGTGATGGCGCGCGACACCAAGCTTGGTCCGGAGGAAATCACCCGCGATATTCCGAACGTATCGGAAGAGGTGTTGAAGAATCTCGACGAGGCCGGAATCGTCTATATCGGCGCCGAGGTCCAGGCGGGCGATGTTTTGGTCGGGAAGATCACGCCGAAGGGCGAGAGCCCGATGACTCCGGAAGAAAAGCTTTTGCGCGCGATCTTCGGCGAGAAGGCATCGGATGTCCGCGACACGTCGTTGCGGGTGCCGCCTGGCGTGCAAGGCACGATTGTCGAGGTGCGCGTCTTCAACCGGCATGGCGTTGACAAGGACGAGCGCGCCCAAGCTATCGAACGCGAGGAAATCGAGCGTCTCGCGAAGGACCGCGACGATGAGCTAGCGATCCTCGATCGCAACGTCTATGCGCGTCTCATGGACGTTCTCGTGGACAAGACGGCTATCGCCGGACCGAAGGGATTCAAGCGGGATACCACGCTCACCAGGGAGATCGTCGAGGACTATCCGCGCTCGCAATGGTGGATCTTCGCGATCGAGAACGACCGGACGATGGCCGAGCTCGAAGCCATGCGCAGACAGTATGACGAGGCCAAGAAAGCCCTTGAGAGCCGCTTTCTCGACAAGGTCGAAAAGTTGCAACGCGGCGACGAACTGTCGCCGGGCGTCATGAAGATGGTGAAGGTTTTCGTCGCGGTGAAGCGCAAGATCCAGCCCGGCGACAAGATGGCGGGACGGCATGGCAACAAAGGCGTCGTTTCCAAGATCGTGCCGCAGGAGGATATGCCCTTCCTCGCCGATGGGCAGCCGGTCGATATCGTCTTGAATCCGCTGGGCGTGCCCTCCCGCATGAATGTCGGGCAGATCCTCGAAACCCATCTCGGCTGGGCCTGTGCCGGTCTTGGGAAGCAGGTCGGCGACACGGTGAATGCCTATTTGCGGGACGGGAACACGAAGCCGTTGCGCGACAAGCTCATCGAAATTTATGAAGCCAAGACGGAGATCATGGAACTCGACGATGAGGCCGTGGTTGAACTCGGCGAAAATCTGCGCCGCGGCGTGCCGGTCGCCACGCCGGTCTTCGACGGCGCGCGGGAAAAGGACATCGTCGGAATGCTGGAGCGCGCCGGTCTAGACCGCTCGGGTCAGGTCACTCTCTACGACGGATGTACCGGCGAAGCTTTCGACCGCAAGGTGACCGTCGGCTATATCTATATGCTGAAGCTTCATCACCTCGTCGACGACAAGATCCACGCGCGCTCGATCGGACCATATAGTCTCGTCACCCAACAGCCGCTCGGCGGCAAGGCGCAATTCGGCGGCCAGCGGTTCGGCGAGATGGAGGTTTGGGCGCTCGAGGCTTACGGCGCGGCCTATACGCTGCAGGAGATGCTGACCTTGAAGTCCGATGACGTAGCAGGCCGTACCAAGGTTTATGAATCGATTGTGCGAGGCGACGATGCTTTCGAATCTGGCATTCCCGAAAGCTTCAACGTGCTCGTCAAGGAGATGCGTTCGCTTTGCCTTAATGTCGAACTTAATCAGACAACGAAACCGAAAAGCCAGTTGCCGCCTGCCGAGGCGGCCGAATAGACGCGGGCATCGAATACTGCCCAGTGGCGCGGGCCGCGCGCGCTGTCTCTTTTTTGAATATTTCCGGCGGGGCCATGCGGCGCCACCGCGCCAGCCCAAGCATCAGGAGATAGGCAATGAATCAAGAGGTCATGAATCTCTTCAGTCCGGCCGCGCAACCGCAGGCTTTCGATCAGATCCAGATTTCGATCGCGAGCCCGGAGAAGATTCTGTCCTGGTCGTTCGGCGAGATCAAAAAGCCGGAGACAATCAATTACCGCACCTTCAAACCCGAACGCGATGGACTTTTCTGCGCCCGGATCTTCGGCCCGATCAAGGACTACGAGTGCTTGTGTGGCAAATACAAGCGGATGAAGTATAAGAACGTCATCTGCGAGAAATGCGGCGTCGAAGTGACCTTGTCGCGGGTACGCCGCGAGCGCATGGGGCATATTTCGCTTGCCGCGCCGGTCGCCCATATCTGGTTTCTGAAATCTTTGCCTTCGCGCATCGGGCTTCTCCTCGACATGACGCTGAAGGACATCGAGCGCATTCTTTATTTCGAATCCTATATCGTCCTCGATCCGGGCCTGACACCGCTCAAGAACCGCCAGCTTCTCAATGAAGACGACTACCTGCGCGCGCAGGACGAATATGGCCAGGATTCCTTTACCGCCCTCATTGGCGCCGAGGCGATTCGCGAAATTCTACGTGGCATGGATCTTCCGAGAATCGCCGAATCGCTCAAGGTCGAGATCGCCGAATCGACGACGGAACTGAAACCCAAGAAGCTCGCCAAGAGGTTGAAGATCATCGAGGCCTTCATCCGTTCGGGCAACAAGCCCGAGTGGATGATCCTTACCGAAGTGCCGGTCCTTCCGCCCGACCTCAGACCGCTCGTGCCACTCGACGGCGGCCGCTTCGCGACCTCCGACTTAAACGACCTCTACCGGCGCGTCATCAACCGAAACAATCGCCTGAAACGGCTCATCGAATTGCGCGCGCCGGACATCATCGTGCGCAACGAGAAGCGGATGCTGCAGGAGGCCGTCGATGCTTTGTTCGACAATGGCCGGCGCGGCCGGGTCATTACCGGCGCCAACAAACGGCCGCTGAAGTCGCTCGCCGACATGCTGAAAGGCAAACAAGGCCGTTTCCGGCAAAACCTGCTTGGCAAGCGCGTCGATTATTCCGGCCGCTCGGTCATCGTGGTTGGGCCCGACCTCAAACTGCACCAATGCGGCCTGCCGAAGAAGATGGCGCTCGAACTCTTCAAGCCCTTCATCTATTCGCGGCTCGACGCGAAGGGTCTTTCGGCGACCGTCAAACAGGCGAAAAAGCTGGTCGAAAAAGAGAAGCCGGAAGTCTGGGATATTCTCGACGAAGTCATCCGCGAGCATCCGGTAATGCTGAACCGGGCGCCGACGCTGCACCGTCTCGGCATTCAGGCTTTTGAGCCGAAGTTGATCGAGGGTAAGGCCATCCAACTGCATCCGCTTGTCTGCGCCGCGTTCAACGCCGATTTCGATGGCGACCAGATGGCGGTGCACGTGCCGCTCTCGCTCGAGGCGCAACTCGAAGCGCGCGTGCTGATGATGTCGACCAACAATATTTTGCATCCGGCCAATGGCCAGCCGATCATCGTGCCATCGCAGGATATCGTCATCGGTCTTTATTATGTTTCGTTGATGTGCGAGGGCGAACCTGGCCAGGGGATGGCGTTCGCCAATATGGGCGAGATCGAACATGCCTTGCATGCCAAGGCGATTACCCTGCACACGCGGATCAAGGGGCGGGCTCTGACCTTCGACGGCGAGGGCCAGCGTGTATCGAAGATTTTCGAAACCACGCCCGGCCGTATGATTCTTGGCCAGCTGCTGCCGCACCATGTCAAGATTCCCTTCGATGTCGTGAACAAACTCATGACCAAGAAGGAAATCTCGAACATGATCGACATCGTATACCGCAACTGCGGTCAGAAGGAGACAGTCATCTTTTGCGACAAGATCATGGCGCTCGGGTTCCGCGAGGCGTTCAAGGCCGGTATTTCCTTCGGTAAGGACGACATGGTCGTGCCGGAAACCAAGCCGCGCATTATCGCCGAGACGGGTGCGCTCGCGAAGGAATACGAGCAGCAGTATAATGACGGATTGATCACGCAAGGCGAAAAATACAACAAGGTCGTCGATGTCTGGATGAAATGTTCGGACAAGCTCGCCGAGGAGATGATGGCGCGCATCTCGACGGTGCAGAAGGACGCAAACGGCCGCGACAAACCGATCAACTCGATCTACATGATGGCGCATTCCGGCGCGCGCGGTTCGCCAACGCAAATGAAGCAGCTCGCCGCGATGCGCGGACTGATGGCAAAGCCATCGGGCGAAATCATCGAAAGCCCGATCATCTCGAACTTCAAGGAAGGGCTGACCGTGCTCGAGTATTTCAACTCGACGCATGGCGCGCGAAAGGGTCTTGCCGACACCGCCTTGAAGACCGCGAATTCGGGTTATCTGACGCGCCGCCTCGTCGATGTGGCGCAGGACTCGATTATTACCATGCTCGATTGCGGATCGCGGAACGGGATTCGCATGCGCGCGATCATCGACGCGGGCCAGATTGTCGCCTCGCTCGCGACGCGAATTCTTGGCCGCACCGCGGCCGAGGATTTGAAAGAGACCTCGGGCGCGCTCATCGTGGCCGCCGGCGAAATGGTTCAGGAATGGCATATCGACCGCATCAACGCGGCCGGGATCCAGGAAGTTAAGATCCGTTCCGTCTTGACCTGCGAAGCCAAGAACGGCGTTTGCGGCAAGTGCTACGGCCGCGATCTCGCGCGCGGAACGCCGGTCAATATGGGCGAGGCCGTCGGGGTCATCGCCGCGCAGTCGATCGGCGAGCCGGGCACGCAGCTCACGATGCGCACCTTCCACATCGGCGGCGCGGCGCAAATCGCCGATCAATCCTTCATCGAATCCAATTTCGATGGAGTCGTGAAGATCCGCAATCGCCATCTCGCCCGCAATAGCGAGGGCGACCTTATGGTCATGGCGCGCAATGTCGCAATCATCGTCGAGGGCCCAGACGGCGCGGAACGCGCGGTCCACAGGATCCAGTATGGCGCCAGGCTCAAAGTCGACGATGGCGACAAGATCAAGCGCGGCCAGCGCATTGCCGAGTGGGATCCCTATACAAGGCCGATTCTGACCGAGATCGCCGGGACGATCGCCTTCGAGGACCTCGTCGAAGGTGCCTCCATGACCGAAACCATCGACGAGGCGACCGGCATCGCCAAGCGTCTGGTCATGGATTGGCGCCTCAATCAGCGCTCCGCGACATTGAAGCCCGCCATCGTGATCAAATCGGCGGACGGCAAGATCGGCAAGCTGCACCGCGGCAGCGATGCGCGTTATGCGCTGCCGGTGGATTCGATCATTGGGGTTGACCCAGGCGCGCTGGTCAAGGCTGGCGACATCGTTGCGCGTATCTCGATGGACTCGGCGAAGACGCGCGACATCACCGGCGGTCTGCCGCGAGTCGCCGAACTGTTCGAGGCGCGCCGGCCGAAGGATCACGCGATTATCGCCGAGGCCTCCGGCACTGTGCAATTCGGGCGCGACTACAAGAACAAGACACGCATTTCGATCGTTCCGAATGAAGATGGCGCCGAGCCAATCGAATATCTGATCGCAAAAGGCAAACACATCCATCTCCAGGATGGCGACGTCGTCGAAAAGGGCGATTATATCGTCGATGGGAATCCGGCACCGCATGACATTTTGGCGATCAAAGGTGTCGAGGAACTTGCCGCCTATCTTGTCAACGAGATTCAGGAAGTCTACCGGTTGCAAGGGGTCAGCATCAACGACAAACATATCGAGGTGATTGTCCGGCAGATGCTGCAGAAGGTCGATATTGTCGAGCCCGGCGGTACCGGGTTCTTGCCTGGCGAGCAAGTCGATCAGGTCGAACTCGACGAGGCCAACGCGGCGGCGATCGAGGCGGGCGAAAAGCCGGCCTCGGGAACTCCGGTTCTCCTAGGGATCACCAAGGCGTCGTTGCAGACGCGGTCGTTCATCTCGGCCGCCTCCTTCCAGGAGACGACCAGGGTGTTGACCGAGGCGGCCGTCAATGGCAAGGCCGATACCTTGGAAGGCTTGAAGGAAAACGTCATCGTCGGCCGCCTCATTCCAGCCGGTACGGGCGCCGCGATGGCCAAACTCCGGCGTGTCGCGAACATCCGGGATGAAATGATTATCGCGCAAAAAGCGGAAAGCGCGGCGGCATCCGAGACAACTCCCTTGCTGGCACAGCCCGATGTGCCAGCGGGAGAATAGGCCGCCGATTATGCGGCGCTTTTCGTTCCGGGGTCGTGGATCTCGAGGTTTATTTCGTCGCTACTATCGACTCTTGACAAACTGAGTAACCATTCTCCCCTCCATGCCATGGGTTTTCGGAGGCATGGATGCACGCATGAACAAGGCGCGCGTCCGTGCGAGACTGGAAACGCGGCCGAACTAGAGGCCGCGCGTTTGCTGCAAATTGGTGGCGAGCCGCCAGAGGTGGCGCGCCGGCTCAAAGTCAGCCGCACCTCGGTTTGGCGCTGGAAGCAGGCGTTTGAGGCGAACGGGCGAAGCGATCGTGGTAAGCGATCGGGGAGGGGCGGCGCGTTGCGCAAGGCGCCGCGCTACCTAGCGCCCGCCGCGGCTGACCGACGCCGAGAAGAAGCGATTGGTCGAAGCGCTCGAAGCCGGCGCCTTGGCGCAAGGATATGCCACCGCTCCGTGGACGCTGGCGCGCGGGGCCAAGCTCATCGCGAAGATCAGCTCCAAGCGGTATTCGGAATCGGGTGTGTGGCGGCTCATCAAGAAATTGAACTTTTCCTGCCAGCGGCCGAGTGGTCGCGGGAGGCAAGCGCAGCCGCGATCTTGCATTGGAAGAAGAAGCGTCGGCCGACACTAAAAAAACGGCGCCAGAGAAGGCCGAACCATCGTCTTCATCGACGAGTCCGGGGTGAGGGAACGGCCTCGCCGCGTTCGGACCTTTGGCGGGATGACGCCGCGAGCGAAGGCGGGCAGCATAAAGCTCAAATTCCTGCCGCCCTATTAAGCCTAATTAAAGGTGAACTCCCACGGGCCGGCGAATTGCCCTATGACGTGAAAAATATAGCCGCCCGCGGGCTCTGCTCTCCGGCAAGTCTGCATCGATCGGCGTCCGGCAAAAAAGGCGCGTGATGGTTCAATCGCCGTTTTTTAGAGAGGATAAAACCGTCTCCTTTGGCGAGTGGCTGGCGGCGTCCGAACAATTCACGGTTCTTTTCCGGGAGGGAATGGATGTGGTGAGCCGGGTTGCCACCTATCTCGACGGCGATGGCCGCGCGGAGGCGAAGCTCCTGCCGCGCCCGGCGGCGGTCGCCTATGCGGTCGAAAGCATGCGTTTGACGACAAGGCTCATGCAAATTGCCTCCTGGCTGCTCCTCCAACGCGCCGTCAACGAAGGCGAACTGAGCCGCGCCGAGGCCGCCGCCGAAAAACGCAGGATTCGTTTGTCCGAGCAGGGCATCGTATCCAACAAGGATGTTCTCGCCCGCTTGCCGCCGCGTCTGCGCGACCTCATCGGGATATCGCTTCGCCTGCAGGCGCGCATTATCCATCTCGATCTTCTGATCTATCAGTCGCGCGACGTGTGCGGCAAGGAGAGCCTGCCGCCAAGCCCGGTCGAAACCCAGATCGAGCAACTGCGCGCGGCGCTCGCAGCGAAGCGGGTACCGTCGCCGACAAGGTAAAGGCACGTGCCCGTGGATTGGCGCGCGACGCGGAATTTGTGAGAGATACAGGGTCAAACCGGGGCCAACGGGGACGCGCGCGGATATTTCTAGGCATTCGCGCCGCCAGAGGCGGATTATTTCAAACTATCGCGCTGCCAGGACGCCATCGCGTCATCCAGGGCGCGCTGCCCCGAGGGTCCTTTTTCGAAGGTCAATTTCGCGATATGGCCATTGGCGAGAACCATCGGAACATCCAACCATTCGCGCGACCGCAGAAGATCGAGATTGGATGCCTCGGCGTGGCCGCGGGCAAAACCGACGAGGAAGGAATTTTCCATCACCGGCACCGTAATTCCCGTCAGCGACTCTCCCGTGGGGTTGTCTTCGCGGCGCATCTGCACCACGCTGATCTGCTTGATATTGCCCAAGGGGCTGTCTTGCGGCACGGCAAACACCAGCTTCATGGTATGCGACGCGGGCAATGTGCCGTCGAAATTTTTTTGAAGCATCATCGCCACTTGCAGCTTTTCTTCAGGTATGTCGATCTCGGCGCGAACCGCCATGCTTAGCGGCTCGTCCGGTCCATTGCTGACGTTATCGACCCGCCAGACGACGGTGCCACGAAAAGTTAATACCTTGGACGGCTCTTCCGGCGCCTCGACGAGGAGGGCGGCGCGGCGGGCGACGGGAATGGGAGGATTGGCGGGTCCGGAACCGCTTTTGGCGTCATCGTTGCGATCGGCGGTTGACGAAGGCCCACCGGCCAAGGCTGGCGCGGACCCGGGTGTCGCGGTGCCGGCGCCTATGCGGTCGGCGATCTTGCCGCCAGCGCCGGCCTCGCCCTGGGTCGATGGCGAAGGAGGTTGCGGGCGCAAAAGATCTTCGGGGCGATCACGCAGCTTATAGGCGGCGATCGCGACAAAGACGACGACGAGACCGACGATTCCACCGACGACCATAAGGCGCTTTGCGGGACCGGCATCTCGCGCGGGCCGAGGTGCGAAAGGATGTTGAGCTTCAAGCCGCGTTTTCGCCGCGGGTTCGGAACTATCAGGGCTCGGGTTTGATGTTTCCGGGGCAAACGCTTCATCGGCGGGCGCTTCCAGGCCAAGAACCTCCGGGAAGGCCGGTGCCGGGGCAAATGCACCGAAGTCGCGCCCGGCCGAAGCAGTTTGGTCGGGATAAGCGGTGCCTGTTGCCGGGGCTTGAGGCTCGTCCTGCGCAGCCGAGGGCTTCTCGGTTGTCCGCGCCGCCGGAGCCGGGTTGCGGACCGAAGGCGGCGTCGACCGCATAGGGTTGAAAGCCGGGCCGGACCGCGGCGTGCCGTCCGGCCGGGCGCCCGGGTTCACGGGCGGCCGCGGATCGCGCCGAATTTTGAGGGGTCGCGAAGGCGGCGGCGGTTGCGCGGCTGGAAGTGGATCCGGCGCGGATGAAGCGGGGTCGGGCGGATCTGGGTTCAGCGGATTGGGTTCAGGCAACGGCGGGGCCGCGCTTGGCGCATTCGCGAGGGATGCACCGGCCGGACTCCCGGCCGTTGGCCGAAGGCCCGCGAGATCCGGTTCGGTCACGGGCTCGCCGCTTCCGGGACCCGGCCGCGACGCAATTTCCGTTTCAAGCCGGGCTACCGCCACTTCCAATGCTTGCGCTTCGCGCTCGATTGCCTCCTCCGGCACCGGCGGATCGAGACTGCGCAATTGGCCGAAAAGCGCCCCGCGCGCCCGCTCATAAATGGCGTGACGTGATTCGGCCGTCGAATCCGGTAGGCCCGCGACGGCCTTGGCGAGCACCGGGTAATAGTCAGCCATCTCGTGTTGAGAGCATTTGATCGGCCTTCCGTCAATCCCGCCGCGGAAATTTGCCAATCAATCGCGGAAGGGATTGTGAACAAGGATTGTATCGGCACGCTCGGGGCTGGTCGAGAGAAGCGTGACCGGGGCCTCGATCAATTCCTCGATGCGGCGGACATATTTGATCGCCTGCGCCGGAAGCGCCGCCCAGGAGCGGGCGCCGGCCGTCGTGTCCTTCCACCCCTCGATTATCTCGTAGATCGGAGCGACTCTCGCCTGCGCCGCCTGGCTTGCCGGCAATCTGCCGATGCGCTGGTCATCGAGATGATAGCCGACGCAGACCTTGATTTCCTCGAAGCCGTCAAGAATATCGAGTTTTGTCAAGGCAATGCCGTCTATCCCCGAGGTTTTTACCGCCTGTCGCACGAGCACCGCGTCGAACCAGCCGCACCGCCTGCGCCGCCCCGTGTTGGTTCCGAATTCGTGCCCCCTGTCGCCGATCCGCTCGCCAATGGCATCGTGGAGCTCGGCCGGGAATGGTCCGCCGCCGACCCGCGTCGTATAGGCCTTGGCGATCCCCAGCACATAGCCGATCGCCTTTGGGCCGAGGCCAGACCCCGTGGCGGCATTGGCGGCGACCGTATTCGACGAGGTCACAAAGGGGTAAGTGCCGTGATCGACATCGAGCATCGCGCCTTGTGCGCCTTCGAACAAAATGCGCTTGCCCGCGCGCCGGGCGGTCTCCAGCAACTCCCAGGTCGCATCCATGAAGGGCAGAATTTTGGCCGCGACGCAATCGAGTTCGGCGCGAATGGCCTTTGCCGTGACAGGTTCGAGCCCAAGCCCGCGGCGGAGCGGCTCGTGATGGGCAAGCAGGCGGGCGATTTTTTGATCCAAACTGTCCGGCTCGGCCAAGTCCATGAGCCGGATCGCGCGGCGTCCCACTTTGTCTTCGTAGGCTGGCCCGATGCCTCGTTTGGTGGTTCCGATCTTCACCGCCTCGACATTTGCGGATTCGCGATGGGCGTCGAGTTCGCGGTGCAGGCTAAGGATCAGCGTCACGTTTTCGGCGATCCTCAGATTTCTGGGGGAGACCTCGATGCCCTGGGTTGCGAGCTTGGCGATTTCGTCCACCAAATGATGCGGATCGAGGACGACACCATTGCCGATGATCGAGAGTTTTCCGGGCCGCACGATGCCAGAGGGCAACAGCGTGAGCTTATAGACATTGTTGTCGATGACGAGGGTATGCCCGGCATTGTGGCCGCCCTGGAAGCGCACCACGATGTCGGCCTCGAGCGACAGCCAATCGACGATCTTGCCTTTGCCCTCGTCGCCCCATTGGGCGCCGACCACCACCACATTCGCCATCGAACTTATCGCTTTTCGCCGCGATCTCTTCTGAAAGAGCCGCCAAAAATAAGCCCGGCGCAAACTGGCTGCACCGGGTCCATTGCGGGGAGGGGGTACACGTTTGAGTAGCCGGAGTAAAGCTTTGTCCGCTGGGTGGGGGGGTGGATCAGTTTTGGGATGCGCCCTGGAACCGAACAGCGGCGCTGTTCGGCGTTCAGGTTGCTCTAGGGCTTGCGCTCTGGCGGTGGAGTTGGGAGAGGTATCTTGAGCTGTCGGATAGCATTCTTATGCCTCTCCTGTAGTTGAATGGTATGAATGCCAGTGGTGCGGGAATCCGGGGAGAAAATAATCGCAAACATCTTGCTATCGGGGCTGCCCCAGTCAGCTAGGGCAGCCCCCGCAAAAACCTCGCCCGTTGGGACCTGTTCAAGAATGTGGAATTCGAGAGGGCGCTTCCTTCTCTGCCATTGCAGCCGCCCCGAAATGGTAACAGAGTCAATGAGAACCAAGCCAGTGTCAAACTTGAGAAAGACTTGGTCTTGAACAACTCCAAGTGTGTGAGTATGCGGCCAAGCCGGGCTAGCTTCGAATTCATCATTGCCTGCCACGGGCTCGGCGGGGAATGTGCGAGTGATAGTTTGAGCCGGCTCCAGGCCGAAGAGTATTTGGGTTGACCGGTATAGAAGAGCATCCATAAACTTAGCCCAGTTTGGGAACTCTTTGTGGGCATGGCCATCCGATGCGAAGAGCGGCGTAGAATCCTCGCACCCGAAAGAGGGCGGTCCGCCCGGCGCAAAAATACTTGGCCGCCAGTCCAGCCAGTACAAGAGATTGCTATCGAAACGGCGCAGAAACTCGTCAGGCCGTCCCACGCCCTTGAACTCTGGGAACTGGTCGGCTATCGGCTGGGTCCACGGTTTCAAGACAAAAAGCTGAACATCGTGCGCCGCAGCTTTCGCGATCGCGCCATCCGTGAAACTGGAAGCTGAGACTATGGCACGATGGGTAACCGTCGGCATATCCCGGAGCTTTATACAGAGCTGTTCGACAGTGGCCACATCCAAGGGCGCTCCCTCGCGTTTGACCTCATAGGCTTTAAAGGCGCGCACCGTTCCGTCTGCCTCGTGCAGTGTGACGGTGACGTCTACATCCCTAGGCTTGTTTGCCGCAACATCCTGAACGAGGTCCCCAACGGTAACTGAACTAGCATTGGCGTCAGCATGGATGAACTAGCCCTAGCACTGGTTAGACAGATTCGTTTAAGATGCGGGAAACCCGGTCTGGGGCCCTATAACCCGCCGTTGACGCGCCGCGCGCGACTCCGAAAATCCATTCAGAATCTAGTTTTTACCTCTCATGCGCTTGTTACAACGGCGCCTTACACCGACGTTCGACGATTACTCTAGCTTGCCAAATAAACTTATGCGATTCTGTTTCGTGGTCAATCGGGCGACTTTGGCAGCTTCTGGCGCAACGCTGACCAAATTCGAATCGGCCGCAACCGCCCGCTTTCCGGCCTTGTAACGGGCCGTTGGCTGGGTAGTAGGGCGGCAATACTGGTCATTGATGTACTACGGCACGCCGTCGGGGCATCGGGCGGCCGTGTCGAGGCTCAGCGCGCGGCTCAGTTTGTCATTTGAATGATATCACGCACCATGGGGTAGACTTCGTTGTTCCAGCGCCGGCCACTGAAGACGCCGTAGTGGCCAACCCCCGTCTGCACGTGGTGCATCTTCATATATTGCCGCAATCCCGTGCAAAGGTCCTGCGCGGCGAGGGTTTGGCCGAGGCCGCAAATATCGTCCCGCTCGCCTTCGACGGTCAACAGCGCGGTGCGCTTGATGGCGCCGGGATTGACCGGGCGGCCATGCACTTCGAGCTTGCCGAGGGGCAGAGTGTGGTCCTGGAATATCAGTTTCACCGTTTCGAGATAGAACTCGGCTGGCAAGTCCATGACTGCGAAATATTCCTCATAGAATGCCTGGATAAACTGGAATTTCGACCGATCGCCGGCCGCGCGCGCCTCCATCATATCGTTGAAGGAGCGCATATGGCGTTCGAGATTCATGCTCATGAACGCCGCGAGCTGCATGAAGCCCGGATAGACTTGCCGCGTGGCGCCCTTATAACCGCGGGGAACTTTGGCGATCAAATTCTGCTCGAACCAATCGAGCGGTCGTTGAACGGCCAACTTGTTGACCTTGGTCGGGTTGATGCGTGTATCAATCGGCCCGGCCATCAAGGTCATGCTGCGGGGCTGCGCCGCATCGCCATCTTCCGCCATCAACGCCGCGGCGGCGAGGACGGGGACGCAGGGCTGGCAGACGGCGACGACGTGGGACCCGGCCCCCATCACCCGCAGGAATTCAATCAAATGGTCAACGAAGGCGCTAAAATCGAAGCCGCCATCCGCGAGGGGCACATCGCGAACGTTATGCCAGTCGGTGATGTAGACGTCGTGGCCGGTCAACATTGTTTTGACCGTCGCGCGCAACAAAGTCGCGAAATGACCCGACATGGGAGCCACCAAGAGAACCCGTGGCTGTGCCGCCCCGGTTGCCTTCTTGAAGTGAAGCAGCGTGGCGAAGGGCGTGGAATAGACCGCCTCTTCCGTCACCGGAACGAGACAATTGCCGTCCGCGACGGATTCGATCTCAAAAGGGAGTCGGGAATGGATCACGGTCAGATTGGCGAAGGTTTCCAGGACTCCAGCGAACCTACGGAGTGGCCAATCCTGCCCCAGCCGAGGCCAAGGCAAGCGCAACGCCGATCCGGCGGCAGCGGCGAGCGGCCGCACCTGATCGAGGAAATTCGCCTGTGTTCGATAGGCTTGATAGATCATTGAAGGCACATCATCATGACAGGAGGAAAATTCACATAACGCGCGGCGTCCTTGCGCGGGAAGGTTATTATTTAGCTGCGGGATCATTGCGTGAGGGCCGGCATGCGTTATGCTCTGGTTTTCGCTGGGCTGCGAGGGTTATTCCGGTTCACTAGCCAGCCAAGATTACGCTTACCGGTGGAGAAGGGGCATTGGATGACGCAACGCTCACGATCAGCAGCAAGAACTATTCCTCATGGGCGCTTCGCGGCTGGTTGATGACCAAATTTTCGGGGCTTCCTTTCTCTGAAAAGGTCATTTCGCCAGACGACCCCGCGATGCGCGCCGAACTATTGCTTTTGTCCTCCTCCTTCCTGGTGCCCTGCCTGAGCCACAACGGAATTAAGGTGTGGGACACGCTGGCGATCGGCGAGTATCTAAACGAGATCGAACCCGCGGCGCTTTTGCTACCGGCGGACCGCGCGAAGCGGTCCCTTTGCCGCTCGATTAGTGGGGAGATGCACTCGGGCTTTGGTCCCATGCGCTCGGCCCTACCGATGAACCTCAAGGGCGACTTCCCCAACTTCAAAGTCTGGACTCGCGCCCAAGGCGATATCGACCGGATTACCGGGATCTGGCGGGAGTGCCTCCATCTTTACGGCGGGCCATTTCTGTTGGGCGAGCGCTCGATGGCCGACGCAATGTATGCTCCCGTGGTGACGCGGTTCCTCACATATCACGTCAAATTGGACGATATATGCAGCGCCTATTGCGAGACGATCATGGCCTTACCTGAGATGATCGAGTGGATCGGCGCGGCAAAGCAGGAACCCGAGAACGTAGAAGAACTCGAGGTCGAATTTTGAGCATCATGCCGCCAATTTCACCTCGCATCCGGCATTTTCCGCCTATCGCCGATGCACGTGCGCGCCGCGCCTCTCATGCTCGAGATGAAATGAGCGGGAAAACGTCAATGATCTAATTCTCACTCGATCTGTCCCGCCGATCATTTTATCCGCGTCAAGCGGGAAAGTTATCCGTATTCCGAAGGAGGATGACAATGGAAGCTGCAAAACCGTGACAACCAGCTGAAACCACATTCTTGCATGTCAAGGCAGGTGCCACCGGGTTTAAATCCGACGGCCTTCGCGATTTCTTCCTTTATCGAGATCTTGGCATCGCCAAAGCCACGGGCGGCAAAGTCATTGCGACGCTGGTCAGGGCCAACAAGCCAAAACCCGGCGCAAACTGGCTGCACCGGGTCCATTGCTGGGAAGAGGTAATCCCTCTGGCGTTCAAAGTCAAAGGGTTGTCTACCGGTTGAAGAGCAGTTTTGGATAGGCCCACATTTTGCTCAAAGTGAACTTTGAGCCGGAGGCACCCTTTAAAGGCCGGTAAGCGTGCCGTTCTCGATAAGAGCTACCCAACCGGCACTGCTCAATGGGAAAAGCAACGCCTTGACCAGAGGTTGCTGAGAGAGAGGACCAAACGCGCCTCTGTTGAGTTGAGCAACCTGGGCCAACAGCGTTTCCAGCTGCTCCGCTAAGCGAGGGTTACTCTCTGCGTCTTTGGCGCGAATGATTCCTTCCGTCAAATTTTGCTTGGCGAGGTCCCGTGTGGCCCTCGCCACCCACCACAGCATGATGGCGCAGCTGAAAACAAGAGTTAGACTGATCGCCTGCGAGATGAGAATCGTCAAACTCGGGGCGTAATTGGCGAAGATGGTGCTCCGGGAAACAATCGCCAAGGCAATCAGTACAAAGGGAAAATAGATCAGCGAGCCGATGCACTTCGTCCGCTTCGCCACAAAGTCGAGGTCGAACCAATCATGGACAAGTTTGGCTTGCAAACGCAAACGGCCATCGTAGACTGCTAGAGTTGCCTGCGGCCATAGCGACTGGGCGCGGCGCAGCTTGCTGACAAAGAGCAGGCAAGACAAAGTCGCGTCGAAGACAACAAAAGTCAGAAAAAGCATCAGCAGGACGTCGATATAAGTTGTCCAAAAGGAAAAGTCGATAGCTCGAACGCCTCGCGCCGAGTACATCAGCATACCAAATATTGGACTGAGGACGTATCTGACGAATACAATCATGAGTGCAGTGCAAAGAGCCGCACGGACGCATCGCGGCCAGATTCGCTCACGACCAACGTAGGTCCGCCAGGCGGCGGCTTCAACGTTGAGGGCCTCATTCCGAGCCGTCCCATTGTTATGGCGGAAAGTGTGAAACAGGCTCCTGAGCAATTTCCAGAACGTGAAAATGTCCCCTTGAATGCGAATGCCCGTGAGCTGTCTCCACCAAGGCTCTGGCTTTGGCGTCAGTTCCATTTCCCGAGCAATCTCCTCAAGGTTCTTACAGAGACCGCCAACTATGCGCAGGAGGAAATAGATGGAGAGAATAATTCCAAGACCGCGCAGCAAAACGGTGGGCCAGACACTGACGCCGTCCGCTATCGCAATCGGCTCGCCCTTCCCGTTTTCGGTTAGATATTGCGCAATCGGCTCCCAATTTATGCAAATCCATGAGCCCACCCCGAGGCCGAGGATGAGAAGGAAAACCTCGAGGAAAGCGTGTTCTCGAACGTAGCGAGAGCAGAGTAACACTCCCAAGCCGAGGACAGCGCCCAAGGCAAGACCGGTGGGTAAGTGTTTGCGGCTATCTTCTCCAAGTATCGGAAACGGTTTTTCGATCATTTTCGGATCGTCTGGGCTAGAAAGGTTTTTCAATTCATTAAGATCCACCGGCTGGATATAGCTGCAGTTTGTCACGTCATCGCCGTTCCAGCAGGGCTTCGGATCGGACGGATTGTCCGTGTTTTGCTTAACATCGATCGGTTGGCCGAAGCCACAATTGATCCCGTCGGCGCCTTTCAAGCATGGCGATGCCGAACGTCCTTCTGCCAAGGCGGTGGCTTTGGCAACCAACGGATTGTTCTCGTGTTGTGGCGGATGGCCCTTGTGTTTTGGGCCGCGAGTCTCTCTTGAAGAAGAAGGTTGCGGCGCCCAGGCAAACTGCACTATCTCCCCGTTTCGCTTGACCTCGAACAGGCGCGGAACGAGAAGCTGGCTGGCTAGGTCAGTTCCGGAATCGTTCGGCGTTTCCAGACTTTTGGGCAGATGATCTACTGCAAGCTGCGTGGCAAGAAATGCCGAAGCCTGACCTGTGTCGCGGAAAAATGGTATGTCGCCTTGCAACCATTCGCTCAAATTTGGACCAAAGCTCGACGAGATTATGAGATTGCGCGTAAAGGGAAGCTCGCTCTTGATCGTGAAAGCTTCGTCAAAATCGGTGGTGAAAAACAGCGCTTCGGGGAACTCAGGCCGCAACGCCCGCAGGATCAGCAATTTGTCAAACACATCGCCGCCAAGGATACCGATCGCTTTTATTTTCTTTTCCTGTCCTTCTTCATGCGTTTGTTTCCCGAGGTCGTGGTCGACCTTATGGAGTTGCGCGCTGATCCGCCGCAGATAATCGTATTGGCTCTCTCCAATCGGACGCTCAAGGCTCTGAGTATCGTTTTCGATCTTGAAAAAATCTGGCGCGCCGCCTGCTTTTGTTCCCGCAGTTGTGGATTTCTCTTGCTTCGTGTCCTCCTTGCCCGCGCTCGAAGGCAGAAGGCCATCGAGACCCCTGAGATAGGTGAATTTGTGAATCGAGATTGGATCATCGGGAGCGAATGCGCGCTCGACTGCTTGCGGGAGTGTCTGGCCGTAAAGCGTGTCCCATTCCGAGATCAACGCGATATGATCAGAAGCAGGGTCGATCCGTCGAAGCGAAAGTTCGTCACGAATACCATCGGCCAGCGTGTCTTCGGTCGCTATTGTTCTCTGCAAATGAATCCCACGCTTCTCGAAAAAGTCTTGAAGTGAACCGCACGAATTGTGCAATTTGCCGAACAGGTATTCATCTGGCGCGCTCGCGAGATATGCGTAAAACTTTACGTCTTCCAGATTTCTCCAATGACTTGTAGTGTCGCTGCAAGTGGAGCCGTTTTGTGTCGCTTCGTTCACCATTTCATGAAGCATATCCGATGAAGATGGACCTATAAATTTGACGGCCAGGTTTTGATCGCGATTTAGTAAGCCCGCCAACGAGTTCAGCGCTGTCAGCGGCTGGCGCATCAGAACGTCCTCTTTTAGCCAAAGGACCAGGACGCTATCTGGCGAATCGTTATCGTTGGCCTCACGCGGGTCCGAAACCCTCTTGAGCCGTTCGTAGGGAACGATAGCGGGTTCCGCCGATGCAAACTCGGGCGGGAGCAGAACATATTGCAAGCTCAAACCGGACAATATACCAAATAGCGGCAGTTTTGACGCCATGCGGGCCGATGCCGTGCTCACACAAGCAAAGCGCTCGGAAGCCGGCGTGCCGCACGCCAGGAGCGGCAGCTCTGGCGGCGTTTCCGACAAAAAGGAGGGGGAAGGCGATGGCGTCCACACAAAATAACCGATGTGGCGCCTGTCGTCGGGTGCGAAACCGGCCCGTTCGAGGCCGGCCAGCACGGCATAGCGCGTGCGGCGCCGTCGTTCCACATCATCGGGATAAGGAGCCCCAGGCACGGTGACGCCAAGCACCAGTGTCTTGTTATTGGCGGCGTTCAATGGCAGTTTGCAAGGTGCTTCCTCAGGCCCTGTATTGTCCTGACATCTTTGCTCAACCTCGCGAGTGCCCGATCTGTCGCGAGATTTGTCGACTGCTCCAATCGGATCCTGCCACAGACGCGCCTCGATCTCCTGCGGCGGCGCATGTTCTTCAAGGCGTGCATCCGCAATCGGACGCATGTCCACCAGCGGCGCCTCACGATGGAAAAAATAAAAGCCTGTCGAGACAAGGGCAACAAAGATGACGCTGCCGCTTGCCAAATTTGTCCCCGGCTTTTCGTCGTTTGCCATGGGCGTGCCCCCTATTGCTTTGCCGCTTGCTTGAACGGTTCGCCTGAGGCTGACGAATTCAAGTCAGCGGTTTAGCCAACCGCTTCAGCCGTTCCCGGACAGCTTGTATTGAATGCGTGTTCATTATGTCCACTGCAGGAGGGAATGTCTCACTTCAGTTTAGCCATTGTTCCTTTCGGCGGGTGAAGTCAGACTGCATATGCGCCGCGAATTAAACGGCGTAAGGCGCAGCTCCTCCGTTCTGCCATTCCCCTTTATGCCAAGATTTAGCTTTCTCATTATTGCCATAAAATGACTTTGTCACGTGATTTAATCCGGCGCACCCCCTAATCAGGGGGGATCGCGCGTATTCCAGGCGTCTTTGGCCATACGCGCCTTTTCGGCGGTAAACGGGGGAAGAGGCAGACGGCTCATGATGTGAAACTCGTTTGAAAACTTCGAGAAGGCTCCGGTTGAAGCGGCGGTTTTCAGAGAACCTGCCGGGGTCCGTCTGAGCCTTGTAACCGGTCACTGGCTGGGATATAGGCCGGAACTTAAGAGCCCAATTGACCGGGCAAACTGCGACTTGCAAGCAATGGCGGAGCGCACGGCTATACAAGGACTTGCCGATGAAACCCGATATTCACCCCCAGTATCATTTGATCAAGGTGGTCATGACCGACGGGACCGAGTATTTCACCCGCTCCACCTACGGCAAAGCGGGCGACACCTTGCACCTCGACATCGATCCAACCACCCATCCGGCCTGGACCGGAGGCTCGCAGCATTTGGTCGATCGCGGCGGCCGCCTTTCGCGCTTCAACTCCCGCTTCGGCGGCCTCGGCTTCGGCAAAAAATAGGCGTGCCTGGCCGCCAGGGTGCGGTAGGCATCTCAGGACTTTTGCCGCATGACAAAGCCTGATTTCCAGGTCGAGAGAAACCTGCTAGAGCGGGGCATTTGGCCGGTGGCGGGGATCGACGAAGCGGGACGCGGCCCCCTTGCCGGGCCGGTCGCCGCGGCGGCCGTCATCCTCGATCCGCGCAAGCTGCCGCACGGACTAAACGATTCAAAGCGGCTTACCCCTAGGGAGCGCGAACACCTTTACGAAGAGATCATGCTGCATGCCATGGCGGTGGCGGTCGCCTTCGCGAGCGCTCCCGAAATCGATCGCATCAACATCCGCCAAGCAACATTTTCCGCCATGCGCCGGGCGCTCATCGCGCTTTCCGTCGCGCCCCGCCACGTTCTGATCGACGGCAATGATTTGCCGCCGGGTCTTGGCCTCCCCGCCGAGACGATCGTCAAGGGCGACGCCGCAATTTCATCGATCGCCGCCGCCTCGATCGTCGCCAAGGTGACCCGCGACCGCCTGATGCGCCGCTTCTGTAGTCTATATCCCGCCTATCGTTTCAGCGAGCATTTTGGCTATGGTACGCCCGCCCATCTCGCGGCGATCGCCCTGCATGGACCGTGCCCTTTTCACCGGCTGAGCTTCCGACCTTTCGCGGCGGGCTAGCCCGCTTTTGCTTCGATTCGCTCTCGATGTGCGAAAGAGGGACAGTCCGTGATTTGCCTTCTAAACGCGGTCTTAACCAAATGTAACGCACCACACTCGAAGTCCCGCTCATCCTCTCGCTAAAACGGCGGAATCTCGAGGAAGCCCCATGGGCCGCCCCGTGCGGCCAATGCTGTCGCGTACCGGTTTTCATGCATGCGTAGCCAACGTGCCGGAGCGTCCGGCCCGAAATCCCAGATCAAAGTCATGCGTACTGGAATTTCGCCGGCCCGCTCCGCCATGCTCGGCCCCGGTCCGGCGTCCGGCGCGCTTCCCCTTAATGAAATCATCAAAGGCGATTGCATCGAGGAGATGGCCCGGCTGCCGCCGGAATGCGTCGATCTCGTCTTCGCCGATCCGCCTTATAATTTGCAGCTCGAATCCCGTCTCTCGCGGCCGGACCAAAGCCGCGTCGATGGCGTCGACGACGATTGGGACAAGTTTGCGAGCTTTTCCGATTACGACAATTTTACCCGGGCATGGCTCAATGGCGCGCGCAGAGTCATGAAGCGGGACGCGACGATTTTCGTCATCGGCTCCTACCACAATATTTTTCGGGCCGGTTCGATCTTGCAGGATCAGGAGTTTTGGATCCTGAACGATATTATCTGGCGCAAAGCCAACCCAATGCCGAATTTTCGCGGCCGGCGCTTCACCAACGCCCATGAAACATTGATTTGGGCGGCGAAGTGCGCGGAGATCAAGAACTATTGCTTCAACTACGAACTCCTGAAAGCCGGCAACGAGGATTGCCAGGTCCGCTCCGATTGGTTTTTGCCGATTTGCACCGGCACCGAACGCCTGAAAGATTCCTCCGGCCGCAAGGTCCACTCAACCCAAAAACCCGAGGCGCTGCTCTCGCGCATTCTGCTCGCCGCCTCGAACAAAGGCGACGTGGTTCTCGATCCATTCTTTGGTTCCGGCACCACAGGCGCCGTTGCCAAAAGGCTCGGGCGTTCCTTTATCGGCATCGAAAGAGACGAACGCTTTGTGCGCGCCGCAAGGGCAAGGATCGCCGGCGTGGAGCCGCTCCCGCCGGGCGCCGTCGCGGCGGTTGCCGACAAACGTTCCGAGCCGCGCATTCCTTTCGCCGCGATCGTCGAGGCGGGGCTCGTTCGGCCCGGCGAAATTCTCACCGATGAAAGGAAGCGGCACGCCGCGATCGTGCGCGTTGACGGCACAGTTTCGGCGGGCGCCATCACCGGCTCGATTCACAGGATCGGCGCGCTAATGCAAGGCCTGCCCGCCTGCAATGGCTGGACATTCTGGCATTTTTTCCGCGAGGGAAGGTATGAGCCGATCGATGCCCTGCGGTCATTGGCGAGGGCGAGCCTGCGCCAGGCGGCGGAATAGAGTCCCGCAAGCGCCGCCCGCTTGAGGTTGGAAATCCCGCCCGGCATCATAATGATCGTCATGGTGATTTGCCCGGCGCCGGCCTTGGCGATCATTTGTATACAGCGCAAGTCGAAGCGGCCGGCCTTTGCGATGCAGAGGCAGTTCACTTGGTCCGCGTTGCGTCTAAAGGAGCCTCTGCCAATTCCGGCACGATTAGGGAATTGGCTTCGGTTTCCAAAGAGGCTGGATGCGCGGGCATATGTCGAGAGCCCCTCCGAATGAATGGCAAAATATTGCCATTTCAGGTCTAATTGACGTCACGAGGTGCCAAGTCGATTAGCTTCTGACGTATTTGGTCAATTCGCCCAGGCTTTCACGGTTATGGATCAGAATATGCTGTAAAAGCTCATGCGAATGGCCCGTCTTGCTGAATTCGAGGCAGTTCCCAGTGAGCTGATTGCAGGTCTCTTTTAGCAGAGCCGCTGCATCGACCTCGGCGAGCCAATTTTCATCCAAAATATCGCCATGCCATTGTTGGGTAGCTTTGAACTTCGGGTTTCCGCCAACGGACGTCAGATAGGCCAGAACATCATCGGGCGAAACTAGCTTTGCGAGATCCGGCACATGATTGTTGATGAACGCTGCGATTGCGGCAGGATCCAGTAAAAAGCACTCGAAATGTCGGCGCGGAAGGAACAATAGACGTCCGTCGGACCGTTCTTCGAGGCGCCGCCTCTCCTCATCTGTCAATGCCTCCCGATCGAAGCTGAAGGCGACGGGCCTCACAAGCGGCGATGCGGCTCGGCTCACCCTGTCATAGATTTGAAAGACTAACTCCCGTCGCCTTCCTTTCGCATTGAAATCGCCCGTAGCGACGACCGAAGCAACGACGAGCCCACGCGGCAGTTGCCCGGCTGCCACCTCGTATATGAAAGGAAAACACAGCTCTTCTGTCCGGCCCTCGACCCAGATGATCCGCTCAGCGCCAAAGACATCAGTCATCGAAATCCCGAGATCGTCCGCGACGTCGCGCAATTGATCGAGTTCGACGAGATCGACCCGATCAACGACAGAATCATAAATGTGCCGCCGGACGATATGAACGGTGACGGGATTTCCTGCACTCAGCACTTCGGGTGAGTGAGTCGCGATGATATATTGATGCTGTGCGTAATTTGTTTGAATGATACGTAGTAGCGCCTTGGCTGCGGCCGGGTGAAGGAAACTACTGATTTCGTCGATGATTATCACAGCTTGCTTGAACGTCATCGCGACAGTCAGGATCGCGATAACCTGGGCTACACCCGTGCCGCAGTTGTCGAGACCGAAACTGAGTTCAGGCTGGACTTGCTCCTTGGTCGGCCAAACGCGGATCTCAAATCCTTGCGGAATCGGAGCGACGCTGAGGTTCTGAACGGTGGAGAACACCTCGCGCAGGTGCCCCACGAGTCGGTCGAACAGGCTGCCTTGCTCACCCTGCAATTTGGACAGGATTCCAGCAAGATTGCTAGCGTCGGACTTCAGTCTGTCCTCACGCCCAAATCCAGACCTTCCGAAGCTGTGGCGCTGAGCGCCGAACGAAAACACGTTAGCTAGCCAAAGATATTCCATAGTCACAGGTAGCGTATCCCCGCCACCCTGTACGTTCTTCGAAGACTGGATTCGTCCGTTATCGACGATCAGCAGCAAGCAAAACGCAATAGGTCCCTGAAATTGCCCATGTAGCGGATTACCGCGTGACGTGAATCTAATACCTGCGTGGCGGCGCAGTTCCAGGATGTGGGACGGTTCCGATAGAAACACGGAGATCTTTTCCCACTCGGCATCAGCGTTGGTTGTTTGTACTGGCCACGAGATAGGCCCACCGCGCCGCGCCATAAACGTTGACATAGCATCTTCTACTTCGTGGCCAGAAACATCGAGGTCGAATTCTATGCTCGGTGGCTCCAGGCGTTCCTGCTGGTACTCGGCCGTGTTCCGATGGCGGTTGTCTTCAAGACTTTGATCGAAAACATGCAGGAGCGCGCTTTTGCCCGCATTGTTCTGGCCTACAATAAGGTTGATTCCTGTGGAGAATTCAATCCAGCCAGTGTCCTTAAAAGAGCTGAAGTTCGTCACTCGCATCCGAATCAGTCGCATCGTTTCACCCCGGTAGACCAGGACCATCCGTCTACACGTCGATGTCTTGGACGGATATAAATAATTTAAATTGTGCGATCGCCTGCTACAGATCGCAAACAGCCTCATCGTGGATGTCGGCTCTGGGTCAAACCAGCCGCCGCGCAGGGCCGTGCCAACCACCCGCCAAAAGTACCAAGTTTCCGCGCGAACTTAATTGTCTCAAGGCCGCCGGATGTACGAGGCCCTTGCGTATTCAGCCTCGCCAATCGTACCAAAATGCTTCACCTGAAACTTTTTTGTACGATTGGCAAACCCGAAAGGAGCGAAAATTTGGGGGCGGAAACGCGCGGCCGCGTGTCCGCCTATGCACTTTGGCGCACGGCATCGATCACCTTGCGCATGACGCTGGGAAAAGCCTCCTTGTCGAGGCCGCGCTCAGGCACGAAACGGTAGCCCGTTGGCGCGCGCCGCCCGCTTGCAACTTCCGCCACATAAATGGCGAGACGCAAGATCCTCCATCTGCTTGTTATTCAACTTCAATGCTCCGGCGACAACCACAAGCCACTCGCGGGACCGGATTGGATCTCCGCAACGGGGACATCTGCCTTCGAAGTCAATCGCCACGGGCTTGGTCTCGTTCGGAAACAGCGATACCTTCACGGTCTCAAGTGCTCTTTGCGTATCCTGCGGTTGAACGTCTTCCGCATACCTTATTGGTTTCGGATTGGGCATTTCGGTCGAGTCCCGTGGTTGCACGCGTCTAGAGGTCGGCATTCCCGAATGACGGGTTTTCTGGAAATGATGCATTAACGCGGCCGTGCCGACAAGGAGGCAGTTCAGCCAAATCCGAGCGTCTCGGATTAACGATCACGCAAAGTCACACCTCGATCGCTTTCGACACCGGCGACTTTGCCAGCAAGGTCCCCGCTTGCAGCCTCAACCCCCGCGAGCGCAGCCTCGAGTCGGCCGATGGTCGCAAGGGCAATCGAATAGGTAAGCCCAGGCTCATCTGACTCGTCATTTAAGCGGCTTGCCTCAATGATCGCTTCCCACCCATTGCTGAAATTCAAACTGGGACACTACCATCAAAGCGTGAACCTTGTGCTATAGGAACGCGTCCGCTTCGCCTTCCGCCGCGCTGTCATCCTTGTCACGCGAAGGGCGCGGCAAGGAAACCAATAAGGCGCGGCATACCGCTCTTGGATGATTGATGACGAGACGCATTCGCAAGGCC
>PEFW01000020.1 GCA_002890675.1 Candidatus Methylaffinis lahnbergensis
CAGGCCTATCGGCCGACCGGCGACGAGGCCGGGTTGGCCCTCAAGGAGACAGAGAATATTCTGTTTTCCTTGCAGGGTTGTTTCCAACTCCACGACGACATCAATTGCTACATGATGCCCCATTAAGGTCGATGACGTGTTGCTCCGCAAAAACGAATCGCGCCAGCACTATTCGAGCGCGAATACGCATTAACCCTACTGGATTCGTCGCGTTTTGTGCCTTCGGCGGCCCGGAGATGCTCGCTGGTGAAGCATTTGAGATCCGGGCCAATTGGTTGCTGGTGGGGATCGACAACCCGAAACGAAAGAGGAGACCCTAGTGACGACCCAGACCAAACCGGCCCTGTCGGCCGAGATCGGAGGCACCGAGATCACCCGCTTCAACGCGCTACGCCACGGCATGTTGTCGCGTTACACCGTGCTGCCCTGGGAGGATGCCGACGAATACCGCGCTCTCGTCGCGGCGCTCGTGGCCGAGCATGCACCGCAAGGACCGACCGAGGAGCATCTGGTCGAGGAACTGGCCGGAGTTCTCTGGCGAAAACAGCGGCTTCGCTTGGCCGAGGCTTCCGCCTTCCGTCAAGGGCTGGAGGGCACGCTTACACCCTACGGCGGCACGGTGAAGGCAGCGCTTGTCCATCTAGTTGACCCGGGAGAGTCCGAGAATGTCGTCGAGGCGATCCGGCAGACGGAAGACGAATCGGTCAAGGAGCAGGCCGACCTGCAGGAGGACGAGGCAATGACAGGTCGCGCCATTGATCTGCTGGGCTCCAGCCGCAATGATGCCTACGAGGCGGCACTGGTGGTGCTGCGCGGGGATACCCGGGAATGGTGGGCGGACGTGCTGGCGCGCGATCCCGACGAACTGGAGGAGGACGAGGCGCCCGCCACCGCCGACGCCGATGGCCTGCGCCGCTTCCTCGAAACGGAGGTGCTGCCGTGGTTCGAGACCCGGAAAAAGGAACTGGCGAACCGGCCCCTGATCCGCGAGCAGGCATTCGGCGAGGCGCTCGACGCAGACAAGCTGGAACGGCTCGGTCGCTATGAGGTCCATCTCGACCGCAAGCTCGAACGGATGCTGGCCATGCTGCTGCGCCTCAAGGACCTGCGGCAGGGGGCGATCGAGGGCTAATCCGTTTGGCAAAAAAGGCTAAGCATGGGTCCTCCTGGGCCAATGCCCCGCCGGGAGCCGGGCGCGGGAGACGGCCAGACTCGGGCCGGCACCCGCCTAAACTCAACCTGCCATGGCCGCGCGGGTCAGGGCAATTTTTCGGGGTTATCACCGGGCGTTTCCTCTCATTGTTGTATATTCGGCCATATTCGTCACAACTGGCCAGAAGCAACACGGGGAATCGGATGAAAGCCCTGACGGCGAAGGACGCCAAGTGCGGCTTCGGCCGGCTGATCGACCTTGCCGGCGCCGAGCCCGCGGCGGTCGCCAAGCGTGGGCGCCCCGTCGTCGTGGTGATGGCAGTGGAGGAATACGAGCGGAAGTCACTATGTCTGGGGCAAACGTTACCTACTCAAGATTGTCGAGGAAGACGCCGCGCCAGAAGTGATACTCAAGCATAGTAAGATGCTTAAGGCCGAGCCTTTGAGCTGCCCTATGGACTTGACCATCGGAACCGGCCGGGGCCACCTTGAGACCCCTTGTCCCCGAGCTTGCCCGTGGCTTGTGCGCGGAGATGGCGGCGGCAGGGTACCTATTCGACGCTCCACCGCGAAAATGATGGACGCGGCATCGCAATGACAAGACGCGAACCCGATACTCCCAATTGGCAACCTTTTAGCATCAAGCGCCTGCTCGGCTTGGTTTTCATTGACGAGACGCACGAGTTGGGGGAAGCCGACGACGGTGAGCTTATCATTGCGCGCGCCGAGCGCCGACTCGATGAAATGCTGGCGGCGCGGCGGGAGATGCAGCCGGCCGACTATGATCCGACTCGCTGATTTCGGATATCGCCGTCATCATGATCCGTTACAAGGAATTAGCGCGGCTCCAAGAAAAGCTGGTGTGTGCGCTCGGTCCTCCTTGCACGGTGCATCGTTGGAACCATGCTTAACGGGTTTGCTGACATTTCATTTCTTGGGCAAATTAACTTAATATCCGAGAAATGTCAGAGCGCAGAATCAAAACGTATTTCCGCCATCTGCGGCAAGCCCTCATTGCCGGCGTCGTTAGTTCTGCATTTGGATGGGGCGCCGTTATTGGGGCTTCCTTCCTTGTTTTTCTTGGCCCTCTAAAAATGATCCAGAATCACGAATGGCTCCAACCGCTTATCGCCGCTGCTTTTGCGATGCTGTTTGTTTTTGCGATACATTTGATTTTCATAGCGCCATGGCGAGCTTTTTTTATGCTCCGTCCATTCTCGGTCAAAGTGGCTGCTGGATTTATCGAAACTCAATACCCAATGGGCCGGTTTGAGCCCCAAAAAGTAGCCCTCGTAGTGACAAATAGATCATATCGTCCGCGCTCAAACTGTGTTTTGCACATTATGAGCGCCAACGGTTGCGAAGAGAATTGTTTCCCAAGATTTATCGAAGAATTTTCCGTCCAACCAGGGGAAACCAAACCTCTGACATTCATGACGTGGACTTCGAGACACGAACCATACGAAAACGATAAAACGATTGTGTTGAGCGGGCCAGTTGGATGGGGTTGGGGCGGTAATTTTGTAGCACTCCCGTGCGGCTCTTACGATCTAGTTCTCAGGATTGGTATCCCTGAAGGAGATCCTATTGTCATACTTTGCAGGGTATGGATTGAACTGGGTTTTCTCAAAGCGGTCAGAATATGATGGTTCATCTTATGTCAAGCAACCAGAGAAGCATGGATCATTCAAGCATCCCCAGTTTTTTGGATGGTTCACAAGAAAATATATTTACCATCCGTTAGGCGCCTCCGCGCCGGTGCCGCGAACTTTTCGGCGTCTGGCCTCAAGTGGCAGGACAACTATCCGCGGTATTTGTGATCGCGGCCCAGTGCACTTCGGCACTCGGCAGGCAGTGATTTGTGGAAAGTCACTGGACTTTAGTGCGGTGCCGAGCATCGCTTGGTGTCACACGCAGAGGCGCTGAAGCGCGCTGGGCGAGAAGATTACGGTGCTTATGCACCGTGCAGCGCTGGACCGGCATGTCGCTCCAGAGCGCGGCAAGAGCTTTCTCGAGGCCCGGCGCGCCATCGACAATGACGAGTTCCGGCATCTTCAGGCCGCGTTTGACCAGATCGTCGAGGAGCGCCCGCCAGGCCGCCTCGCTCTCTCCACCCATGTTCTTGACCGCCAGCAGCACCTTTTGGCCGTCCTCCCGGACACCCAGCGCCACGAGAAGCGAAATCGACGTGGCCTTTTTGTCGAGACGAACGCTACCCAACCAATTGCTAAGCGCTAGAACGACCTCGTCGATCCGGGCCCGCTGAAATTTTGACTCACGGAGCGGATTCCCAAATTCGGCATAAACGTGCAGCCGTAGATGCCGATCCCAAGGATCAGAAGGACCGTGTACGTGTCCGCTGCCTGAACCACGGGCGCGATGCTTTGAGGCCTAATCTTAACAGCCTTTCGTTGTTTGCAATTGCGGCGCAATTGACGATGCCATCAGGAGGGATTGCAAGTGAGCCTGGTGAGGCGCCCGTCCGTATGGATCAGGAACAAGTCTCCGGTGAAATTGAAATACTCGCCGGTGAATTTACCGGTCGTGAATTTCAATTGGATCGCGTTGTTTGCGATGATACGCGCCTTAACGGGCTTTTCCGAGCCAGGCCCCCCAATCATGACGGGTTTCTTACCCGCAATCTTGAGGGAGAATGTCTCGACGGTCGGAAACGGTCCATCCTGTTTGTAGCTGTTCCCGGTGCAGACAAGGTTGAGATCGGCCTCTCCGGCCAAGGCATAAGTCGTCAAGCTTAGCGAGCCACATGCCAGCAAGAGGCTCGCCAGAGCCCGTCTTTCAAGGTTCGCAATCTGATGTCTCATTTTAGTCCGGATCTCCCAACCATAAAAACGCTAGTCAAGAACAGCCATCTGTTCATGACCACGTATCCGTTCATGAAAAATGCCGAATTTTAACCGACATGAACCGCATGACGACCTCGTTGAGACTGAGCTTGCCGCATTCGACGGATTTTGGCAATTCCAAACCCTAGACACCGGGCTCTCGTGCTCCCAACCCGTGACATTGGCGCGCCGAGCGCCGAAAATGCCGAATTTGTTGTCATCCAGACGCACCTCTTCCGTGGGTTTCGCTCGAACGCATGACAATCAAAGACTTCACGCGGGTGCTGGATCAGGCGGCGGCCGCAGTTCCGCGATCAGCCGCAGGATGTTGGCGAACAGATTTTTCGGAATGGCAACCTCGGCCATCTGGAACGCGACATAGCGGCCGTGGCTCACGACCTTCGCGCCAATCTTAATCAGCTTTTCCTTCAGGCCGTCAGCGACCAGTCTTTGATCGGCTCCGGCGTCGCCAGCGTGCGAAGGAAATTGCCGAGATTGTAAGCCAGCGCATGAAGCTGGAGACGCACCGCGTTGGCGGCGAAGGAACGGCAAGACAGCCGTGTCCATTTGATCGCGCCTTTTCCTTCCTTGATCCATTGCTCGCACGTGCCGCGCTTGTTGTAGAAGGCAACGACATTTTCGGCGGGTCTCGACATGTTGGTGACGATGAAGCCGACGCGCGGATAAAGCTCGCCCGGATGCCATTCGACCTTGGCGATCACCCGGCGCGGCTGCGACCAGCTTCCCGCTTGATAGGTGAAACTTGCATGGGATCGGCACACGTCATTGGACGGGCGACCAACCGGGCGTTTGAGCAGATAGCCGATCCTCTCTTGCAAGATGTGATTGGCGGGCAGACGGATCGCATATTTGATCCTTTCTGCCTCCAGATATTCGTAAACTTCGGGGTTTGCGAAGCCGGCGTCGGCGCGGAAATAAATGCGTGAGACCTTGCCTTGATACCGCGCCACGACCGGCTTCAGCACCGCCTCCCATCCATCGGCGCTGTGAACATTGCCGGGGCGCAGGGCGCAGCGTTCCAAATCGCCATATTGGTTGAAAACGAACAGCGGATGATAGCAGGTGCAGTCATAGTGACCGTTCCAGACGCTCATCTCCTGTTCGCCATGCGTCGGGCTCACGCTCGAATCCATGTCGAGCAAGATACCTCTCGGCCGACGGCGACCATGAACGCTGTCGATCCATTTGCCGGAGAGATCAGCGAGCGCCGAAAGGTTCTTTTCCGCCGTGAGCCAGCGCGTCTCAAAGCGGCCCATCTGGCTCGGCGAAGCCGCTGCATCCGAGGCCGCCTTTCCGCCGACTATCCACCGCATCGCGGGATCATGGCGCAGGAGTTACCCAGGAGATTGATGTGATGACCTGATTCTTCTCTTGCCACGGGTTCTGGCCGTAATTAGCGCGAAGCACATCGCTGCGGACCACTTCGAAGGACTCGCGGAACTTTTCCTTCAGCTCCCGCTGCCACTGAAAGCAGAGGTTAGCCGGCGCGACGATCAACGTGCGCTTAACAAGACCGCGGATCTTCAGCTCCTTGAGCAGCAAGCCCGCCATGATGGTCTTCCCCGCGCCGGGGTTGTCGGCGAGGAGGAACCGGATGCGCGGCAGGCGCATAAAATAGTCGTAGACGGCCTCATCTAGCGATCTCTACGACAGAGACCCTTATTAACGACCTGGGATGTGAGAAACCCGCGTGAAGTGAGGCCGCCGGGGCTGGCAGGGAATGCTTGGAAAGGCTCGGCGAGCCGCCGCGCCTCATCTGCTATCCAATCGATGATATTCCTTACTCCCACACAATCCCCATTACGATGCCGAGGCCAAGCCAGAAATATAAAAATTCCTGAACACGAGTCGTTTCTCCGCGACCGCCATGGAACGCTATCACGCAAGCGGTGAACGCGGCAAAGATCACCAGCGCCAGAAGTCCCCAGCCTTTCATGCCACGCCGCCGGCCACCGCGACCGCGAGACAAGGGCGCTGAATTTGCCATGCAAGAACGCGCTTGATGGCGTGTGCGTGTGCCTCGTCGTGTATACCTTCCTCTTTCAGAAAATCATCGAAAGATGATCCGAGGTGTTTGTTCTTCATTGCTCAATCTCCTTTTGCCGTTTGCGGGCTATGTCCAGATCGCGCTGCGGCGTTTTCCGGGTCGTCCGTGCAACAGGACCATGCGGCCATGCGCGGCGCAGAAAATCACGCGGGCAATCCGGCCATTGGTCAGGTTGCTGCGGACTTCCCACAAGCCGCCCGCAAGCGATTTGCACAGCGGCATTGACCGCGCGCTACGCCGCGCAAGAAAGCTTGACCGCGACGCCGGTGGCGAGAATGCGCTTGAGTTGCACCCCAGTCGCTTCGACTGAAACGATACCGTCAGTTTCATAATCTAAGCCGATGATTGCGTCGGCGTCGATATCTTCGGCCTTGCGAATGAGTTCGCGTAAGACAAGCTCCCGCCAGTTTTCTTGCAGGGGGGAGCCGTGCGCCGGGTGCCAGGTGGAGGCAGCCTCGATCCTGCCTATCGTATGGAGGACACGTCCTCCTTCGATGGCGCCGGTCGAGCTGGTACGCATGAGCTTGGTCTCCGTATTCACTTCAGTTTTGGCTGGGTTTATTGCGAACCGTCCGCGGAAGTTGAATTTTCGTTCGAATCGAGCGGCTTCAACAAAGCGGACCTCAGCGCACTTGAGATGGTCTCGGCATTCCGTCAAAACTTCGACAAATTCTCGCCCGGAGTATAAATAGATAGCCGGTGTGGGATTGGTGCAACACAGCGCAACGCCGAGAGGCTGGCGAAACCGAGGGGGTGAATCGATCTAGGAGGAAAAGGGCGACGCATTGGCGCGCCGCCTATTAAGCTTTTTTTAACCGGTTCAAACCCGAACGCATAGGCGCCAAGCCCGGCTGTCGTCCAAGCCAATCCGCCGGCGCCCTGCAAAAAAAGCCGTCGGCTAATGCTCGCCATTATCTACAGTACCGTAAAACGCCAAAACCATCAAATTAAGAGCGATTCGCCTTCACCCGGAAATGAAACCCCTAACCCTTGGCAGCGGGGCGCCGATGAACGAGAGTGCAAGAACATACACTTCTCGTCATCACCCAAACAGGCCACGATGCGAAATAAATAGCGAATATAACCGACATTTCCCGGATGAACCCCGAACTTGAGGCAGATTATAGCGATTTTCTGAGGTTCCCGGAAGTCCCGCCCTTTGGGTACTGGCCGGTTTTGACCCCTAGTGGCCGGTTTTGATTTTGTAAGTGGCCGGTTTTGGTCCTGGAAGTATTCACTTGACAGGTCAGTCATGATTGCCATCTCATAGCCACATGAGAATGTTGCTTTTTATGTTGTTGCTTTTCCTTTTGACCGCGTGCGGACCGGATGCTCCCGAGAACGTCCCCGAGCGCATTAAGGAGAGTTGCCAAAAGGAATTTGGCTCGCAAGGCCAACGTGCGGTCGATAACTGCATCCGCTGGTCTGAGGTGCCCCCGACATCACACTGACTCGGGCTGCCTCAGTTGGCGGCCTCGTCTTATTCGCTAGGGCGCGGTGATCGCTGCGCCATGGCTGTCTCAATCTTAATGCCCCCGTCCCCCTTGTAGATCAGGTCGAAGATGTTGGCGGCAGTCTGAAGCCACTTGACCCGCGCCGTCGCCGCCCATTCCGTTTCCGGTTTCGGCAACGTCTGAAGCAGCCCTTGAATGAAGGGGTGTAGCGGCGGTTCGCCTCCTCCACCCTTCTCAGGCTCAGGCCTTTCACTCCCGTTCTCTCCCGGCACATCAGGTTGATATGCGACACCCGGCATCACAAGCCGCTGTTTGCCGTGCTCGAAGAACCCGGCCTCTTCTGCCGAACGCTCAAAGACCAGACGCGCCCGATCTTTTTGCTTTTCCGAAACCCCAAGGGCCACCATGTCGCGCGACAGTGCGGCGGCTGGCGGCAATACACCACCGCGATATTTCTCGTAAACCGCCTTGTAGAGCGGCACAGCAAGAAATGCGCGGGCCTTTGCTTCGCGGGCTTGTTTGGGGTCTACAACGGCACGGCCAAGTTCGGATAGCCTATGGTTACTTCCGTCACCTTCAAGGACCCTGAAGGTTCGGGCCGCATAAACCTGAACCCGGAATGTGCTGCTTTTCGAACTTTGCTTTGTCCAGGCGGCAAGTTGATCGTCATCGCAATCTCGCAGTCCCACTTGGCTATGGATAGCGTCGGCCAACTCGATTGCTGATTTAAGGTCTGTATACGGAAAACCAATAGTAGAGCGTTGCCGAGCGTGGCCTGCGCTCTTCGTGGCAGCATTAGCCACAGCTTCCTTCTGTCCATCCATGCGGCAATCTCCTATCCATGCGGACGGTTTTGACTGTCGCGTTTTTAATGCACTAAACCAATTATGTCAAGACCTATCCATGCCTAATGACATTTTTCAGCATTACCGGTTGCGCAATCCAAAAATCCGTATTATGGTGATCAGAGTTAGTGGAGAGACAAATGCCCAGAGAACCAGAGCCCCGGCGGAATTCCGACCGACGCGCGGGGCGATGACCACATAGGAAGGGCCGCGTCCTAGCCAGGTAAAGGTAAGGAAAGCGGCCCTTAATCGGCTTCAAAAATGGGAGATCGTCTAACGAGGTAGGACGCCCGGCCTTACAATCGAGGCAATCCCGGTTCGAATCCGGGTCTCCCAACACCCGAATTAGTGGGGCCGAATGCTGCGCTAACAGCACCGGCCCCGGATCACAAACCCAGGATTGGCCCCTGAGCTATGACCGCAAATCATAATATAGCACACGCGGGCCGTCCCTTCAACTCAGGGACTTTGCACCGTGAACATTCTTCCCCGTGAAAAACAGATCGAAGTTGTCGCCGCCCTTACCGAAGGCGTTAGCGTCCGTGCTGCCGAACGCCTGACCGGCATTAACCGTGGCACTATCCTCTCGCTTGGGGTCCGCGTCGGACAAGGTTGCGCCGCGCTCCATGACCGGCTTATGCGCGACTTGAACGTGGGCCGAATCGAATTGGACGAGGCCTGGAGTTTTGTCGCCAAAAAGCAGGCGCGCCTAACGCTGGAAGACGGCCAGGACAAGGGCGACCAATACATCTTCCTCGCGATTGCCGGAGCCGCGAAGGCGATCTTGAGCTATCGTGTCGGCAAACGAAACCAAGCGCACACATCGGCCTTCGTCGCCGATTTGCGCGCGCGCGTGCTGGGCGCTCCAGAAATTTCATCGGACGGCTGGAACTGCTATCCCGGCGCGATCGAGGACGCTTTCGGCATCGATGTGACCTATGGCCAAATTGAAAAGCATTATGGCGTACAGTCGGGCGTTGTAGAGGCTGCACGGCGCTATTCTCCGGCCCAGGTAGTAGCAGTAAGCAAGCGCCGGGTAGTCGGCCGCCCGCGCCATATCTCAACGTCCTACGTCGAGCGGCAAAATCTTACGCTTCGGATGCAGCAACGCCGCTTCACCCGTCTCACAAACGCATTCTCAAAGAAGCTTGAAAATCACGAAGCGGCGGTCGCGCTTTATGCGATGGCCTTTAATTTCTGCCGTGTTCATGAAACGCTTCGTGTCACGCCCGCCATGCAGTTAGGCGTCGCGGATCATATTTGGAGCATTGGGGAATTGGTGGACGCGGCGCTAAGTATTGAAGCGCCAACGCCAGCCGGGCGTAAGGCCGGCCCGTTCCGGATAATCGACGGCGGCCGTGAATGATTTTTATTCGGCCACCATGAAACGAGGATCGACAATTTCGCCCTTCACAGGCGCGACCTTCGTGCCAGCGATCGGCAGAAGCAATTCCATCTGGTCGCGCTCCCGTTTGCGCTTCGCGACAAACTGGCGCTCGACCTGCGGCAGCGCCGGCAATTTTGGTCTTGTACCTTCCAACAGTTCCGCCACGGTCATGATCTGGAGTTTTGGCAACCGACCGTGTGCTGACTTGCGGACAAATCCTGCTCCATTTGCAAAGGAAACCATCGGCCCAGTCGGCTCTTTTAGGAGCACCAGAATTCCCATATCGGCTTCCTGCTCATTGACCACGGCACTTAATTCTCTGATCATTCCAATGCCGACATTTTCACCGCCTTTAACGGAGATGATGATGCGCCCAGTCCCGTATGGGCCGTTATTGAAGAAAATATTGCCATCTATTCCGCCGTCAGGACCGATCTTAGCTTCTCGATATGTCTGCGCACCCAGTAACCATGCTGCCCACCATTGAAACTGATGTTTATTTCGGCACGCAAGCTCATGAGCGTCCCCAATTGTTGTCGGTCTGCCCATCACAGTGTATTTATCCCTGGTCAGCCCAATTTTCTGCAAGCGTTTTTCAATCAGCGTAACCGCATAGTGCGTTACATCGATTCCGATCCATTGACGATCCAATTGTTCAGCCGCTTCGATCGTCGTTCCGCAACCGCAAAATGGGTCCAGCACGACATCGCCTGGATTCGAAGACGCCGAGATAATGCGTTTAAGAAGCGCAACCGGTTTCTGTGTTGGGTATCCAAGCGCCTCATTGCCAGCGGCCTGAGGAATGTCTGTCCAGCAATTTGTTATCGTGCGCCCTTTGGAATCCTCCAGATATTTTTTATATTGCGGGACCGCTCCAGGCTTCAGTTGCACCACAAGGCCGCTTTCATAGGCCTGTTGCATACGGTCTTTCGTCCAACGCCAAACGCGGGTCACTCCCAAAAATTCATAGGTCAAATTGGGACGTTTATCATTCGGATTCAAAAGAGGCAGTAGTCGGTAAACGCCGTTTTCATCATCATATTTGTAAGCCTTCGCCACATATTCAGGATCGTGATCCCCGTACGGCTGATGATACGTGACCCTGTCCGCCTTCGAGTATCTCAAGATCGTGTCAGTGCAAATTGGGAAGTTCGTTGAGATATGGCTCTTTGGATTCGATCGCTTCCAGAACAATTCGTTTCTGTAGCTTTCAACCCCGAAAATAGCATCCATCAAGATTTTGAGGTAGTGGCTCGCGGTGGAGTCACAGTGAAGGTAGAGAGTACCGTTAGATTTTAACGTGCGGCGCATCTCTATCAATCGGGCGCCCATCATTGCCAAGTAAGCCATCATTGGCGATTGGTGCAACCAAGTCCGATAGCCCTTAAGGACTAGGGCCACGTCACCGTTGAACCGCATAACGTCTTCATAGGCGTTCGCCGCGCCGTCTTCCCACTTCCATGTGTCGCGGAAAGCTTCGACTTGGGCACCAACTCCCGCGCCTGAGCGCTCCTTAAAGAGAACGTTGTAATTTTCCTGCGAGTTGAATGGTGGGTCCAGATAAACCAGGTCAACAGATTCCTGGTCTATGTGATCCCTCAACACGTCCAGATTGTCGCCGAAATAGTGCTTGTTCATAGGCACAGTCCCCGGAGGCAGGATCGCTGCGCATGGTAACGTCTGGGTGAAGATTTGTGGTTAGGGAAATATGAATTTAGGCCAGTGGCCTAGTTTCAAATTCGAGTGGCCGAATTAGGCCAGTACCCCCGTTTGCGGCCGGTTGCGCGCAATCCGGCCCTGGAATGGTATCCCCCGGTCCGGTCTGAGCACTTTCCCTTGGCGTGTGGGCGCAGTCCTCCCGTTGGTTGCTCGTGAATGGATGCGCATCGGCCGTCTCATGCTGGCGAGGGCGGCGGCTTCGGCCGCAGTTCGGCGATCAGCCACAAAATCTCCTGGAACATTTGCCGGGGAATGGCGACCTCGGCCATCTGAAAGGTGACATAACGGCCGTGGCTCACGATCTTCGCGCCAATCTTGATCAACTTCTCCTTCAGACTCGTCAGCGACCAATCCTTGATCGGCTCCGGCGTCGCCAGCGTGCGCAGGAAGTTGCCGAGATTGTAGGCCAGCGCATGAAGTTGAAGCCGAACCGCGTTAGCGGCGAAGGAACGGCATGAAAGCCGCGTCCATTTGATCGCGCCCTTGCCCTCCTTGATCCATTGTTCGCATGTCCCCCGCTTGTTGTAGAAGGCAACGACATTCTCGGCGGCTCTCGCCATGTTGGTGACGATGAAGCCGACGCGCGGATAGAGTTCGCCCCAGAGAACGAAATCACCTGCGACAAGGGTAGCCCAGCCTTAAACCGCATGATCCGGTTCGAGCGCGCAGACGATGTGCTCATCCAATTCGATCTGAATCGTTGCGTGGCTGATGCTGAAACTCTCGTGTAGCTGATGCGCGAGCTGCACCAGAAATTCGTCGCCGGGATGACCACCCGGCATCAGGCAATGGCAAGTCAAAGCGGTTTCGGTTGTGCTCATCGGCCAGATATGCAGATCGTGAATCGCAGTAATGCCCGGCTGTTGCCTGAGAAAATCACCAACCTCATCGGGCTTGACCCCGGTCGGCACCGCATCGAGCGACATGCCAACGGAGTCACGCAGCAGGCTCCACGTGCCCGCCAGAATGACCACGGCAATCGCGAGGCTTACGAGCGGATCGAGCCGCGTCCAGCCGGTCAGGAGGATCACCCCGCCCGCCGCCACAACGCCTGCGGACACAAGTGCGTCATAGCCCATGTGCATGAAAGCGGCTCGCAGATTGATGTCACCCCTGCGGCCTGACGCGAACAGCCATGCCGTTACGCCGTTGATGACAATGCCGAGCGCTGCTACCACCATGACGGTGACGCTGGCGACGTCGCTTGGCTCGATCAGGCGGCGCACACCCTCAACCGCGATTGCGCCGACCGTCACCAGCAGCAGCACAGCATTGGCGAGCGCGGCCAGAATGGTACCGCGCCGCAGACCGTAGGTATAGATTCGCGAGGGCGCGCGCCGTGCCAGCACCGTGGCGACCCATGCCATCACCAGCCCCAGCACATCCCCGAGATTGTGGCCCGCGCCGGCGACCAAAGCGATGGAGTTCGCAAGCAGGCCATAGACCACTTCTGTAATGACGAAGCCGAAATTGAGCGCAGCGCCAATGGCGAACGCCATCCCGAAATCCTTTGGTGCATGCACGTGGGCATGACCGGCACTGTGCGTGTGATCGTGGTGGTCGGCATCCTTATGCCTGTGGTCGTGATCCGGCATGTGTTTGATCCAGCATTGAATAGACGGCTGACCTGTTACGTTATATCCTTCTTATGAATAAGTCTTCATACGTTTGGTTTTATGGTGGCATGATTACCAGTCCGTCAATCCCCGATGATCAGGCCATTCAGCTAGCCGAAATGTTTCGGCTCATGGGTGATCCGAGCCGTTTGAGGATTATTATCGCCTGCCTGGAGGCACCCATCTGTGTCTCGGATTTGGCGGCACGGACGCGGCTATCGCCGTCCCTCGTCAGCCATCACCTGCGCCTGTTGCGGGCCGCTCGCCTGCTACGCGCCGAGCGGCAGGGCAAGCAGGTTTTCTATTCGCCGTGCGACGAGCACGTGCGCTGCACGATCACCGACATGGTGGCTCATGTCGGCGAACAGGCCGAGGAGCCTTGAGTATGGCGGATAGCAACATCGTTGAGTCTGGCTTGGTGGAGAGCTGTGCAGATACCTGCGGCTCCGCCCCTTCTGCGCTGCCGCTGACACCGGAACGTGCCGCGCTGATCCGGCAGGCGTTCCGCCTTGAGTGGTTGACGATCGCGTGGATGGTGGTTGAGGGAGTCGTGGCGATCGGCGCTGGTCTGGCTGCGGGCAGCCTGACGCTGATGGCGTTCGGAATTGATAGCGCCATCGAGCTCGCATCGGCGTGCGTTCTCGTTTGGCGTCTTACCGTCGAACTGCGTCACGGACAGGCGTTTTCTGAACGCGCCGACCGAACGGCAAGCCGGATCGGTGGTGCTCTGCTGTTCACGCTTGCGGCCTACGTCGTCGTGGGAGCCGCTTGGAGTTTGTGGACCCGCCACGGAGAGGAGTTTTCGCTTCCGGGCCTGATCGTCGCTGTGCTGGCCATGCCAATCATGCTCCTACTGGCACGACGCAAGCTCGCGATTGCGACGCAGCTTGGCAGTCGCGCCATGCGGGCCGATTCCGCAGAAAGTATCACCTGCGGCTGGTTGTCGCTTGTCGTCGTTGTCGGCCTGTTGGCGAACATCGCGCTTGGCGCGTGGTGGGTGGATGCCGTGACCTCTCTGGCGATTGTCTGGTTTGTCATCAAGGAAGCTCGCGAGGCTTGGAGCGGCGAAGACCGCTGCGACCGCACAGCATCTAAATAACTGTTTTGATGGCAGTTTTAGCGAAAATAGCCCTCATGAAACGTCAAGTTTCCTGGAGCCGCATGACGCGTTTCATATTGGGGCTTATACGGCTCGGAGGGTTATCCAAAGCGCTCACGGCCGCGAGCATCCCGCGTGATTACTTCAAGGGGTGAAGATGAGAGCCGTTCCAGCGAAAATCCCGGACGCCTGCCTCAGCCGGTTGGCCGACAGAATAGAGTGGCCGCCCGGTTTCCTTGGGACTCCGGCGGTCAGATACGTCGGGCCAGTCCTCAAGCATGCCCCCTCCGGCCTAGTGCGCCTTCTTCAATGCGGAGGATTCACCCGCGCTGAGCCTCTCGATTTCCTTGATCGCACGGCGCTGTCGCTCCTCGAAAATCTTCCCGATTTCGTCATCGTGACTGCTGGTGGCGGCTAGCTGATTCGTCCACAAGCGGATGGTTTGCTCGATTGTCGAGTCGGCGGCGGCGAGGATCAATGAGCGCATCCGGTGCGCATCGGCACTATCGTCGTTTGGATCTGGCAAGGGTGCCGAGAGGATGTTTTTCTTGACGTCCAGGGCCATGTCGAGGAGCCGCGACAGCTTTTTGCCGGGTGACATGGAGTCCCACGTTGGGACGTCCGTACGGGGCTGCAATTCCTTCGGCATTGGCGGGTATCCTTTCCTGAGCCTTCTAGCAGCCTCAGGACGGCCGGAAGGGGACGTCAAGGGCCGGCGGCCGCGCCCTTGGCATCCTCGATCCCGAGCTTAACGACGATCTGATATCACAGCACGCTAAGGACTTCGGGCACACAAGGACGCTAATAAGCATCTTGCGCCCCGGTCCTTAGCCGTCTCGTCCAGTCGCCTAGGGCGGCCAAAAGCTGGGCCACGATTTGGCGGGTCTTCTCATCGGTCAAGCATCCCTCGGCGTCGAACCGCTCCTGGCAGCGGGCAATCATCACCTCCGGCCGGTTGAGCAAGTGCATGTTGAGAAAGACGCAACTCTGGCGCAGATGATACTGGGCCCGCGCCGTTCCCAGCATGCCGGGACTTGCCCCCATGATGGCCACCGGTTTGCCGTCGAAGGGCTGGCTGGGCGGCCGTGACGCCCAGTCTATGGCGTTCTTGAGCACGCCCGGCATCGAGTAATTGTATTCGGGGGTGACGATGAGCAACGCGTCGGCGGCGGCGATCCTGTCGCGGAACTCCTGCACCGGGGAGGGGAATCCCAGCGTCCTGACATCCTCGTCGTAGGGCGGGATTGGGGTGAGGTCGAAGGTCTCGAGCGTCATGCCCGGCGGCAGCAGATCTCCTGCAGCGCGAAGTGCCATCCGGTTGTAAGAGTCTTTGCGGAGACTCCCGGCGAAGCCTAACACCCGGACTGTCTGCAGATCAGCCATGGCCTACCTCATGCCGACAGGCATACCGCTAAATCCCAAAGCCCCCTCGGTTCGTTCCTCCGCGAACGAGGATCGCTCCAAATTTGAGGATGCTTTCGCAGACTGTATAAAAATCTCGAAGCCGTCTTTCCCTTTTTTACGCCAGACTCCAACGGTCATTGACCGAGTAACTTCAGGTTGTACTTCGAGATCAGCTTGGCGACCCAGTCCGACGAATAGGTCACCCCGTACTTTGCTGCCAGCTCCTGCCGCCGGCCCGGATCTCCAGCCTCGGCGAGTTCGATGAAGTAAGTCTCGAAACCCGCCGGGGCGATCACCTCCAAGAGTCGGGCCGGGCCCGGGCCCGCGTTCCAGAACGTGTGCATTAGCCCGCGAGGCTTGATTACATAACTTCCCGGTCCCGCGACGACCTCATGGTCGCCGACCCTCGCACCGATCGTCCCCTCCAGGACGTAGGAATACTCGTCCTCGTGCAGGTGGACGTGAGGTAGCACGAGCCGCCCCGGTTCGATTGGGTGCTCCACGACCGCGAAGGCCCCTCCAGTATCCGCCCCAGAGACCTTGAACACCACCCCCATGCCGCCGAGGGAGACCGAACGGCCCTCGCCGGATTTCACTAGGATCGTCGGCATGCCCGTGTGTTTCATTGTGGATACGCCGCCTCTAAACTAAAATCCGCCAGATGAACGCCGCACCGGCACAGATGGTTCCTGTTTCTGGCTAGATTGGCAAAAACCATGGCTCGAAACGCGTGACATCCAAACGCCTTTGCGGGCAGTCTTTCTTCGGAGAATATTCCTGATTTCAGACTAGCGGGATCGGGGTGCTCGTTGAGGCGATTTTTGACTTAGCTTTTGCCAACTTCAATACTGGTACCGCGGCGCTTTTTTCCAATTTCCGTTTCTGGGGAGGAGAGACTGGTTCGACTGTTGCCGGAGACCGGTTCGGGCCAGCGCATCGCCGGATCATGGCGAAGACGGTCAGCATCATTCACATCTTCGTATCCGGCAAGGCGGCCAAAGACCGACTGCCGGAACAGCCCGGCCAATGCGTGGCGGCCATTTCTGCCCGTGCGGGGTCGGCCAGAACATCGCTCGCCAGCGCCGACAGTCCCAGCACGTCATCGAGTTCGCGATAAGCAAGCAGACCGGCATCGGAGGTCACGACCGAACCGCGAAATTGCAGCATCACGCGGCGGTCAAAATCGAGCCTGAGTGCCCCATCGTTTGATTCACCCGCCGGGTTCGTCATGATGGAAGCCTCAATGCGCGAATAAGCTACTGAAAATGATCTCTGAATCGCGCTTCAGGCCCTACAGATTTATGAGTAATCCGGCGAATGCGGGTTGATTTCTTCGGACATATTTATCTCCTTTCAAATTGGATGGTCATGCGGCTCAAAAATCGGTGTCCAGCACGATGCGGTAATGTGCTTTCCCAGATTCGAGGCGGGCGAATGCTTCGTTGATCTTGCTCATCGGGAAGTGCTCCGTCTGCGGGGCGATGTTGTGCCACGAAGCAAAATCGAGCATTTTCTTGATTGCCTCCGGCGAACCCGTCGGCGAACCCGAAACGCTCCGCTGCTGAAGGATGAGGGAAAACGCCGCGACCGGAATCGGATCAAGAACGGCCCCGACGACGTGCAAGCGGCCGTTAGGCGCGAGCGTGCCGATGAACGCGTCCCAATCGAGCTTCACATTCACTGTGCTGATCAGAAGGTCCAAGCTGCCGCTGAGTTTTTTGATTGCAGCCGAATCCCTGCTAGATACGACATGATTCGCACCAAACCCTTTCGCTTCATCGAACTTCCGCTCGCTCGATGTAAACGCCGTTACGTCACAGCCGTAAGCTGCGGCAAATTTTACGGCCATGTGACCCAACCCGCCGATGCCGATGATGCCTACCCTGTCAGTCGGCTTTGCGTACTGGGCCAGTGGCGCAAAGACGGTGATGCCCCCACACAAAAGCGGCCCGGCCTCCGCGAAGTCTAGTTTTTCCGGCAGCGGAATGATCCACGCCCAGTGCGCACGAACGTGGGTCGCAAAGCCGCCGCGATGACCTAGTATCGTTGCTTGCACATTCGGACAGAGATGATGGTTTCCAGACATGCACTGGTGGCAGTGCATGTCACTACCCGAGTTCCAGCCGACGCCGACGCGCTGTCCGACTCTGACGCCTTTGGCGTTTGAACCTACGGCTGTCACCTGGCCACTGACCTCATGACCGAGAATCGCAGGGTACTGCGAAATCCCCCAGTCATTGTTTAAAACGGAGAGGTCAGAGTGGCACAATCCGCAATGGTCAACAGCGACTTCAACGTTCTCCAGCCCCAGCGGTTCCGGATCAACCTTTTCGAGCACCATTGGCTGCTTTGCTGCTTTGGCCACCCATGCTTTGTAATTCATAGTGTCTCCTATTCTGGATTCCGGCTTGGCTGCGCGGGTTCCTATTGCGCCCTTGCGCTCGCCGTCACTGTACCGGTGACGCGGCAAATCGTCCGCCATTGGCCACGCTAATCCGCCTCAAGCGCCGTCGAATTGTAAGACTAATTGTAAGACAGCCAATGTTTTTCCGTGAGAAATACTAAGAAATTCAATGCCTTAGTGCTTTCGCATGGCGGAGGGAGCGGGATTCGAACCCGCGATACGGTTTCCCGCATACACACTTTCCAGGCGTGCGCCTTCAACCACTCGGCCACCCCTCCGCTGTCCGCATTCGCGCTCCCGGCTGGTCCTCTTAACCACCCGGCGAGGCGGACATCCTCGAGAGGCGCGCACTATAGTGCGGCGAGCCGCCAGCACAAGCGGGCGCCCGTAGCAATTGTAGGTAGCACACGATTTGTCCGGTCCAGGTAACACGACATCTGTCCGGCGCGTGATCGTCCTTTTTCGCGGCAGCGGCGATGCACCGGACGGAGCAACTGCAGGGCCCGGGGATGCTAAAGCTGCGAGATGTTTTGGTCCGCTAGGTGAGCGGTTTGTTGAGCCAATTTGAGGAGGAGGAACTGCTGGGCGAAGCTGGCCAAAGGTTCCGGCAAGCGTAGCTTGATGGAACGGCCAGCGGAGGGATGAGCGAACGAACATTTTGGCGCTGGCGCGCCCGCTCCGAGGCGGATGAGCGAAATGGCACAACTTTTGGGAATTGCCGTTAATATGGGCGCCAAAAAGGCCGATTTCGACGCGACCATCGCGCTGCATCCGACATCGGCGGAAGAACTTGTCACCATGCGAACGCGCACCGCGCGGTTCGCGCGGGAAATTCCCGGCCCGGAAGGCCCAGACTGCCGCCCGCTCGACGAGCGGTAGGATTTTGGTAGTGGGCCAATTTGAATTTCTGCTTGTGACCCCAAATGAGACAATCAGGAGTGAGTTGCGGTTCTCAAAAGCGGACCTCGCGGGGAGCGCCCAAGGCCTTCTGCAACTTATGTGGTCTCGCCGGCCTAACTTTCAGCACTCACTTAGGGGCGTTTGCGTTCTCTGCGTCGACTGGAGGCGGCGAGCCGTCGTCCAACAGCGGCAGGGCGCCAACAATCTCCCTTCGCACATTCTCGACGGAGACCCGAACGAACGTCATAAGCACGTCCCACTCGACCGCTTGAGCGTGGTCGATCTCCCAGACGTATGAGCGGTCTGCAATGAAGAGCTTAAGCGCTATCGTCTGCCTCAGCTCGGCATCGTTTACCGGCTCTAGCCAGCAGGGGTAATGGGCCAGCAGGTTCCGCAAGTGCCTGTAGTCAGCTAGCTTCTGGATGATCTTGTCGGCTTCCTCCTTTGGCCTACGTGCCCTTATTACGGGCTTCACCCGCTCGATCTTCGACTCAAGCCTATGGTCTTCACGCCATCCCTGCTCGCGAGCGAAATAGTCTGACCCGACGGACCCATGATCATTGCTTCCGAACTCATCCGCAAGCGCGAGCAGGATAAGCTCATTCTCAATACCGAACGAAGCGGAGAGCACGCCGCCTCGGATGTTCGTCATCCAATGACGCAACTCATAGATGTTCGGCTTTAAAGGCCGATCGACATGGCATTCGAAGAACTCTCCCGGAGCTAATCGAACCCAACCGTCTCCGGGAAGAGACTCAGTAGAACCTCGGAGCTTGCGCATCACTCTCTCTCACCGCTCGCAATCGACCTAAGGGGGTCCGCGAGGCTTTTATGTTATACTGGTTTTCATGAGCATTCCTCATGATCATCACTTTATTCCGGCCTTCTACTTGAAGCAGTGGGCCGGAGCAGACAAGAAGTTGACTGAATTCGCCCTCCGGCGAGGCAAGCTCATCGTGAAACGCGCAGGACCGCGTGCGACTGGATACGAAACCGGCCTTTACGCTTTTCCCGAACTGCCGCCCGACACCGCACAACATCTCGAAAACGTCTACTTCAATTACGCCGACAGATTAGGTTCCAAAGCTCTCAATGCGCAATTGAACCCCACGGGCGCTCCATGGCCTGGCGAACTCGTCAGCGCATGGTCTCGATTCGTCCTGGGGATATATCTGCGCCATCCAGACGCGATGCCGGAGCTACGTCAAGGAGCAATTGCCGAATGGGATCGAAGCGGAGAAGTTTGGCAGGCGGAATACGAAAGGATTCGTAAGCCCTTTGATCCGCTTACCTTCGATGAATATTTCGCCAACATGGACCCGCTCATCCGGCACAAGATGCAGCTCAACCTCGTCATCAAATCGCTCGACAATCAATTCATCTGCCAGCACATAAATCAGATGCCATTCGCTGTGATCGATCTTTCCGTATCGCCCGTTCCGCTGCTCACGTCGGACCGACCTGTCGAGATTTTTGCACTCGGAAAGCCCAAGGGCATCATCTCCATTCCGATAAGTCCGACGAAGCTATTCGTGGCAGCAAACGACGCTGAATCATTTAAAATGATCGCCCGCTACGATGCGCAGACGGTGGTGAAGCACATCAATGACTACGTTGTGACCCGTGCCCGACGTTTTGTCTGGGCTTCCGATCGATCGCAAGAGGAATACATAAAGGCAAAGACGTCGACTGCGATGGAGCCGCTGCCGCTCTTTCCTGCCTTAAGTCAACGGAAGGGAAGTCTATCAAATATGGGAAGCCGAAAGCTATGAATCGGCACATGGAAGTCAGAACCGAACGAAGACCACGGAGCCTAAGTTTGAGTCCGATGCCAATGCGACGAACAATGTCTGCTCTGTGGTATCCCGCAAACATCTGTTTATGGCGTTTTGCGGAAAAAATCAGACTGATCCACTACCAGGATTTTCGTTTCCATGTTCCATTTTCAAAAACCTCGGTATAAGGCATTTCCGAATTCGCAAGGGTTTGGGGCGCCGCCCGAGAGTGAGAGGACATGCCCATGGAATCTTGGTCGCCCGCCAGTTGGCGACGAAAACCGATCGAGCAAGCGCCAGATTATGCCGACCAGTCGGCGCTGGCCGAGGTCGAGCGTCAGCTCGCGGGCTTTCCGCCGCTGGTCTTCGCGGGCGAGGCGCGCAAGCTGAAGCGTATGCTGGGCAAGGTCGCTACGGGCGAAGCTTTCCTTTTGCAAGGCGGCGACTGCGCCGAGAGTTTTGCCGAACACGCCGCCGACAATATCCGCGATTTTTTCCGGGTGTTTCTGCAAATGGCCGTGGTCACGACTTTCGCCGCCGCCCTGCCAGTGGTGAAGCTCGGCCGCATCGCCGGTCAATTCGCCAAGCCGCGTTCGGCGCCGGCCGAAACGATCGATGGGGTCGAGCTGCCGAGCTACCGCGGCGACAGCGTGAATGACATCGCGTTCGAGGCCCGCGCACGCGAACCCGACCCCGGCCGCCAGCTGATGGCTTACCGGCAGTCGGCGGCAACCTTGAACCTGCTTCGTGCTTTTGCCACCGGCGGCTATGCCAATCTCGAAAACGCGCATGGCTGGATGCTCGGCTTCATCAAGGACAGCCCGCAGTCCGCCCGCTATCAGGAACTCGCGGACCGGATCACTGAGACGCTGGGGTTTATGCGCGCGATTGGCCTCGATCCCGAGGCGCATCAGGAATTGCGCCAGACCGATTTTTATACCTCGCACGAGGCTTTGCTGCTCGGCTATGAAGAAGCGCTGACTCGAATCGATTCGACGACCGGCGATCATTATGCGACTTCGGGTCATATGCTCTGGATCGGCGACCGCACCCACCATCCGGGCCATGCTCATGTGGAATATGCGCGTGGGGTCAAAAACCCTCTCGGGCTCAAATGCGGCCCCACGCTTTCGCAAGATGAGCTGCTGCGGCTCATCGACATTCTCAATCCGGCGAACGAACCCGGCCGTCTCACCTTGATTTGCCGGTTTGGCGCCGATAAGGCGGCCGATCGTCTGCCGGGTCTGATCCGCGCCGTGAAAAGGGAAGGGCTCGGGGTCGTTTGGTCCTGCGATCCGATGCACGGCAATACGATCAAGGCGGCGGGCGGCTACAAAACGCGGCCGTTCGACAAGATCATGGGCGAGATCCGGACGTTTTTTTCGATCCACCGGGCGGAGGGCACTTACGCCGGTGGCGTGCATCTCGAAATGACCGGAAAGAATGTCACCGAATGCACCGGCGGCGCACGGGCCATCTCGGAGGCGGACCTGCATGACCGTTACCATACTTATTGCGATCCAAGGCTCAATGCCGAGCAGGCGATCGAAGTGGCCTTTCTCGTCGCCGAGCTGCTCAAGGCGGAACGGATCGAACGCGGCCGCGCCGATGCCGCGGCGTGAAGCCTGACGGCGGACGGGGCCGCCGAACGAGGTCCCTTTAATGACGACGAGCCAGAATGCCCCCGCGAACCGCCTCGTCATTGGCCTCGCGCAGATCGATTGCACGGTCGGCGACATCGCGGGCAATGTCGCGCGCGTGCGCGCCGCCCGTGCCGAAGCGGCCGGCTTTAGCGCCGATCTCGTGATGTTTTCCGAACTCTTCATCGCGGGCTATCCACCCGAGGACCTCGTCTTGAAGCCGGCGTTTCTGGAAGCCTGCCGCGCCGCCTGCGAAGAGATCGCGGCCGGGACCGGCGACGGCGGACCGGCGATTCTCATTGGGCTGCCGTGGGTAGAAAATGGGCATTGCTACAACGCCTATGCCCTCCTCGACAAAGGCCGCATCGAAGCGATCCGTTTCAAGGCCGATTTGCCGAATTATGGGGTGTTCGACGAAAAGCGCGTGTTCACGCCGGGACCGATGCCGGGGCCTGTCTCCTTCAAGCGCGTGTGCATCGGCATTCCGATCTGCGAGGATATTTGGGGCCCGGAGCCGGTCGCATGCCTCGCCGCCACAGGCGGCGAAATTCTTCTTGTTCCCAACGGTTCGCCTTACTGGCGCGGCAAGACAAACGAGCGGTTTTCGGTCGCAGCCGCGCGTGTTGCCGAGAGCAAATTGCCGCTCGTTTATCTCAATCAGTGCGGCGGCCAGGACGAGCTTGTCTTCGATGGCGCGTCCTTCGGCCTCAATGCCGATTGCTCGCGCGCGTTCCAGCTTCCAGCTTTTGCGGCCGTGGTCGCGAAGACGGTTTGGGAGCGTGGAACAAAGGGATTTGTTTGTGTCGAGGGACCGTGTTGCGACATCGAGGAGGGCGACGAAGCCGATTACGCCGCCTGTGCCCTCGGCCTTCGCGATTATGTGAATAAGAATGGTTTTCCCGGTGTCGTCATGGGCCTTTCGGGGGGAATCGACTCCGCATTGTGTGCGGCGATGGCGGTCGACGCTCTCGGCCCCGAACGCATCCATTGCATCATGCTGCCTTACCGCTTCACTTCGAACGAATCCTTAAACGATGCCGAGCACTGTGCCCGCGCGCTTGGCGTTCGCTACGATATCTTGCCGATCGCGCCCGCGGTTGAAGGCTTCGAAAAGCTCCTTGCTCCGATTTTTAAGGGCACGAGCCCGGGTATTACAGAGGAAAATATCCAGAGCCGCGCGCGCGGCACCGTGCTGATGTCCGTTTCCAACAAATTCGGTCCGATGCTCGTGACAACCGGCAACAAATCCGAAATGTCGGTCGGCTACGCGACGATCTATGGCGACATGAACGGCGGGTTCAATCCGATCAAGGACCTTTATAAGATGGAGGTTTTTCGCCTCGCCGAATTGCGCAACCGCTGGAAGCCCAAGGGTGCGCTTGGGAAAGGCGGCGAGGTGATCCCGCAAAATATTCTGAGCAAACCGCCGACCGCCGAACTGCGCGAGAACCAGAAGGATCAAGACTCGCTGCCACCCTATGAGGTACTGGACGCGATTCTCGAAGGGCTCGTTGAAAAAGAAATGCGCGTCGCCGGTGTCGTTGCCCAGGGGCACGATCTCGAAACCGTGAAAAAAATCGAGAGGCTTCTTTATCTCGCCGAATATAAGCGGCGCCAGTCGGCCCCTGGTGTAAAGGTGACGAAGAAGAATTTCGGCCGCGACAGGCGCTATCCAATCGTCAATTGGTTTCGCGATCCCGGCGTCGGCCGGTCCAAAAATTGAAACGCGCCTCCCCTCGGAGCCGAAGTGATACGGCAGGTTGGCGGCTGAGGCGGCGCGATTGCCGGCGTAAAAATCGGTGGGGTGGTCGGTGTGTCGTTTGGAATTGAAACGGGCTGGGTGGCCAGCAAGGTCTCGCCAAAATGACGCGACAGCCCATGTGTGAAGATCTACCCATTCTGCCCCCTTGGATCAAGTATCGCGGCGCAGACCCGACATGGTCGGGATGGCGCCAAGGAGCGAGCGAAACCTGGTTGTTGCAGACGTGGCTCCTCGCGTGGCGTCGCCATCCGAAAGGGATCGTGCCCGCTATCTGTGAAATGGACGCCGCCTGACGACAATTGGACAGCCCAGCTCAAACTTTGGTGCCCCGGAACAGTCGGATCATCGGCCCTAGGAGCCTGTCCGTGTAATCGCGGCGAGAATGTTCGAGATCGGCGGTGCTGCAGTAGGAGCGGGGATCAATTTGTGCCGTCCCTAGCTTGGCAGGCCGCTTGGAGCCGCGCTGTGGACGGAATCCACCCTTGGGCGAGCTTGAGGAGGTTGTGGGCGTCTTCTCGCCCTTCACGGCAGCCTAGGCCACTCCCGAGCCCGTCGAATGGTCCTTGAATGCCGGGCTGTGGTTCCGGCGGATTCGTTTCGTCAACATCTCTCCTCAACCGACGGCCATACTCGCCACCGTTAGGCAAAAACTCCCTCGCGCTGTCCAAAATTGCCGAGCCCCCTCTGACTTGCCAGGCTCGCCCGAGCGCGCGCAGCAATAGGCTTTCAAACGTCCGCCCCGCCCTGTAGTCATGAGCCATGACCACTATTTTGCCAGAGTTTCCCACTTCCCCGGGCGTCACTCGTGTCACGGCCCGCGCGCTCCTTCTCGGCGACCGGATCGAGGCGGCGGGGCTCGAACGATCTGACATGATCTCTTCGACACCGCTCGCCTTTCATGCCGGTGCGAAGGGCTTCGTCGCGCTTTACCGTTTCGGCGTCGCGGTCATGGTTGGGCTGTCGCCGCTCGAAGAAGACAGTGTGCTCAAGCAGGTCCAACTGCGTGTCTCGGGACCGCACGAACATATCGACGACGAATCCGCCATTCTCGAAATCTCGCCGGACCTTGACGACAAGGTTCCGCCCGGCGGTGCCATCGCCATAAAAGATCTTTCGGCGCAGCGTCTTCTCGTTGTCGCCGACGCGCTCGCCAAAAGCGTCTCGCTCGGCCGCGACGAACGCGAAGTCAATGCCGTCTTCGATATTATAGAGCCCTTCGCGACAGAACTCGCGCGAAATGGCCGGCCGCCCTGGAAGCGCCGCTCGATGCTGAGATTGATAGGTCAGACGCTCCTTGTCCAACATCGCGTGTCGGGCCATGTCGCCGTCGAGGAAAAGCCCGACGTGCTGTGGGACCGGCCCGATCTGGAGCGGCTCTATGCCCGCCTCGAGGATGAATACGAACTCAAGGAGCGTGCTGGAACCTTAAAGCGGAAGCTCGATACGATCGTCGAAACCGCGCGCACGCTCACCGATATGATCGACGCCAACCGGGCGACCAGGCTCGAAGTGACGGTAGTAATCCTGATCATGGCCGAAATTCTGCTCACCCTCGGCCAGATTATTTTCTGGCGGCATTGAGGCCGGAACATTCGGCCAAGGCGAGCGTCTCCGCCTCCTCGGGAGTCATCCAGCGGAAAGACTCGAGTTGATGCCGCGCGAACGTCAATTGCCGCTTGGCGTAGCGGGCCGTGTCGCGCTTGGCCAGCCGCGCCCCTTCCGCCAGCGATATTTCGCCATTAAGATGCGCGATGAGATGGGGCACGCCATGCGCGCGCATAACCGGCAACGCGAGATCAAGGCGCCGCTCGCGGAGCCCTGCCGCCTCTTGCAACGCGCCGGCTTCAAGCATGGCATCGAAACGCGCATCGATCCGCGCCTTCAGCGCCTTTCTTTCCGTCGCGAGGAAGACCGCGAAGATATCTTTCGCAGCGAGAAGCGGGGCCGCGCGGGCGGCATGGAAAGCGATGAGACTCTGTCCGGTCGCCTCGAAAACTTCGAGGGCGCGCAAGATGCGTTGCGGATCGCTCGGCCGCAATCGCGCCGCGGTTGCCGGATCGTGGCGCATGAGGCTGGCATGGAGGTCAGCGACCGGCGCATTCGCCGCGCGCGCGCGGACTTTCGCGCGCACTTCCTCGGGCACCGGCGGAATCGCGGAAAGTCCTTCCGTCAAAGCCTTGAAATAAAGCCCGGTGCCACCCACGAAAATCGGCAGCAAGCGTGCCTGCTTTGCCTCCTCCCGCGCAATCGAAGCATCTGCAAGCCAAAGCCCTGTGGAATAATTGACCGCGCCATCGACGTGGCCAAACAACCGATGTGGCGCCTTGGCCTCGTCTTCGCGATCGGGACGCGCCGTCAGCACCCGCAGATCGCGGTAGACCTGCATCGAATCGGCGTTGATCACCACGCCGCCGAGGGCACGGGCGAGACGAAGCGCCAAGGCCGACTTGCCGCTCGCTGTCGGCCCCGCGATGAGGATCGCTGAAACTTGTGTCAAAAGGGCCGTGACGTTGGATCAAGGCGTCTTCGTTATGGCAGCGAAAGCACCGTACTAACTCTCGTTTGCCACCACCTGGCGCAATTCGCGCGGGAGCGGAAAAAATACGCTTTCGTCCGCCGTCGATACCGTCTCGACGTGCATTTCAAAGCGCATTGCGAAAGCATCCATGATTTCCTCGACGAGAATTTCGGGCGCCGAGGCGCCAGCCGTGATTCCGAGCGAGGAAATATTGCTGAACAAATCCCATTCGACGTCCTCCGCGCGCAAGACGAGACGGGCGAGCTTGCATCCCGCGCGTTCGGCCACTTCCTTCAACCTTTGCGAATTCGACGAATTGGAAGAGCCGACGACGAGCAAAGCATCGACGGCCGGGGCCACGCGCTTCACCGCCTCCTGCCGGTTGGTCGTCGCGTAGCAAATATCCTCGCGATGCGGTCCAACGATATTGGGAAACCGCCGCGTCAGGGCCGCGACCATCGCGCGCGTGTCATCGACCGAGAGCGTCGTCTGGGTCACATAGGCTAGATTATTCTCGTCCCTTGGCCGGAAATTTTCGACTTCCTCCGGAGTCTGAACCAAAACGATCGAATCGCTTGGCAATTGCCCCAAGGTGCCGACGACCTCCGGATGTCCGGCATGGCCGACGAGAAGGACTTGGCGGCCTTGGCGATGATGCAGTTCGGCCTCGCGATGGACTTTGGTGACCAGCGGGCAGGTGGCGTCGATCGCGAAGATTTTGCGCGTTTCGGCATTTTCCAGAATCGACTTCGGCACGCCATGAGCGGAAAAGATCACCGGCTGTTCCGTATCCGGCACCTCGTCGAGCTCCTCGACAAAAATCGCGCCCTTGGCCTTCAGCCCTTCGACGACATATTTGTTATGCACGATCTCGTGACGGACATAGACCGGCGCGCCATGGATCCGGAGCGCCTCCTCCACCGCATCAATGGCGCGCACTACTCCGGCGCAGAAGCCGCGCGGCGCGCAGAGAAGGACATGTAGCTTCGGCTTGACGGTCATGTTGGGGGTGGGCTCGGACTGCCGATCGTTTAGAGGTTGCGCGGTTCGCCTGTCAAGTACGCCGCGCGACGTGGCATTGGCATGCGTCCTCGCGGATCATTCGCCTCTGTCACAAGATAGAATTGGCGAGAGAACATGCACGGTCTTCTTAAAAACATTCATCGGCGTGCCATGAAAAAAGAGGTCAACATGCCGGCGCCTTCGCTTGCGCGGATGCCGCCGTAGATTTCCGGCGCGTGATGACAGGTTGTTTGCGCGAAAAAACGCGGGCCGTGCTCGACCCCGCCGCTTTTTGGGTCCGGCGCGGCAAAATAGAGGCGCCGCAGCCGGGCGAAGGAAATCGCCGCCGCGCACATCGCGCAAGGCTCCAGCGTTACGTAAAGATCGCAGCCGGAAAGCCTTTCGGATCCCTCCTCGCGGCACGCTCGGCGAATCGCGAGAACCTCCGCGTGCGCGGTTGGATCCTTGTCCCCCAAGGTCTGATTGCCCGCGCGCGAAATTATTGCGCCAGCGCGGACGATCACGGCGCCGACCGGCACCTCGTCGCGTTCCAATGCGGCGCGCGCTTCAAAAAAAGCGCAAGACATGGGATCGCTTTCGTTGGGCCGCATCGCAGCATGATTCTTCATGTCAGCGCCCCCGCATCGAAGTACGATAGGCCGCGCGGCACACTGCGGCAAGTGCGTTAACACGAGCCCCTACGATCACACGCATGCGGGTGTTTGTATCGGGGCATCGATCGTGCAAATCAGTCCGCCAGGCTCGAATAGGATGTTTGTGCTGCCCGCCAATTCGCCCCCCAAGCTTTCGATGAGACGTGAGCCGAAGCCGCGGTGCCTAGGTACGGTAACGGGCGGGCCTCCATGCTCGCTCCAGCGAAAGCGCAGTCGTCCTTGCTCTGGCGCGCCCCATTCGATATTGACCTTGCCCCCTTCGGATTTTAAAGCACCGTGTTTGAGCGCATTCGTGCAAAGCTCATGGAGCGCCATCGACCACGTTGCAGTGCGGTCGGCCGGAATGAGCACGGCAGGTCCTTCAATCGCGAGCCGGTCATCAGGCCAAATTGCACAAAGAGGAGCGAGCGATTGGCGGACGATCTCACGCAGGTCCGTTGCCTCCCAATTTCTCCGGGTGAGCAAATCGTTTGCGCGCGACAGCGCCACAAGGCGCTCATGGAACGTCTGGAAATCTTCCCTTGGCAATTTCCTGAACGACTGGCTTGCAATGGCCTGGACGGTCGCAAGGGTATTCTTCACCCGATGATTGAGCTCGTTGAGAAGGAGCTGAAGGTGCTCTTCAACACGCTTTTGCTCGGAGATGTCCGTGAGCGTGCCAAACCATCGAAGCACTTTGCCTTGATCGTCTTTTAGCGGTTGAACACGCGACAGGAACGGATGGAAGCTTCCATCGGCCGCCTTGAGCGGAAACACCATTTCGAATGGCTCGCGATTCTCGATGGCTCGAGTCCAGCCTTCCATCAGCGCCGGCAATGCATCGGGGTCAATCACGACTTGCCAGCCCCAGCCTGCTATCTGGTCGGCTGTTGTCCCGGAGTAATCGTAACACCTCTTATTATACCAGTAGATCCATCCGTCAGGGTTCGCTAGCCACATCAACTGCGGCACGAAATCGGCCAGCAACTGGAACTGTTTTTCGCCCTCCAATAGCCTATCGGGGATGTTTGGATTCATGATGCGCCACTCGTGGCAAGGTGACAAAGCACCGCGGATCGGACAGGAAGCGGACGGAGCGCGAGGCGAACGAAGCCGGCGGCGGTTTCGCGTTTGACGATCGGACCAAGGCCCACCCCCTCTGTCGGCGGGTCCGCTGGAGGCAGCATGCTGAACACCTAAAACGATAAATGACGCACAGTTGCATTTCAAGACAGCAATTGCTTGCCGAAACATGTGGTTCGTGGATCGCGACGTAAAAAAGTGCAGACTGTTTGGATTGGATCATGCGAGAAAACAAATGGATAGAGACCATGTGCAAACCCCGCCGAAGCGATCATGGTCAAAAAGCGGGGTCGCGAGGATCGAACGTGTTGTTCCCTTTTTAGCCAATAGTCTGTTATCAGGGTTCTATGCGCGAACATCCAGGGAAAGAGCACCCTCGCCGCCATGACGCCGGGCGGTTTCCGGCTGGCGCACGGGCGCGACCCGATCACCCCAAAAAGCCGCGAGGCCACACGGCCGCCAAGAAAGATTTAGCGGATGCGGTCACCGCTCGGCCCCCGCGCTTAAGCCACAAGGCCGCGCCGTGCAACGGCCACGAAACCGGAGAACGCATCGCCAAGGTCATGGCGCGGGCTGGGCTCTGCTCGCGGCGCGAGGCGGAAGCTTGGATCGGCGAAGGCCGCGTCGCCCTGAACGGTGTGGCGCTGACCAACCCGGCGGTCAATGTGGCGCGGGGAGATAAGGTGACCATCGACGGCGCGCCGCTCGCCCATCGCGCCCGCACGCGGCTCTTTTTGTTTCATAAGCCGCGCGGCCTCGTTTCGACCGCGCGCGATCCGCAGGGCCGGCCGACGATTTTCGATTATTTGCGGCAACATTGGCCAGACGGCCCGCGCGTGGTCAGCATCGGCCGGCTCGACATCACTAGCGAAGGGCTGTTGCTGCTCACCAATGATGGGGGGCTCGCGCGGGTCCTCGAATTGCCTGCCACCGGCTGGGTCAAGCGTTACCGCGTTCGGGCAAAAGGCGAAACGGATCAAGCCATTCTCGATCGGTTCCGCGAGGGTCTGACACTCGAGGGCGTGAAGTATGCCGGTATCGAGGCGACCCTCGATCGCGTGCAGGGCGCCAACAGCTGGCTAACGATGGCGTTGCGCGAAGGCAAGAACCGCGAGATCAAGCGCGTAATCGAACATGTCGGGCTTCAAGTCAACCGCCTGATCAGGCTTTCCTTCGGACCGTTCCAACTCGGCGAACTCGCCGAGGGCGCGGTCGAAGAGGTGCGCACGCGCGTCCTGCGCGATCAGCTGGGACCGGCGCTCGCCAAGGCCGCGGGCGCGGATTTTTCGAGCCCGCTTCATGCTGAAAACGAAGCGGCGGAAGTTGTCGATGTCGCGAACGCGGGGCAGCAAAAGAGCAGCGCCGGTCCTAGCCGCGATCACGGGAATGCACCGCATGGGACACGAAGTTCACGCGCGGCGACACCGCGGGGGGACGATCGCCAACCCGAACCAAGAGCCGGGTTGAAGGTTAAACCGACACCTCCCGCGCGCAAACATGTTTCCGCGCTGCGCGCCGAATATGGCGAGCCGCCAAAGGAGCGCAAGCGGATCGAGCGTCACGAGACGGCCGATCGCGGCGGACGCACGGTTTATGTCGAACGGCTCGTGTCCGCCAAACGCCAAGACAAGCGTAAGCCGCCGGACAGGCGCAATGGACGCCGCTTCGACGCCGGGCGCGGGGATCGAAATGACTCAAGCGAACGCCCCGCGTGGCGTGCCGGCGGTCCAGAGCCAAGCTCCAAGCCAACACAAGAACGCATGACGGAGGGCGCGTTTCAAAAAACCAGGCAGGAACGCTGGCAAAAGCCTCCCAGGGGACAAAAAACCTCGGCTCCCCGTACTCCCAATGTCGATACCGATCGGGCGCAACGTCTGGCGCAGCCTTACCGGAAATTCGCTGAGGAAGACGGCCGGCGCACGGTTGGAAACCCGGATCGCGCGCTACGGGGCCGCGACCAAGCGCACAAGCGTTCCAATGGTCCGCGCACGCCAAGACCCTACGCAAAGCCAGGGGGTGGCAGACCGGCGGGCCGCGCAAAACCACCGAGCGACGGCGCGCCCAGAGGACGCGGCGGACCCCCAAAAGGGCGCCCTCGCGGCAAATCGTGATGCACCATGCGTATTGTCGGCGGCAGGTTGAAAGGCCGGGCGTTGAAAAGCCCAGGTTCCGACGCGATCCGGCCGACCTCGGACCGCCTGCGCGAGACGGTTTTCAATATTCTCGCGCATTCCTACGGCGACCCGGTCGCGAGCGCCCGGGTCATCGACCTATTCGCTGGTACCGGCGCCATGGCGATCGAGGCGCTGTCGCGCGGCGCGGCGGTTGCGTTACTGGTGGATCAGGGAGCGCAAGCCTGCGCGATCATCCGCGCCAACTTCGCGGCGCTCGGCCTTTCGGGCGCGGCTCGCATTCTCCGGCGCGACGCACGCAAGCTAGGAGCGGCGCCGCAGCAGGAGAAGTTTAACCTTGCCTTCGTCGATCCGCCCTATGGAAAGGGTCTCGTCCCGCCAACGCTCAAAGTTTTGCGCAATGGAGGCTGGTTCGACAAGGGCGCGCTCGTTGTCATCGAAGAGCGCGCGGGAGCGGACATGGATTTGCCGGAAGGTTTTGTTTCCTGCGAAACGCGCCGTTTCGGAGCCACGCAGATCGTGTTCGCGTGTTTCAATTAAGTCCACGGGCGCGCGCGCTGCCCGTGGCTTCTTTGCGACGAACGCCGGCATCGAAATGTTCAGGGCATCAAAACCTTGTTGATGACATGGATCACGCCGTTCGATTGCAGAACGTCGGCGATCGTGATCCGCGCGGCGTCGCCCTTGGAGTCAAAAACATAGAAGGCCCTTCCTTTTTCCGTAATCCTCAGCGGCTCGCCCTGCACCGTGTTGAGTGTTGCCTGTCCACCGCCCTCCTTGACGGCTTCCCTAAGATCGGCGGTGGTCAAGTGGCACGTGATATATCAGGACGGTTGTGAGCTGACCCTTGTTCTCCGGCTTTAGCAATGTATCGACGGTGCCCGCGGGAAGCTGCGCGAAGGCCGCGTTGGTCGGCGCAAAAACGGTGAAAGGACCGGGGCCTTCCAAGGTGTCAACGAGGCCCGCCGCCTTGACCGCCGCGACGAGCGTCGTGTTATCCTTCGATTGGACGGCATTCTGAATGATGTTCTTGCTTGGGTACATGGCCGCGCCGCCGACCATTTTGGTCATTTCGGCGGAAGCTACGCCAGCCGCGCCTGCGCCAGCCAGGAAGACCATGGCGGCGAGCATCTTGCGATGGAATTTCATGATGTGTTCCTTTTCAAAATCGCCGGCTTAATCGTCCGGCATGCTGATCTTTACGGGAGCCGGGGCCGAAAAGTTTCAAGCGCGCTTAAAAGCCTGCAAGCCGGTATCGCGGCTCCAGAACCGCCCGGCCAGAGGCCGTTTCCATGGGATCGAGGCTTGAAGGCTGACGAAAAAGGGCGGCCCTTAGGCCGCCCTCGATCAGCTCCTTCGGATAAAATCAACATGAATAATACATGTCGAACTCGACCGGGTGCGGGGCCATCTCGAAGCGCATAACCTCGCCCATTTTCAGTTCGATGTAGCTGTCGATGACGTCGTCGTCGAAGACGCCACCCGCCTTGAGGAAAGCGCGATCCTTGTCGAGATTGCCGAGGGCTTCGCGCAGCGAGCCGCAGACGGTTGGGATTTTCTTTACTTCCTTTGACGGCAGATCGTAGAGATCCTTGTCCATCGCCTGACCCGGATCGGTCTTGTTCAGGATCCCGTCGAGGCCCGCCATCAGCATCGCGGCGAATCCGAGGTAAGGGTTGGCCGCCGGATCTGGGAAACGCACTTCGACGCGCTTCGCCTTGGGGTCGGGCGAGTACATGGGAATACGACAGGCTGCCGAGCGATTGCGCGCCGAATAGGCGAGGAGGACAGGCGCCTCGTATCCAGGCACCAACCGCTTGTAGGAATTCGTCGTCGGGTTGGTGAAGGCATTCACCGTCCGGGCATGCTTGATGATCCCGCCGATGTAGTAAAGGCATTCTTGGCTCAAATCGGAGTATTTGTTGCCGGCGAATACCGGCTTGCCGGCTTTCCAGATCGATTGATGGACATGCATTCCCGAACCATTGTCGCCGAACACCGGCTTCGGCATAAAGGTTGCCGTCTTGCCGTAGCTTTGCGCCACCTGCTGGATGCAATATTTGTAGACCTGAAGGTGATCGGCCATCGTCGTCAGCGGCTCGAACTTCATGCCGAGTTCATGCTGCGCCGAACCCACCTCGTGGTGGTGCTTTTCGACCTTGGCGCCCATCTGCGCCATGGCGGCGAGCATTTCGCCACGCATGTCCTGCGCCGAATCTTGCGGCGGCACTGGGAAATAGCCGCCCTTGGTGCGCATCCGGTGACCGAGATTGCCTCCCTCGTAAGGGGTGTCCGAATTCGACGGAAATTCGGTCGAATCAACGATAAAGCCAGTGTTATAGGGATCGGTGCTGAAACGGACGTCGTCGAAGACGAAGAACTCGGCCTCGGGACCGAAGTAGGCGGTATCGCCGATCCCTGTGGAAGCCACATAGGCTTCGGCCTTCTTGGCGATGCCGCGCGCATCGCGGTTGTAAGGCGCGCGGGTCGTGGGGTCGAGAATGTCGCAAATGATCGACATCGTGGGCGCCGCGAAAAAAGGATCGATCGCCGCCGTTGCCGGATCCGGCATCAGGGTCATGTCGGATTCATGGATCGCCCTCCAGCCGGCGATCGAGGAACCGTCGAACCCCAAACCTTCGGCAAACGTATCCTCATCGAAGATCGTCACGTCGAAAGTGACATGCTGCCACTTGCCGCGCGGATCGGTAAAGCGGAGATCGACGTATTTTACCTCATGGTCCTTGAGGTTTTTAAGCACATCCTTGGCGGTCTTCATGTCTTACCCTCTCTTCTTGGCTCTGTTTTTAGAATTAAGCGTATTGGGCGGGGAGCGGGGAATCGGCTTGCACGATTTCGCGGTAATCCAGAGGATCAAATCGCCTCCGTTCCAGTTTCACCAGTCCGGATGCGGATGGCGTTCTCCACCTCCGAGATAAAGATTTTTCCGTCACCAATCCGGCCCGTTTGCGCGGCTTTGCGGATCGCATCTGCGGCGAGACTGGCGCTTGCTTCGGAAACCACAACTTCAATTTTGACCTTGGGGAGGAAATCGACGATATATTCCGCCCCGCGATAGAGTTCGGTGTGGCCCTTTTGCCGGCCGAAGCCTTTCACTTCCGTGACGGTGATACCGGAGACGCCCGCTTCGCGCAGCGCCTCCTTCACTTCATCGAGTTTGAAAGGTTTGATAATTGCCTCGATTTTCTTCATGGGCATTTTTTGGCTTTTTTGTTGCGGTGTGCCGGTAAACCGGAAAGAAGCGTGCAAGCGGCACTTTAGCCGGCTCATAGCACCTGCCAAGCAAAACTGCCAAGGAAAACTGCCCGAGCGCCGCCGGGGGCATACCGGAATGGCTGTCTCCTGGCGCGCCAAGCTATTAGGCAAATTGCGGGCCAGGAATCTGGGCGGCGAGGCGGCGAAGGTGTAAAATACCGCCGGCATAGCCTCGTTTTGGCTAAAACAAACAAGAATCCGGCTGCGGTGGGCGAACAGCGTTCCTCGCTTGGTGCGCGCACGCGAGGCACTCTTACGAGCAGCGCTTATCCTCCCATACCGCGGCAACTGTCACGCTTCCACCGCGAAAGGCTCGCCGGATTTGCATGACGCCAAACAAGCCCGCCACTGCGCACTTGGGCGAACAAAAAGACCCACCGCGTGTCTGCCACGCGGTGGGTCCTATCGTGATCCTAGTCTGAGAACTATTATTCCACTGTTTCGAGAACGACCCGCCGCTCGCGGTTGCTTTGGGGCTTTTCCGCCGTTGCAACCAGTGTCGCACCGACCCCGGAACCGAGAAGCTGGAGGGAGATTTCCTTACCGTTGCCGAATTTGATTCCATCGCGATAGGCGCCGTGTTCGAGCCGCGCGAAGATGACGCGTTCCTCGTCGCTAACGCCGAGGCGCGTTTGGAGATCGCTCGATATCCCTTCGAGCTTGATATGCGTATCATATTGAACGCAGACTGCCGTCGTGCAATCGCCAGGCGAGGCGAGGCCAATGCTTCCCGAAGGAAAGCGAGTGGTCACATATTTCTCGGACTCGCGGGCAGGCCGGGAGGCGTACATTTCAAGCGAATAGTCACACATGTGTGTCACTCCTTATGTCTCGAGACGGTTGTATCCCCTTCCGTGCGTAGCCCCGCCCGCCGGTACGCTACTGAAGACCGGGCCGGCTTCGGAAATACGGGATGGGTAGCCCCCAAGAAGGGCGGGGGAAGCGTGGAAGCCTCTCAGGGCCAATCGGCTCGATCCGGGAGAAAAACGCAAGCGCGTGCCGCGTTGGACCAGGCCACATCCGGCGGCCGCCGGATGCTCCACATAGGCATTGAACGCTCGAAAACTGATTAAAGTTTCAAGCCATTCGTGCATTTGCACATGCTAGCGCAACCTTATGCCGCGTCAAGTCTTTTTGCTGCGGCAAATAATTTTACTGTTGGCGACGCGTGGCTTTCATGGCTTTCTTTGCGAGCGGACGGAAGTTAACATTTGTTTCCCGCCACGGGCAGATCGGGGCGCGCGCCCCATTCCGCCCATGAGCCATCGTAAAGCGCGACATCGCTTTTCCCCACGCTTGCCAACGCAAGCACAAGAATCGCGGCGGTCACGCCAGAGCCGCAGCTGGTGATCACTGGGCGTTCAATATCCACCCCAGCCTGCGCCATGAGGGTCTTGATTTCGCCCGCTGGTTTGATCTCGCCTGATTGGACCACGTCGCGCCACGGCAGATTGAGACTGCCGGGAATATGGCCCGAGCGCAATCCGGGACGAGGCTCGGCTGCCATGCCGCTAAACCGCGCTGCCGCGCGCGCATCGAGAACCTGCGCCGAACCGTCTTCGCATGCTTCCTTCACATTTCCTGCGTCAACGACCGCGGTTTTGTCAAAATTCACGCTGAAGCGCCGGGGCGCGCGGCGCACGAGTCCCTGTTCGAGCGGGCGTCCCTCGGCCCGCCATCGCGGCAATCCGCCCGCGACGATTTTTGCATCCCGCGCGCCGAAGACTCGCAAGTTCCACCAGACGCGGGCTCCCCCTTGCAAGTTGGAGGCGTCGTAGACGACGAAGCGCAAGCCGTCGCCAAGGCCGAGGTTTTCCATCGCCTCGGCAAAGTTTTCGGGGCGCGGCAGCATATGCGGCAAATTCGTCGTATGATCGGCGATCGCATTGATGTCAAAGAAGACCGCGCCGGGGATATGCCCTTCGAGATATTCCGCCTTGGCATCGCGTTTTTCGTCGGGCAGGAAAAACGTGCCGTCGATCACCGCAAGGTCCGGCGCATCCAGATTTTCCGCAAGCCACGCGGTCGAGACGAAAAAAGAGTCTTGCGGGATTGTTGTCATGCCCGTGCCTCACGCTTGACGTGGCATTTCGCGGCAGGTGCGGCTTCCAGTTCCGCGCTTCACAAAATATAGACTGAATCATTTCAGTTTGCCATGCTCATGAGCGTAAGCATCGAAGCTGACGGTGTCCCGCATTCCGCGATCAAGAATTTTATCCTGCTGGTTTGCGTGATCTGGGCTCTCTCCATGATCTGAGCTGTCTCATTTGCTTAGTCGTCTCGTTCCGGTCCAGCGGCCGGGTTACGAAAAAATGGTTGAAACTTGCAGCCATCTCGCCGAGCGGCGCCAAGCATCATTGGCGAAAAGGGGATGCCGGTTTTCGGGGAAAAATTGATGTGGAACCAAACATCTTAGCGCTCCTTGCTTGCCGTCGCGGGCATCAATCCGAGGCGGACGGCTGCCCGCTGGAGCCCTGCATCACGGCGGATCAAAAGAGCGTGACTTTCTCGATCCGGGCTTTGACGCGGGGGGCAAACCGTCTAAAGCCAGTTCAGCTAAAGGTAATTTAGCGTGTCGCTTTGTGGGAGGTTACTGATGCCGGTTCTGTCGGAAGTCTTGAGAGCCAATGAAAACTACGCCGCAAGCTTCGGCGCCAAATCGCAATTGGCGATGCCGCCGGCGCGGCGATTCGCCATCCTTACTTGCATGGACGCGCGTCTCGATCCCGCCAAATATGCCGGCCTCTCCGAAGGCGATGCGCATGTGATCCGCAACGCGGGCGGGCGCGCCAGCGACGATGCTATTCGCTCGCTGGTGATTTCCTATAAGCTGCTTGGCACGCGGGAATGGTTTGTCGTCCATCATTCCGATTGCGGCATGCTGACGTTCGACGACGAGATCATCAGCAACCTCCTCGAACAGAGCCTCGAAGGCGCGACGGTCGACGAAAAAGGCTGGCACGACCACGGGCGCGGTCCCGGCAGCGTCGACGGGCATTTCGTGAAATGGCTAGCGTTCAAGGACCTTGCGGCAAGCGTGGTCGAGGACGTCAAACGCCTCCGCTCGCACCCGCTGGTGCCCGGCTATGTTCCGGTTTACGGCTATTACTACGATGTGAAGACCGGCCGTCTGGTCGAGGTGCCGGAAGCAACGGCCGCCGGCAAGGCCAAAACCTGATTTATTACGGCTAATTTCGTTTGGCGGCTGCTCAAACGAAATCCGGCGTGATCGACAGCTTGCGTTCCATCCAGCCTGGCACCGGCAGATTTTTCGAGCGCAGGAATTCTGGGTTGAAGAGTTTCGATTGGTAGCGCGCTCCGGAATCGGCGAGGATGGTCACAACCGTGTGGCCGGGCCCAAGTTCATTGGCAAGACGGATCGCGCCCGCGACATTGATGCCTGACGAGCCGCCGAGCAGCAGGCCCTCGTGCTCGGCGAGATCGAACAGAATGGGCAAGGCTTCCTTATCGGAGATCTGATAGGCGAGATCGACCGGTGCATCCTTGAGATTGGCGGTGATCCGGCTTTGACCTATTCCTTCGGTGATCGAAGAATCGTGCGATTTCAGCTCGCCGCTTGTGTAATAGGAATAGAGGGCGGCCCCCAAGGGATCGGAAATCGCGATTCTGATATTGGGGTTTTTGACCTTCAGCGCCATGCCGACGCCGGCAAGCGTTCCGCCAGTGCCGACGGAGCAAGTGAAACCATCGACCTTGCCTTCCGTTTGCGCCCAAATCTCGGGCCCGGTCGTCTCGAAGTGGCCCTGGCGATTGGCGATATTGTCGAACTGATTGGCCCAGATCGCGCCGGCCGGATATTCCTCGGCCAGCCGCAGGGCGAGGCGACCGGAAAGTTTCACGTAATTGTTGGGATCGGAATAGGCGACCGACGGAACCTCGATCAGTTCGGCGCCTTGCAGCCGGAGCAGGTCCTTTTTCTCCTGGCTCTGGGTGTCGGGAATGACGATCACGGTCTTGTAGCCCAAGGCATTGGCGACGAGCGCAAGACCGATTCCGGTATTGCCCGCTGTACCTTCGACGATCAATCCGCCCGGCCGCAAGTTTTCGCGCGCGATCGCGTCATTGACAATAGCGAGCGCCGCGCGGTCCTTCACCGATCCGCCGGGATTCATGAACTCCGCCTTGCCCAGAACGGTGCAGCCGGTCAGTTCCGACGCTTGGCGTAGTTTGACGAGAGGGGTTGCCCCGATCGTTTCGATGACGTTTTGTGGAAGGCTCATTTGGCTGAAAGGCCCGTGCCGGTGCTTTACAAAAGTATAGGGCCCGCCAGCGCATTCTGTCGAGCGCCGGGCCTACCGTGTGCGCATGGTGGAAGCGGGCGCATTTTGCCGGAGAATGCCCCGTTAAGGGAAGTAAGTTCCATATGCCGGACATCGATGAACGCTTCAAGCGCCGCCATTGCGGCGGGGAGATCATCATCCTTCGTGCCGTATGCGTTGGTATCGCCGGTGCTCAAGCGGGCCGGCCGCTTAGTACCAAAATTTGGCGAGGCGACGGCTTTTCTGGAGTCGCTTCAAGTGAGGCTCGCCTGCTTGCGTTCAACCGTTGGCTTTGCCTCCAAGTCCGGCACAGGATGGCCGTCCTTGTGGTGAAGCACTTCCTTAAGCCTATTGCGTTCGAAAATGATGATCACGAAAATCGACAGGAAAAGGGGAATCAGCAGGTAGGTAAGCCGGAAGACCAGCAAGGCCGCCAGTACCTGAGTTTTCGGCATTTCCGGCATCGCGCTGATGAAGAACAATTCAAAAACGCCCAAGCCGCCTGGCGCGCTGGACCAGAGCGCGGCGCCAAACGAGGCGATGAATACCCCGAGCACGATGAAATAGCCGGGATTGCCGGCCTCCGGCAAAGCGAAATAGATTATTCCAGCGGCTCCGAGGAGTTCGAGGGGCGCCGCCAGCAGTTGCCGGGCGGTGATTTCCGGTTTCGGATATTCCAGCCGGAAACCTCTTATTATCAGGGGCCTAAGCTTGAAAATGGAACCGATCACATAGACGGCGACGCCGCTGAGGAAAACCACGCCCACCAACCTGGCGGTCGTTTTATCGGTGAGAAATCGCAAGTTTTCCGGCAACATCCCGTGGAAGCGGCTTAATTGCTCCGGCTCCAGAACCGATATGAGGCCGCCAAGCAGGACGGTGCCGAGGAGGAACGTCAACGAGGTGACGGCGACAAGAACCGCGACTTGCACCGCGCTCAGCCCTTTCGAGTGGTAGGCGCGATAGCGGACCACTCCGCCTGAAAAAACGGTTGCGCCAATATTATGCGAGAGGGCGTAGGTCGTAAAGGAGCAGAGAGAGATAAAGACCCAGGAGATATTCTTCACGCCGAGATGGAGCAGCGCGATCCGGTCGTACCAAGCCAACGCGGCATAAGCGACGAACGTCGATAGGCCCGCCAGCAGATAATTTCCGAGCGAGATCGATTGTAGATAATCCCACACCTCCGGCCCAACAGCTTCGCCTTTGAACTCCCGGTGGAGAAGCCAAAGCGAAACGGCAACCGCGGCGAGGCCCATCAGCGGCCAGACAAAATCAAGTATGCGCTTCATTGCTCTCCGGATGGCATGGATGGCCGCGCCGCGATGCGAGCCCCGCCGTGCCCGGGCGGCATCCGTGCACAATGCGTGCTCCGATAGCAAGGGGTAACTTCAAGGAAACCGCGCGCGGAACCATTGCCGATGCCTTCGCCTCACCTGAGAATAAGCAAAAAAAGTTCAGGTTTCAATGCGGGCGAGCGCCGAGGGGGTTTCCGGAAGCTATCCCGCCAGCAGGGTCGCGCCGCCGCCATCGAGAATCCGCTCTTTGCCGGGGCCGGCGAGCGCTTCGTCAAGAAAAAGGCGGGCCTCGTCGAGCTGAGTCGTCAGTTCCTCCGCCGAACGTTGGAGATTGTCCCGCCGCGCGCGCGCGGCGCGCGCATAAGTAGGGTAGGCAAAATGAGATATATCGGATATGCCGGCTCGTTGCTCCTCGGTTGCGATTTCGCGCTCGAGCTCCCGCGCCATCTTGGAAAACTCGGCGATCATCGTTTCGATTTGCGCGACGCGGCGGTGCGTTGCGTCGACCTGGAAGCGCCTGAGCCGGGCAAGAGTTTCCCGTGACTTCATTATTTCAACTCCAAGGCGCGGGTTGGACCCGCGACAAGGTCTTGAAGGAAGGGTTAGATTTTGTCGCCAAGGGCCTGCTCCAACTCATTGATATAACACGGGTCCTTATCGATCGGATGAACTCATCCGATCGGGAAATGCGCCAGCCCGGTTAGCCCGCGGGGTTTTCCCGCGCGGTTCAACTCTGCCCCAGTAAAGTTGCCCATTCGTTACCTGTGAGCGAGACGGCGCAAATCTTTCGGAGCGGTGGCCAGCGTGTATAGTTGTCCCGTGCTTCGATTCGGCGGGTGCGTGGCGGCGGCGGGCCAACCGCGGTCTCGCCGGGTTTTGAACCTCGCGGGATCAAAATCCATCGATCGCTGTCCTTCGTCGCGCAAGCTTCGTTTGCCAAGGTTTGCGGCAAGACGCAGCGGAACGAATCAACCGCGTGACCGTGGCGAGGCAGGCGACGGCGAGGTTGAAGCGTCTTTTCGACGGAATGTTTTTGTTAACCAATGCCCGTTAAGGTTACGGAATTCGTAGCGAGCCCGTCTCGGGACAACCGGCCTGAACAGCCGCCGGAGGGGACTTGAAGCGATCTTGCGCGCCGGCAAGGCGACCGACGGGGGAAGGCTGGGACCTCACATGCGCGTTCTACTGATTGAAGACGACAGCGCGACGGCGCAAAGCATAGAGTTGATGCTCAAGTCCGAGAACTTTAACGTCTATACGACGGATCTCGGCGAGGAGGGTGTCGATCTTGGCAAGCTCTACGATTACGATATCATCATGCTCGATCTGCACCTCCCAGATATGTCGGGCTATGAGGTCTTGCGCACCTTGCGCGTCGCCAAGGTCAAGACGCCAATCCTCATTCTTTCGGGGCTAGCCGCGATCGAGGACAAGGTCAAGGGCCTGGGCTTTGGCGCCGACGATTATATGACCAAGCCGTTCCACAAGGACGAATTGGTCGCGCGCATCCAGGCCATCGTGCGGCGCTCGAAAGGCCACGCCCAATCGGTCATCGCGACGGGAGATCTTATCGTCAATCTCGATCAAAAAACCGTCGAGGTCGCGGGCGCGCGGGTGCACTTGACCGGCAAGGAATATCAGATGCTGGAGCTGCTCTCGCTGCGCAAGGGAACGACCCTGACAAAGGAAATGTTTCTCAACCATCTCTACGGCGGCATGGATGAGCCGGAACTGAAGATCATCGACGTGTTCATCTGCAAGCTGCGCAAAAAGCTCGCCAATGCGAGCGATGGCCGCAATTATATCGAAACGGTTTGGGGGCGCGGCTATGTCCTGCGGGAGCCACGCGACGTCGAGGAACGAATCACCGCGTGAGCCTTTATGCCGGCGGGTGCCGGCATAAAGGCCGCCGCTCCGAAGGTCCGAGGCGGCAATCCGCCCCGGACATCGGACGTTAGAGTATCCGTCTGGTCAAGCCAGATTCGTCGTCCAGGTTCTACTGTTTTTCAGAAGGGCGTTGGCAAGGACGAGCAGCTTTCGCATGATGGCTGTGAGTGCGACCTTTGCAGCCTTTCCGTTGGCACCGACCTGCAGCTGATCGACGGCACGCGAGGCATCATCTCGATTTTCTCGGCGCGCCAGCCGTCGGAAAACGGCGCGATTCCGGCGCCGCTGTTTCCGGATCAGCTGCCTGAAGGCGCCGCTTACGATGCCTTGGTCCGTCGCGTGATGGGCAATGAGATCATCCGCGGCAAGCTTTTGTCGAACGATGGCGAGCTTACCTTGGTCGTCCTCGCGCTCGATCCATCCGCCATCAAGAGCGATCGGCTCCTCGGCAAGTTCGAAGCCTACGCGCGGAAAATCGCCGTGTCTCGCGGCTCCACCGCCGTCCAAAGAATGCGCAACTTGGTCACGTCCGTCGAAAAGGCACATTACAAACAGTACATGTTCGTCCGCAAGCTGCACGAGTTGATCGAAGCCGCTATGATCGAAAACTGGACGATCATGCGCGAGCACAACCCTCGCATGACCGGGATGCTTGAACAGATCATCGCGAGTGGCAGGCGGCAGGCGAGTTCTATCCGGGAGACGCGGCGCTCGCGGTACGCCTTGTCAACACCGCCTGCCTCCGCTTCTGTCATCCGCGCCTAATGGCGGAATATGAACAGGAGCCGGAACCGGCTCTCGACCACATGCTCGATTTTTGCCAGGCCGCGCTCGTCCGGGCGCCCGTTTGAACCGGTAGCCGCACGGAAAAGGGCCGTTTCGTCACGATAAGACGGGCTGGGCGGCGGCGGAACCGGCTAGTTAATCTTCGCTGATCGCGGAAGTCGCTCTATCCCACTCGCGCCCGTCCGATATGACGGATTCAGGAGCGCGAAGAGGCGGTTCTTGCGGCGGAACCCCCAGGCACCCACGGTGGTTGTTGAGCGGGCATCCGCGCTGCTGCATCTCCTCTGGTCAGTCCCGGTCGTGTCGAGCCTTTCAGGAGGGCCTTCGCTGGATCGCTGTTCGGAGAGAAGCTTGAGACCCGGAAAAGCCGATCGAGCAAAGCAATCGTCTGGTGCTAGCGCCGAACAGCGGCTGCACCCGCTCGCGCTCGGCATTGAGCGCATCGGCTTAGTCTCGCTCCGCTTTCCCCTCGCCGTCGCCCTTGTCGCGGTCATGCTCGCGATTGCCGGTGGTTTCGGCGCCGCAAGGCTCAAGATCGACGATTCGCTCAGCCAATTGTTCCGTTCGGACACGCCGGAATTCAAACAATACGAGGAGGTGACGCGACGCTTCCCGTCGAGCGAGTTCGATGTGCTCGTCGTCATCGAGGGAAAGAAACTGCTCGAGCGCGAAGCGGTCGAGAAGCTGCGCGATCTTGTCACCGACCTTCAGCTGATCGACGGTACGCGAGGCATCATCTCAATTTTCTCGGCGCGCCAGCCGCCGGAAAAAGGCGCGATTCCGGCACCGCTGTTTCCAGATCAGTTGCCTGAAGGCGCCGCCTATGGTGCGTTGGTCCATCGCGTGATGGGCAATAAGATCATCCATGGCAAGCTTTTGTCGAACGATGGCGAGCTTACCTTGGTCGTCCTCGCGCTCGATCCATCCGTCGTCGAGAGCAATCGGCTGCGCGATGTCGTCGGCGAAATCCGCACGAAGATGGCCGAGGATCTCGCCGGTGCGGGACTGAAGGCGGAGCTTTCCGGCGTTCCGGTGATGCAGCTCGAGATCCGTAATGCGGTCGAGCGCGATAGGATAGTCTACAATACGACCGGGTTCGTTGCCGGCTGTCTCATCGCAATCCTTTTTTTCCGCCGCGTCTCCTTCATGATCATCGCGGCTGGTCCGCCGCTTATCGCAATATTATTGGCGCTCGGCGCGCTCGGCTGGCTCGATTTCCGCCTCAATATGTTCCTCAACGTGATGACACCTCTCATCATGGTGATCAGCTTCTCCGACAGTATGCAGCTCACGTTCGCCACGCGCGACCGGTTGCTCGCGGGCGAAAGCAAATTCGAGGCCCTGAACAATGCGATTTTGATCGTCGGGCCGGCGTGCGTTCTCACGCATGCGACAGCGGCGCTGTCCTTCGTGGCCCTGCAGTTTTCCAGCTCGGACCTGATACGAAGCTTTGGCGAGGCAGGCTTCATCGCGACGATCATTGCTCTGGCCGCTGTCCTCGTTCTCATGCCGCTTCTAGGGGTCCTATTGTTGCGCGACGCGAGCGCGTTTGCAGCCCAAATCGCCCGTTCGGATTTCGGAGTGCAGGCGCTGCGACGATTTTGCGGCTTTGTCGCCGCCCGCATGGTCCGCCGTCCCGGCCGTTATAGTCTGGCCGGCTTGCTTGTCGTCGCCGGGCTTGGCCTCAGCTTTGCTAGCCTCGAGCCGAGGTACCGGCTCGCCGATCAAGTGCCGGACAAGCAGCAGGCGGTGGCCGCAAGCAATCGCCTCGACGCCAAGCTAACCGGTGCCAATCCGATCGATGTCCTGATCGAATTTCCACGCGGCGCATCGCTCTATGCGCCGGAAACTCTCGAGGTTATCGCCAAGGTACATGCGATTCTCGAGAAACAAGCCGGCGTCGGCAACGTCTGGTCCCTGGAGACATTGCGCCGGTGGCTCATCGAGGCCGGCAAACCAGGCGGCGCCATCCTGAAGCAATATGTCGACATGTTGCCGGAACATTTGACGCGACGCTTCGTTTCGGCGGGGCAGGACGCCGTAGTCGTGTCTGGCCGCATACCGGATGCCGACGCGAGCCAGCTTCTTCCCGTCGTCGACGCATTGGATAAATCGCTTGCGGAGGTCCGCGCTCGTCACCCTGGCTACAGAATTTCGGTGACGGGTCTTTCGGTGATAGCCGCGCGAAATAGCGCCAATATGATCGAAAAATTGAGCCGCGGCTTGACAATCGAGTTCGCGTTCGTCGCCACATTCATTGGCGCCGCGTTCCGTTCCTTCGCTGTCATGCTAGCGAGCATCCTTCCGGGGATTTTCCCCGTCGTTGCCTCTGGCGCCTTGCTCCGCGTGATGGGCCAGGGCCTGCAGTTCGCTAGCATCGTGGCTCTGACCGTTTCGTTCGGACTGGGGTTGAGCGCAACAATTCATTTTCTCAACCGTTTGCGCCTCGAGGACGACCCGGGCCAGGACCCCGGAATCGCGGTCGAACGGGCGACCATACTCGTCGGCCCCGCCGTAATTCTAACTTCGGTGGTGCTTGCTTGCGGGCTGGCGGTGACGGTTTTTTCCGACCTGCCGTCGCTGCGCCTCTTCGGATGGCTGAGCGCGTTCGCCATGATGGCGGCCGTGACCGCCGATCTCTTTATTTTGCGGCCAACGGCCATGTTCCTGCTGAGGCTTGCCCGCCGCGCCGCATCACGGCGCGACGGGCACCGGGCGGCTGGGAGATAGAGGTTCCTCGGTGCCGCCTTGTGGCCTTGTCGTGACCGACTGCTTGTCACCTTGGGTCCACGTCGAGGCGGGCCGCGAAGCCGGCGGTAGCCACATTGGCCACGATCTCCGCACCGCTGGTGTGTCAGGAAATATTTCCCGACACACCACGGGTCACCTCGGCCGCAGTCTCGTTGAATCTTCACTATCGTTTCGCTAGAGCGGGATGAGGTTTGAGTGAATCGCGAGGGATTCCCAAATCGGCTTTTTGCTGATTCAAGGTTGGGACTGGATTGGAGGCCAGCATGGATGACCAAGCCTTATTCCTTGGATCTTCGTGATC
>PEFW01000200.1 GCA_002890675.1 Candidatus Methylaffinis lahnbergensis
TATCGCCCCGCGAGGGCTGGCCCCGGTCTGGCGCTTATCGAAAAGGCGCTTATGCCGCCGCGGCCGGCGCCGTGCATCTGCTCGAAGCCGCGGCACTTTTTGAAACCCTCGAGGACGCGGTTCTCGACCTCAATTTCGTTTGGGCGACCACCGCCCGTGAGCGGGGCCAGCACAAGCAAATTTTGACGCCCGCCGAAGCGATGCCGGATTGCGCCCATAAAATCGCTAACGGCGAAAAACATGGCGTGCTGTTTGGACCCGAGCGCACCGGGCTTGCCAATGACGAAGTGGCGTTGGCCGATGCGATCATCACCTTTCCGGTCAATCCCGCCTTTGCCTCGCTCAATCTCGCGCAAGCCGTGCTCTTGACCGGGTACGAGTGGGTGCGCGCCGTGACGGATGCCAGGGCGCCGTTCGCCATGGTCCAGCGCTCGCCCGCCGCGCCACGCGGGATGGTATTGTCTTTTTTCGCTTATCTCGAAGGCGAACTCGAACGCGCCGGCTTCTTCCGTCCCGAGGCGAAGCAGCCCGTCATGCGGCGCAACCTGCGTAATATGTTCCACCGCATGCAGCTCACCGAGCAGGACGTGCGTACCCTGCGTGGAATGGTCGTGCGCCTCGTTGAAGGGCCAAGGGCTGGTGTCACGTCGGACGACAAATTGCCCCCCGGAGGCAAGGCCACTCCGTCCCCGGATTCCAATGATTCGTTGGCCCGGGATAAAGATTGAACCATTCGTCCGGATTGGGCAGCCGGCCGGCTCAAATAGAGATAAGCTTGGGATTGCCGCGAGCATCGATTAATCGGCGCGGAAATTGCCCCTCCTTCTTCGAAAGCATAGCAAAACTCTCGCCCAATACGGAAGCGCAGCGCTTCATTCAAAAGAGGGCGCTCGAAATCAGCGGAGCCATCCGCCAGACATGCGCGCTCACGTTGGAACAGGTCGACAGTTCGATCCCTTGGCCGTTGCTGACCGTTTGGATTTCGATGCAGTTTGGGGGATTTGGCCTTTTCGCGCGCGCCAACGCGACAGCGATCGTTGCTCTCTTGATCGGAGCGATTTCGGTCTCGACAGCTATTTTTTTGATATTGAAGTTGAATCACCCTTACTAGGCTTGATGCGCATCTCCGGCGCGCCGCTGCACAACGCCCCGGCCAAGATCGGCCAATAAACGCGCAAAGAGACGCACGCAACAGTGGAGAGGCCGGCAGAAAGCCCTTGGGTTCAAGCGGTCGGCGGCGGCAGGCTTATCCCGGCGAGCGCGGCGCGCAACGCGTCTTCATTCGTATGGTCGAAAGAGGTTCGCAACACCGTCCCGCCGACGCCTTTCAAATCGGCCAGCACTTTGTCTGTCGTAAGCTTGCGGATTAGCAAAAACAGCGCCGCATTGCCGGACTGCAAGGTTTCCGCGACTTCCTTCATGAAGGCATCGTTTATGCCGACGTCGGTGAGCGGGCGAGCGGCATTAAGAAAATCAAGC
>PEFW01000201.1 GCA_002890675.1 Candidatus Methylaffinis lahnbergensis
TCGCGATGAAGGCGGCCAGGATCAGGGCAAATGCAAAAAGATCGTATTGGTTGGGAAGCGCCCTGCGGCCGAGCGAGGTGAAGGCGACGAACCGGGACAGCATGGAAGCCTTTCACGGATGGGCTGATCGCGGGCCGGGGCGGAAATTGAGTTGAAAAGAGAACGTAAAAGCGGCCGGTTGCGGCCGTCAGAGCTGGCGTCAGTCCAAATTCTGCCCAGCGGGTTTATGCTGATGCAATCATCAACCGCAACAATTTCGCACCATTATGACGATTAAAAGAAAGGGAGTATGGTGCAAAGTAGCGAACGCCAATATGTGCGTCAATCATCGCCTGCGCGAAGCGGTCTTAATTATGCCGCCGGCGCCGCTGTTGGCGTTTTGATACCGGTTAACCACCATTCAACGCTCGCGTCCAGCAGGATGGCGTCGGCGAGTGTGGTCCCCCGCGTCTCCCGGACGCAGCTTATCGGGACTCGGCCCGCCAGCGCTGCAACGTCGCGGTGCAGTTCCCGCCAGCGCTGCAACGTCGCGGTGCAGTTGGGCGGCAGCGTCCATTCGATTTCATTCGCCCGAGCCGGCATCCCGGTAAAGCCCGGATTGAGCATCTCCTGCGAGACACGCAGCCCGAGTGGCCAGCGCGCCTTGATGAAGGCCATCACCTCAAGAATCTCGGGATCGCTCAGCACATCCTCGAAGGCGGGCATGTATGAAACCACGCCTGGCGGCGTCGTGCTGAAGCGCCCGAACTTAATCATCTGGAAAATCTCCTCGTCGGAGTGCTGCCATGTGTGACCCGTCTCGTCATGGGCGCCAGTAGCAGGAAGTGAATCTGGTGCATATGGAATTCATGGTTTTCGTCGGCCTGATTCTGGATCGTCCAGTCCTCCACCGATCCCTGCCTAGTGGTGATCGCCGGCGGATTGTTCGGGTCGAATTACCTGCGGTGTGCCGTCGGAGCTGCCTGAGCTAGGCCCTCGAACCGTTGCAGGCCCGGTTGTCCCGGCGGTTCCCGAGCCAACTGCAGTGAAGGGCGAGCGGACGTAGCGGGTCGTTGTCTCCATCCGGGCCTGTGTTGATATTGAGGGTCTGGAACACCGCGTTTTTCACCGTCGCCGACATCTTGCCGCGACGAGTGCCTTCCTGCGACCCGGTTGGGAGCCGTCGAACGCGACGACATGGAGCGGCTGTGCGACTCCGTCGTACACCACTTGCAGATCGAGGATGGTGTCAGCCGAGGCGTTGGTAACGCGCCAGAATTCGCGCTCGCCCGGCTTCATCTGGATGATCGCGGGCGTCTCTGCTGGATAGGCGATGGGGACATAGTTGAGCGTGACGTCCCATGACGGGATGGCCCCACCCGGGGTGGGGTTGCCGGCGACGTTCTGGTTGCGCGGCGAACGGCGTTCCGCACCGGCGGTTCGAAGAGTCTTCGCGGACTTGTCCGAAGCCAAAACGAACGTATGATTGCGGGACGGCC
>PEFW01000202.1 GCA_002890675.1 Candidatus Methylaffinis lahnbergensis
CTCGAGAAGCGACCGCGGGTTGGCTTGCGCGGCATCTAGCATCAGAAATACCCCTCGCGCTTTTTCTTCTCCATCGAGCCGGATTCGTCGTGATCGATCAGACGGCCTTCCCGCTCCGATGTTCTTGAAGCGCGCATTTCGGCGATCATTTCGGGCAGCGTCGCGGCTTGCGAGCGGATCGCCCCGGTCAGCGGGTAGCAGCCGAGCGTGCGAAAACGAATCCGCTCCATGCGCGGAACTTCGCCAGGGCGCAACGGCAGCCGTTCGTCATCGACCATGATGAGGGTGCCGTCGCGCTCGACGACGGGACGTTCCTTGGCAAGATAGAGCGGCACGACGGGAATGTCCTCGGCCAGGATATAGTCCCAGACATCGAGCTCGGTCCAGTTGGACAGAGGAAACACCCGCATCGATTCGCCTTGTTTGATCCGAGTGTTGAACAACTGCCAGAGTTCGGGCCGCTGGTTGCGCGGATCCCAGGCATGGGCGGCGGAGCGGTGCGAAAAAATCCTTTCCTTGGCCCGGCTTTTTTCCTCATCGCGCCGGGCGCCCCCAAACGCCGCGTCGAAATGCCAAAGATCGAGGGCCTGGCGCAGTCCTTCGGTCTTCATCACCTGGGTATGCACGGACGATCCCGAGGCGATCGGCGAAATTCCGCGCCTCAGGCCGTCCTTGTTGACGTGGACGAGAAGTTCCATCCCGGCCCGTTTCGCGGCCTGGTCGCGAAAAGCGATCATTTCGCGAAATTTCCAGGTGGTATCGACATGAAGCAGGGGAAACGGCGGTTTCGACGGAAAGAAGGCTTTTTGGGCAAGATGCAGCATCGCGCTCGAATCCTTGCCGATGGAATAGAGCATCACCGGGCGCTCGAACTCCGCCGCCACCTCGCGCATGATGAAGATCGCTTCCGATTCGAGCCGGCGCAAATGATGGGAAGTGGGATTTTTCACATCAATGTCCTGTAATACAGGTAATTTCACGTCGAAATGTGTCATTAATCCTTCGTCTTTGCTTTAGCAAACTTCGCCGCAAAACGGAGCGTCAGAAGTGGAACTCTGGCTCGGGCGACGGCTTGAGGCAAAGGGCGATCCCGGCGTTGACGAGAACCACCGCCTCGCAAGCCTCCGCCAGCGCCTGGTTCAGAAAACCTTGGGCGTCCCTGAACGCGCGCCCCAGCGCATTCTCCGGCACGATTCCTGCCCCCACCTCGTTCGAGACGAAAATGACCGGACCGGATAATCCGGCGACGGCTTGCGCCAAATCTTGCGTCGCGGTCGCCAGATCATCATTTTTCAAGAGAAGATTGCTGAGCCAAAGCGTCACGCAATCGACCACAACGATCCGGTCGTTCCGGGCCTCGCGGCGGAGCGCCCCGGCAAGCGCTGCACGCTCTTCCACGACGCTCCAGCGCGCATCACGTGCGGTGG
>PEFW01000203.1 GCA_002890675.1 Candidatus Methylaffinis lahnbergensis
ATCTGGATTGGCGCCTTGGTCATGGCTTTCGGCGGGTGCTTGTCGCTCAGCGACCTGAGTTTCAGGGTTGGCATCGCGCGCCGCGCCCGCAAGGCGCAAGCGCCGCGCCCGCAACCGGCGGAATGAATTTGAAGATTTTTGCACGCACCGTCGTGCTGACCTGTCTGCTTTTGTTGGCGCCGCTTGCGGCAAGGGCGGTTCAGCCCGACGAAATCATGCCGGACCCGAGGCTTTGAAGCAAGAGCACGCGCGCTTTCCGCGCAATTGCGCTGCATGGTTTGCCAGAACGAGTCAATCGACGAATCCCACGCCGACCTTGCCCGCGATCTGCGCGTTCTCGTCCGCGAACGGCTCCAGGCAGGCGACAGCGACGATCAGATTCGCGCCTTCCTGGTCCGCCGCTATGGCGATTTCATCCTGCTGAAGCCGCCGTTCAAGCCTGAAACCTGGCTGCTTTGGGGCGCGCCTTTCCTTATCCTCCTCACCGGCTGCTGCACCATTCTTGTTGCAAGGCGGCGGCAAAACAGCCTTCTAACGGCAAACAACTTGTCCGAAGCCGAGCGCGCAAAACTCGAAGCGATGCTCGGCGAAGATGAATCTTGAAGGCCAACTTAATGAGGCAGATTGAAGACGCGGCCTGGAATTAATTCTCCCTTCTCGACCGCGCCAACGGCGACGACCACACCGCCACAGGCGGCATAGGCGAAGCCATCAAAGGGCGCGTCATGGCCGCGTAGCAGCACGGGTTGGCCGCGGCGGAGTCTAGCGGCAACGCAGGAATCGACCACAACCCGTGGCACTTCCATGAGACCCGCCTCGACGCGGCGCAAGGCTTTGGCACAGAAGGCGTCGTCGTCTAAATCCGCCAAAAGCACGGCATCCGTTTCGAAGAATGGCCCGACCCGCGTTCGCCGCAATGCGCTGACATGGCCATAACAGCCAAGGCTTCTGCCAAGGTCGCGGGCGAGCGCGCGCGCATAGGTTCCCTTGCCGCAGCGGGCTTCGAACACCGCCTCGTCACGCCCCGCGTCAATGAGATCGAGCGCGTGGATCGTCACTGGGCGCGGGGACAACACCGGCGCCGCGCCTCCGCGCGCGAGATCGTAAGCGCGCTCGCCATTGATCTTGATCGCCGAATAGGAAGGTGGCAGCTGCAGGATCGTCCCGGTGAAACCCGGCAACAGCGCGAAGATCTCGGCTTCGGCCGGCCGCGCGTCAGATTGCGCGGCAACGGTGCCATCGGCATCGTCGGTATCCGTCTCAGTGCCCCAGCGCACCGTAAAGCGATAGGCCTTTTCGCCGTCTTGAACGAAAGGCACGGTTTTCGTCGCCTCGCCGAAAGCGACCGGCAAAACCCCCGTGGCGAGCGGGTCGAGCGTTCCGGCGTGTCCAGCCTTCTTGGCGTTGCATATG
>PEFW01000204.1 GCA_002890675.1 Candidatus Methylaffinis lahnbergensis
CGCCGCTCTCCGGTCAGGTCAAATCGTCCCGCCATCAAGCCTGGACGCAAGGTGTTTGCCAAGCACCCGATCGGCGCCCTCGGCGACCGGATTCATTCGGGCGATTTCCCGATGTAAAAGATCGAGTAACGGACCTGGACAAAGTATTGTGCGGGTCATATTTGGTCGCTCCACCATCGGCGGTAGCGTGAGCATGGGGTTGGCGTTCGTCCGAATCTCGATTTCGACACGCAGGAAACTCGCTTCGATCCTGCTGGCGGTGGCGATTTTCGCCGTGCTGGCGGGGTTGGCCACCCTGGCCAAGGGCCGCCCGCTCGCCTTTGGCGTTTTGAATGCAATCTTTGTCGGAACCGGGGTCGGCCTCTTCGAACAATTCTACGTGCAGAGCCTGCGCGGGCGTTGGTTCCGCAGCATTCACCCGCTGCTTTCGATTGGCCTTTATACAATCGTCGTTGCGCTCCTGTTCGTCGCCGCGGTCAACCTCTCGCACCTGCTGCTGTACGGCCTATACCCGTCGCCGGTCCCCTATCGCAGGCTGCCGTTCGTTCTTCCGGACGTAATCGTATTTTCGGTGATCGGCATCGTGGTCATGCGCGCGGTGCATTTTATCGGGATCGAGACCTTGTTTCATTTGATGGTCGGCACCTACCATCGCCCGGTGGTCGAGCAGAAGGTTCTGGTCTTCATCGACATCAATAATTCGACCGGGCTCGCCGAGAAGCTCGGCGCGCTGCAGATCAAGTCGCTGGTCGGCAAGTTTTTGTTCGATATTTCCAAGCCGATCACCGATTTCGGCGGCGAAATCTATCTTTATAAAGGTGATGGTCTGATCGCGATCTGGGATTGGCGCGAGGCGGTCCGGGACAACAAGATATTGCGCGCGATCGATGCGGTGTTCGCCGCCGTCGCCCGCGAACAGGGGCGCTATCTGGCGCAGTTTGAAGTGGCGCCCACTTTTCGGATCGGGGTTCATGGCGGCGACGTCGTCGTCAGCGAGCAGGGCGACACCAAGCGGTCGATCGGCATTTACGGCAGCACGATCAACATCGCCTCGCGCATGGAGGAGGCGGCCAAGGTGCATGGCGTCGCCTGCGCCATATCGGGAGATGTCGCCCGCGCCTTGCCGCAGTCGGCAGCCCGGCTGCATCCGATCGGCTTCGAGAGGATGTCGGGCATAGAAGCCGAGATTCCGATCTTTGAATATCTCGATGAAGGCCTGCCGGCTTCGCGGCCGATCGGAAAACGGTGGACAGCCGATGCGGGCGGGGCCGGACACGACGTCGCCGCCCGGCTCAAAGCGCCTTCCGAAAGGTCAAATTGATCCGGCGGCGGCCGGTCAGCGGATCTTCGGCCTCGGCGAGCGGCGTCACGCCGTGATAGACGAGGCGCGACGGCCCGCCCCACACCACGAC
>PEFW01000205.1 GCA_002890675.1 Candidatus Methylaffinis lahnbergensis
CACGACGATGAGATGGCTACGCGCCGGGAGCAGATAACGCTGGAACTCGCCATCCTCAGCGAGCAGAAATCGTCCAAGATCATAGCGCTCCTGGAAGAATTTCGCCGCAACGATCCGAACCAAGGCAATCAACGCGACGAAGTCGCAGAGGCGCTGGCAGAGCCCGCCGATGCGCAGGTCGTGCTCGATGCGATCCGAGCGGCGGAAAAGGCGGAGGACGGCGGTTAGAGCGATCTGCTTTTGGGTTTACGCATAGCCGGCGTTCCTGATGTATGCGGCGCATTCTTCGGGGGGATATTGGGTGAGAATCTGAGCGCAGGCTTGGGAGACAGCTTCGTAGCTTCGCGCTCCGACCTTTCGCAGCAGGGTTTTGAACTTGGCGAAGACCTGTTCGATCGGGTTGAGGTCGGGCGAGTATTTCGGCAAGAACACGAGGCGCGCGCCGACGTCTCGGATCGCCCGTCGCACGGCCTTTCCCTTGTGGGAGCCGAGGTTGTCCAGGATCACGACGTCGCCTGGCTTAAGGGTGGGCGTGAGGAACTGTTCGACATAGGCGCGGAAGCGTTCGCCGTTGATCGGCCCGTCGAACAGGCAGGGCGCTTCGATGCGGTCGTTGCGCAGCGCGGCGAGGAAGGTCGCGGTCTTCCACCGGCCATGAGGAACCTTGTCGACGAGGCGCTCTCCCTTCGGCGCCCAGCCGCGCAGGCGGGTCATGTTGGTCTTCGTCCAGGTCTCGTCGATGAAGACCAATCGCCTGGGATCGATGAGGCCCTGATAGGCTCGCCATCGTCTGCGGTGGCGGCTTATGTCCGGGCGATCCTGCTCGCGCGCGACCAGGGTCTTTTTTTGAGCGTGACGCCGATCCGGCGGAAGAAGCGGCTCATCATCGAGGTGTCGGCCTTGACGTCGCGCTCGGACAAAAGGCGATCGCAAAGCGCCTGAAGCGTGATGTCCGACTTCTCGCTCCGCGCCGCCTCCAGAAACTCGCGGTGCGGCATCAGCTTGGAGGCTCGATGGCCGCCATGCCCGACAGGCGCTCGCGAGCCATCCCGTTCAACCCGCTCAAGCCATTTAATGGCTACAGATTCGCTGATCTCGTAGCGTCGCGCCGCCGCGCGACGGCTCATTGCGCCCTTCCTAACCGCATCAATAACCCGGTCGCGCAAGTCTTGCGAATATGGCTTCGGCATTCCTGCTGGCCTCCGCCCAGCCAACAGGTTGAATCAGAATGTCCCCGATTCGGGAATCCCCCCTCGATTCAAGCCAAAGACAGCCCGCTCTAGGAGCCTGTCTGCTTAATCCCGGCGAGATGGGATTTGAACCGCTCAAGCCAGTCGGAGAGCCGGATGCAGCAAATTTGCGCATCCGGTTTGATGTAAGGGTGGAAGCTTTGCGGCCATCGTTCGTTGCA
>PEFW01000206.1 GCA_002890675.1 Candidatus Methylaffinis lahnbergensis
TGCTAGGACTTGGCAACGCCATCGTCGATGTCATCAGCAGGACCGATAATGATTTCCTTGCCGCCCAGGGACTGCGCAAGGGCGCGATGACATTGATCGACGAGGCGCGCGCCGAGGCCCTCTACAAGGCCATGGGTCCGGCAACCATCGCGTCGGGAGGCTCGGCCGCCAACACCATCATTGGCGCGGCGAGTCTAGGTTGCCGCGCGGCCTTCATTGGCAAGCTAAAGGACGACGAAACCGGCGCGGCTTTCGCGCACGATATCCGTGCGGCGAACGTCGATTTTTCGATACATTTCGCGAAGGATGGACCTGCCAGCGGGCGCTGCCTCGTGCTCGTGACGCCGGATGGCCAGCGCACGATGAACACCTTTTTGGGCGCCGCCCAGAACCTGTCCGAAGCGGATGTCGACGAAGACCTCGTCAAGCAGTCGGCCATCGTTTATCTCGAAGGCTATCTTTGGGATCCTCCGGCCGCGAAAGCCGCTTGCGTCAAAGCGGCAAAAATCGCGCAGGGAGCAGGGCGGAGAGTTGCTCTGACCCTGTCCGATTCCTTTTGCGTCGATCGTTACCGCGAAGAGTTTCTTGGGCTCATTCGCTCCGGTTCGGTGCAAATCGTTTTCGCCAACGAGAGCGAGCTGCATTCGCTTTATCAAACCGGCGATTTCGACACCGCCGCCGCCCTGCTACGCACTGAGAATATACTCGCTGTCGTCACCCGCTCGGAGCGGGGATCTGCCGTCGTTACGCGAGACGAGGTTCTCGCCGTGCCCGCGTTCCCAGTCGAGCGGGTTGTCGACACGACGGGCGCAGGCGATCTCTTCGCCGCGGGATTTCTCGCCGGGCTCAGCAAAAACAAGGACCTCGAAACCTGCGCGAGGCTAGGCGCCCTCGCCGCGGCCGAGATCATCCAGCACATCGGCGCGCGGCCGCTCAACGACCTCGCCCAGCTCGCCGCGCAGAACGGGCTCCCGGTCTAAGCTTGCGCCCGCATGACGGCGCTCTCGCGCGTGCCAATTCCTTTACTTCGACGCGAGGGAGCCAAATTTGATTGAGAACGTTAAGGAGCTAAACCTCGGGAGGAAGGTATGGACCTCATTTCACGCCGCAACATCTTGTCTATTGCTGCTTCCGGGGGCCTCTTGACCGCTTCGGGAGCAAGCGCCCAAACCGCGGTGCCGCAGCCGGAGCGGCCCGGTCACGGCGGAACCGAGTCGGGTCCTCGCAACCTCGAACGGGATCGGCAGAATCAGGATTTGTTGGTTCCCCCTTCCACCGATCACGGCACATTGCCGAACTTGCGCTTTTCATTTTCCGACGCTCACATGCGGCTTGAGACTGGCGGCTGGACCCGGCAAGTGACCGCGCGCGAACTTGGCGTTTCCAAGGATATCGCTGGTGTGAAC
>PEFW01000207.1 GCA_002890675.1 Candidatus Methylaffinis lahnbergensis
GCGAGGGTGAAGGAAGTTTGATGGCAAATCGGTTGTCCAACCGAGGCATGGCAAAGTCCGACGGACATATCGCTCGAAAAGAGCGTCAAATGTTTGGGCGCCGTGTCGCGGATTCCATCAGGGTCGACAAGACCGGATAGATGCCTGCAGGCAACCGAGGAGCAAGAGAACAGAGAAGACCCTCAAAGGGCGGGGCCGTCCATAGATATGTCCGGCCTCTGTCGGTGCGGAGCAGATGTCCGCGGGCCCTGATGAAGTCCGACGACCGGGATCCCTACACGCGAGCTTTTCGCTGATGACCCAGCGGGTTGTTCCTGGTCTTCGGTGGCGACCGTGTCGTTCATCACGCTTTGTTTCGCCCTCGCCAAACTCTTTGTCTCGAAGATTACGCTTGTATGGTCAGCGGCTCACGCGCGTTCGAACGTCTCCGTGCGGAACGCCTCGCCGGTCGTCATCGTCGCAAGCATGATCCGCGCGAGCTTGTTGGCCAGCGCCACCGTGACCAGCCGCGCTGGCTTCTTCGTGAGAAGGCCGGCGAGCCAATCGTGCAAGGCGCCCTTGCGCTTGCCCGCGACGCGCAGCACCGATGTCGCGCCCCGCACGAGCAGCTTTCTGATGTATTGGTTGCCCTGCTTGGTGATAGAGCCGAGCTTTTCCTTGCCGCCGCTGGAGTTCTGCCTCGGCGTGAGCCCGAGCCAAGCGGCGAAGCCGCGCGCGGATTTGAACACCAGTGGGTCCGGGACGCTGGCGACGACCGCCGAGGCGATAATCTTGCCGACGCCCGGAATGCTCGCCAGCAATTTGCTCGTCTCGCTTTGCGCATGGGCCTTCGAGATCTCTTTTTCGAGCGAATCGATGGAGGCGTCGATCGCCTCCAGTTGCTCGAACCTTCACGGCCGCGTTGGCTGTTGCAGGAAGCGTTGCGTCCTCCTTGGCCATTTCGATCAGCTCGCCGGCGCGTCCGATTCCCTTGGCGACGACCACCCGCGCAGGGCGTTGACGCCCATCGTGCGCTGCTTGACCAGCAGTTCGCGCGTCTTGTGCAGGGTCAGCGCCGCCTGTTGCTCCGCGCTCTTGATCGGCACGAAACGCATTCCGGGGCGCGACATCGCTTCGCAGCAGGCATCGGCGTCGATCGCGTCGTTCTTGCCGCGCTTGACATAGGGCTTGGCGTAAGCCGGCGGCATCAGCAGCACTTCGTGACCCATGGCCTTGAGTTCACGCGCCCAATAATGCGCCGAGCCGCAGGCCTCCATACCGATGAGGCTCGGCTCGATCTGCGAAAAGAATTCGTGCATCTTCGAGCGCCTCAACTTCCGCGTTACGGCGGGGCCGACATCGCTCACAAGCGCGTGGACCTGAAAATAATTCTTGGCTAGATC
>PEFW01000208.1 GCA_002890675.1 Candidatus Methylaffinis lahnbergensis
TGCCTCGGCGTGAGAATGGATAATTCTGGCTCGATGTTGTCGAGCAACGCAGGGATGCGCGCGAATGTCTGCGCCCGCGATTTGATGATGGCCCGCGCGGCGCGCGCGGCTCGCGCCTTCAAGGCGATCTTCCCGTCAGAAACATGACGACCGCTGACGCCGACCGCAGCCGCCGCCTTGTCGCGGGCCTACCCTTCCCATTAGGGCATTAATTCCTTAACGGGGGATGCGATGCCTTAACTCGCATCGCCTGGATTGGATTGTCACGAAACCGCTTCCTCCGCGCCCCCTGTTCAGGGGGCCGTCCCGGCTTTCAGGTTTCATCGCCGGTTCGGTGCAGGGCGCATTAATGATGCCCTTCACGACCCCGAAGATTGGCGCGGTCCAGGGAAGCGTGATCGTGGATGTCAGGAAGCCAGGTTATCGAGGCCGTGGTCTTCGGCTTGTGCCTTGCACGTGGGAATGAGGCAGACTTCCAATGCCTGCGCTGTGCCATTGACGATCACCGCAATGATGCGAGGCCCGATCGCGCCAAATGCGGCCGCGCCCTTCACTTGCGGTCTCCTTGGCCCGCCCGCGGCGTCAAGGGCCCAAGCGGCAAATAAGGAACCACCCCCTGGCCTTGCCCGCCGCTCTGATCGAGAATGATCTTGTCCATCCCGGCGAGGACACGCTCCATGGTCTCGAGATAGAGTCTTTCGCGCGTCACCTCGGGTGCTTTTTTATATTGCTCATAGATTTGGTTGAATCGGGAAACCTGACCGGTTGCCTCCGCGACGGTTTGGAGCTTGTAGCCTTCTGCCTCCTGTTTGATGGCCGCGGCCTTACCCTTGGCCTCGGGAACGACCCGATTGGCATAGGCGTCGGCTTCGTTTTGCAAACGGTCCTTATCTTGCTGCGCCGCGGTCACGTCCTTAAAGGCGGCGATAACCTGCTCGGGCGGGTCGACGGATTGCAATTGCACCTGCAACACCAGGATGCCGGCCTTATACCCATTGAGGACCTTTTGCATGAGTTCCTGCACGTCCGCCTCGATCTTTGGGCGATCGGCGGTCAAAATTCGCTGAATCTGGCCGCGGCCGATGACTTCGCGCATGGCGCTCTCGGCCACCGCCTTCACCGTTTCGGGCTGGTTTGAGATATTGAAGGCATAGTCCTGGGGGCGCACCGGGTCGATCTGCCAGATCACGACAAATTTGACGTCGGCGATATTTTCGTCGCCGGTCAGCATCAGGCTTTCTTCGGGCAGATCGAGCGGGATCTGCCCATTCGCTGTGCGGGTGTCCTGGCGAAAGGCGGAGCCGATGTTGATCAGGTTACGATTGGTGACCTGGAGCCTCTCGACGCTGCCGATGGGGATCGGCAAATTGTAGTT
>PEFW01000209.1 GCA_002890675.1 Candidatus Methylaffinis lahnbergensis
AACTCGGGACCGACAACGCGCGGTGCTGGCAACCGCGATCGCGCTCGACAAGGAACAAACGGCGCCAGACGACGCGCTGCGTCTCGCGCGCTCGGCGATCAAACGGGCGCCGGACCTGGTGCCGTCAGTCGCGCTTGCCGCGCGGCTCACGGCCCGCGGCGGCGGCGTGCGCAAGGCGGCGAAAATGATCGAGGCCGCATGGCCGCTGGCGCCGCATCCGGAACTGGCAAAACTCTACCTCGATCTGCGTCCCCGCGATTCCAACGCCGATCGTCTGGCAAGGGCGCGCATCCTCGCCAAGCTATTGCCGCGCGATCTCGAAAGCCGGATGACCCTGGCTAGCGCCGCGACGACCGCTTGCGACTATAAGACCGCGCGCGAAGCCATGTTGCCGATGATCGAAGCGGATGAACGGCCGACCGCCCGCATGTGTCTGATCATGGCGGAAATCGAAGAGGCGGAACATGGCGAATCGGGATATGCTCGCGAATGGCTAGCACGGGCGTCGCGGGCGCCCCGCGATGCGGCCTGGATCGCCGGGGGTGTCGTGTCGGAGCAATGGTTGCCCGCCTCGCCGGCGACGGGAAAGCTCGATGCGTTCGTTTGGCGGAGGCCGGACGAACGTCCGAGCGCCGACGGCGAGCCGGAAGAAGCGTTTTTCAGGCCGATTGCGGCGCCAGCCGAGCCAACCCTCCTAATTGAACAAACGATAGCAGTTGTGCCGCCGGAGAACCAGGCCGCGCCCGAGCCGGCATTCTCGACCAATGCCTCCCCCGCGATGACAGGAGAAGGAGCTGGCGCCAAAGCTTCCCCTGGGGAGGACAATAAGCAAGGTCCTCTAGCGGCCGGTGCGCCGTCCGCAGCCGCCAACGATCTGGAACCTGAACAGATGCCGACACCCAGATGGCTTCGCTAGGACGTCGTCTCGCGCAAAGATTTACAATTTGTCTCGGCGCTTCATCGACGGCGTTTTCGGAGCCGCCCGGCCGCGGTTGACGTTGCCGATGTTGTCGTGCGCGGATTTCGTCCAGACGAAAGGCTTCGGGTCGGAATTATTGCGTTCGATGTCGGCATGGATGGCGCGCTCAAGCGCCGGCACGGTGAAAAATCCCCGAATCACTTTGTCAAGCGCTACGTGAGACACTACACTAGTCGGAGATGAAGTTCGCTGTCGGCACAGATGGCCGAATTTAAGGGATGACCGGGGCGTCGTTGCTCCAAACGTGACCCGCAGCGCCTTGCTGGCGCTGCGGGCTTTTGGTGAACGCCTCGCGGTGTTACCAACCGCGGCCGCGCCAGCCATAGCCGCGGTGCCAGCCCCAGCCGCGGTGGCGCCAGCCATAGCCCCCGCCGCGCCAGCCATAGC
>PEFW01000021.1 GCA_002890675.1 Candidatus Methylaffinis lahnbergensis
GGGCGAGCAATTGTTCGATCCATCGCTCGCCATAGGCCGTCGTCCCCGACACTTGCGAGATGGTGTGACCACGCGCCAAAAGCCAGATTACCTGGAAGTGCCGCGATGCGGTGGCATCCTCACATCCGACAAACCGCTCTTCCAACTCCTCAACACTCAAATGATCCCAGACCGTCGCCATGTGTCCCAATCTCCCGACTCATGGCGCCTAAGCTTATCTGCTTCGCAAGGCCGTGTGAATCCCCCGAGTCAATCAGCCGGAAACCGTATGATTAGAGCGTATCCCAATGAAATACAGTTTTGGCGAGATCAATGCCGATTGTGGTAATCTGCATGGCGGACGTATGTGGCGCTCTTTACGACGACCACGCTATGGCACCTCGATGCCGCTGAGTAGGGGGCGTTCTCTAATCGCGTCTCCTTTGTCAATGGTTTTTTTTGTTGCTGCCCAGGGTCACGGTTCTCTTCGCGGTCGGAATAATCCGCCGCAACATCTGGTCCGAAGCACAGGTGCTGCAATGTCCACAACGAGCTGGCATACAATGACACCGCTCAAGGCCCACCCTCAGAGCCACCCGTACCGTCGCCCGGCGGGCAACCATCAATCTGGGGGATGTCGGTCTATGATGTCGAGGGAGACCTCACAACCGGGCGCGCGACTACGGTCGTTTCGATCGCCACGCCCACCGGCTACAAGATCATGGGACAGGGCGCCTATCAGGATGACATCGCGAAGGTCGCCGGCGAGTGGAAAATTCGCCGTCGCCGCGTCGTGAACGATCATCTGGTGTCGGGCCTGGCTAAGCCGGTCAACCTCGCCGACCCCGACGTCAGCGCGCTGGTTCGGCAGCTCATCGACACGTCGAACGACCTCGCCCCGCGCGGTTCCAGGTGAAACGAAAACTTGACCGCTGATCAACCAGCCCCGCTGCCGGAGCCGATCGCGTTGCGGCCGCCCTCCGGCGCGCGGCTCCTGGTCGCCGTCTTGTCGATCCTGTGCTTCGCTTATGGCCCGGTCGAGGCGCAGTCGGCGGATCAGGCGCCAACCGCGATTATCGGATGTCCACATATGAGTAAGCCCCTTGCCCCAAAGAACGAATGAAGGCAGAATAGCGTTCTTTGGGAAATGCTGGCAAATGCCTTTCGTTCCGAAGTATTCTCACGAAGAGGTCGAGCGTATGATCGCTACCGGCGGCCTCAGCGCGCTTGAGGTTTACCGCCTGAAACATCAACATCCGCTAAACCGATTGACGCACGTCGTCGGAATACCGACCATTGCCGCAAGCATCGTCTTTCCTCTGTTCGCCTGGTTTGCGTGGGGAGTTGTGGCCTGGAAGGAGTTGATCATTCTCAGTGCGATCGGCTGGGGCCTCCAACTTCTGGGGCACGCGATTGAGGGTAATCAGCCTGCCTTTTTCAAGGATCCCCGTCACTTGATCATCGGACCGCTGTATTTCCTCCGTCTTCCATTATTACGACTTCAAGCGTGTCTGACTGGCCGATCGTTCTCGAGCGGCAAGGGGCAACGCGGCTTGCCTCGTAAGCCGACTGATCACTGATCAGCTCAGGAGCCGGATCTATGGAGGGACGCAAAAAGCACTATGGGAGCAACTCTGGAACCTTCCAGAGAGCTCGAAATCTGTGCTTCAAATGGTCACATTCCGGCTCTACATGATCCCGCGCGAGAGCCAACTATCCGAAAGATTGACTGCTAGGAGGTCGATTAGCTGGCGCAACGCCGCGGTCCCGGAGGTGCGGGGAGTCTTCAGGAGCACCATGACAGCGAATGGCGATATTCCGAATGGAGCGGTTGCCAGTATCGCGCGCCGCCCTCCCGTGCGAGTCAAGTTGCGGCGCATCAACGCGGATCTGGCGAAAGCATATCCGCCCGACGGCGAGACCAGGGCTTGGTGGGAGAGGCTCAAGAGGGCACTCGGCACGAGTTCGAGCGCTTTCGTCAATTCGTCATTGGTCCAATTGCAAGCAGCGGCCCGGCTACCATTTGGCGGCATCTCAGAAACCGCCGTGAATGCCGCGCTTGCCATGATTGAGGCCGCCGCCCCGAAGGACGAGATCGAGGGAGCGCTAGCCGTTCAAATGGCCTGCACGCACACTGCAGCGATGGCGGTCCTCGCCAGGCTCGGAGGTGGGCATGGGAGTGAGCTGCAGTGGCGGCGCTCGGATCGGCCGCGGCTCGGTTATTGAGAGCCTATGCGACCCAGTCGAGGTGCTTCGACGGCTACGTCACGGTGGGCAACAGTACGTTCGCGTCGAGCACGTCTACGTCAATGACGGTGGGCAGGCTGTCATAGGCAACCTGAAACAGCCGGAAATGCGAGGTTAGCCCTGTCGGCAACTTGCGCCATTTCTCCAGGCCGACGCCGACGTCTTTATTGCCGCTACGAACGCATAGTTTTCTGGTGACCGGCAAACCGGCAAGGAACATATTACACCGGAGCAAGACCGCGCTGAAACATCGCCCGCCAACTCCACACGTGACAAGCCACGATACCGGGCGTAGCATCAAACGGATGCCCATAGCGGAGAAAGGTGCCTAAATGTCCCACGATTACACGTTGCCGCCGACGCCGATAGCGACGTTCATCACAATGGAACAACAATATGATTCAGGGATAGACCCCGAGAGCCTCAAAAAGTTCTCCGCGGCGTTCCCCGGCGGCATTGTGTTGGAGAAAGAACACCTACGCCGTGTGGGGTTCGATCCTGAGACAACTCAAAAGTTCGAAGAGTTATTCGACAATGGAATTAAGGAACCGCCGATGCCTCGAATGGTATTAGCTACGCCATACCTCACCAAAGAAAAATTGCAGGCGGCCGATATCGCCATCGAGAAAATCGAAAAGTTCGCCGAGCTGTTCCCAAATGGTACGGAAGTAACCTGTGAAGTATGCGTAAAGCATCCAGACGTTTTCAGTTTTGGTAAGAACGGAAGGCGTTTAATAACAGACATTCATTACGTAAACGAATTTGAACATATCCGGGTGCAATATGATCATGAAATAATGGAGATTGAAGAAGTTTATGGCCCGTATGGTGTACAGCATATGTTTGCTATTATAGCCTTTAGGAATTTGATGCGCGTAAAACGCGATGACAAAGATAAAATCGCCGTGAAAGTTGGTCATGACCCCTATAATCCACCGCCGCAGTTGGTTGCCTTGTATTCACCGTCAAGACCTCCAATAATCGCGGAGGAAAATGCTCACAAAAATAGACTTGAACGCATTGAAAAAGAATACCTTTTGGAACAGGCACTCGCGTTCTATAAAACAAGCAGGTGGTCTCAAAAAATTGGTCCAAATAACCATGATCCACGTTGAAGTGGCAGCACAGTACTCGTATCTGTTATAATACGTCCATTAGGTTGCATTGTCGCTCGATAGCTTCCAATAGCTTCTCCTCCTGGCCATAATCCTGCGTTAATGTTGTTTATAGAATAATCCGAATAAACAGGAACCTGCGAATCTTCGAAATGTAGCATCCAGGATGTTCCATATATAGTATTTGCTTCCACAAAAGAGTGGAACATATCGGTTTCTGCTACCGTTCCACTTATGCCACTCGACATAACAGCGAGCCAGTTAAATGTGTGATTGTGCTTCGACGGCTACGTCACGGTGGGCAACAGTACGTTCGCGTCGAGCACGTCTACGTCAATGACGGTGGGCAGGCTGTCATAGGCAACGTGAAACAGTCGGAAATGCGAGGTTAGCCCTGTCGGCAAGTTGCGCCATTTCTCCAGGCCGACGCCGACGTCTTTATTGCCGCTACGAACGCATAGTTTTCTGGTGACCGGCAAACCGGCAAGGAACATATTACACCGGAGCAAGACGCTCGATATGAAGCCGACATTTGGGAAGAAAAAATCGTGTCATTCCTCGAAGGGAGGAACCGCGTAACCGTCTACGAAATCGCCAACGTGGGCATTTGGCTCTGCGGGGCCTTGATGATCGCAGAGATTGTCGGCGGTTTGCTGTTCGGCTCAATCGCGCTCGTCGCCGATGGTCTGCATATGAGCACGCATGCAGGCCGCTCTCTCTGGCTCAGGTCTTAACCGTGTGTCCCACCCTTATGTGCCATTTTCAACGGTGAGGCATTTTCTCACCCTGATTGGCGCTGGATTAGAATATGCGCAGCGTTCTCCTCACCAAGGAATTACCTTTCCATCGCGCGTAAAATTCCCCGTGAAATCCTGAGGCGCATTGAGCGCAAGCCACACAGCACCTGCCGCGCCCTGCGAAACCTCTCGCTCGGCATTCTTGCCACCCATGTCGGTCTTGACCCAGCCAGGGCAGACCGCGTTGACCGCCACCGCGCCCCGTAATTCGGCTGCCAGAATGGCGGTAACAGCGTTCAACGCGGTTTTCGAGATGCGATAGGCCGCATAGCCGCCCTCCATATCGGAAAGCTGGCCCATGCCGCTGGATATATTCACGATCCGGCCCGCCTTGCTGCGTTTGAGCAGCGGCACGAGCGCTTGCGACAGATTCAGCGGCGCCAGCGTGTTCGTTTCCAGTGTCTCACGCACGGCTGCCAGCTTTACCTCAAGGCCGGACGCTTCCTCTTTCGTGATAATGCCGGCATTATTGACCAATGCATCCAGATGGCCAAAGCTCTGCTCCAGAAACTCGCACAATGCCGCGATGCTCTCCGCCCTGGTTGTATCCAGCGGGTGCAATTGCACCGACAGATTCTGCGCGGCCAGTTGCTTTACCGCTTCCTGGCCAGCGTCGGGCTTGCGCGCCGTCAATACGACCTGCGCGCCGCGGCTGGCCAGTTGGCGGCAGATTTCGAACCCGATTCCGCGATTGCCTCCGGTAACGACGATGATAGGCCTGTGCTCGGTCATGGCCGTCATTCCTGGCGCAGGAGCTTGAACGCATGAGTCCAGTCATTCCGGAGGAAGCCCGGAATGCACCACAGCATGCAGAGTGGCTCAATGGCGCGGGCAGCTTCGACCTTTCCCATGTCGGCGATCTCCCAGCCGAATTGATCAAGGATGTCGGTCACGATTTTCTTCGCCGCCTTATTATTGCCGCAGATGAACATCGTCGGCTTGCCGCCCGCGAATTGCGGCTGGCCAGTTGGCGGCAGATTTCGAACCCGATTCCGCGATTGCCTCCGGTAACGACGATGATAGGCCTGTGCTCGGTCATGGCCGTCATTCCTGGCGCAGGAGCTTGAACGCATGAGTCCAGTCATTCCGGAGGAAGCCCGGAATGCACGCTTTCGAAACCAAGGGGCTCGCGGCGGTGATCCATGAAGAGCAGTCCGCAGCATTCGAAACACAGCAAGCGGCCGAACTTTTGGCTCAGCGCGAAATGACTGCCCAAGGGCAGGATCTATGGCAATCATGCCAGACAGAAGTTTATGGCGCCCCCCTATGGGCAATGCAAAAAACGGGCGCCGGGCCGTTTGACCCGGTGTGGGGCTACGCCATGTGCAACAATGTAACCCAAGAAATCGCCTGTCCGCGGAAAAGCGGCTGGGATACTCGTAAGCCGTTACCATGCCGCAATCCTTGGGGTCCTGATGAGTGATGCAAATCGACCAACTCTGAAGCTAATTGCGGCCACGATCCTGACGATCGTTGTTCAGGTGTTTGGTTCGGAGATGGTCTTGGACGGGCCCTGATCGGGCCGGCCTCGCGTGTCAACGATCGCCTCGGCCGACAGGCCCGGCCGCAGCCGTCGCCATCATTCAGCTCACTGCCTTGGCCAAACAGGCGACCCGATGGGCCGAGCTGCCGAAGGGCGATTGGCTGCAAACAGAGACTGGTTCGCAGGGCACCCTTCGGGGATCAGGCGGATACCGGCGTGGGAACCGCCTTACCGCGAACGCCGCGTTGGCCGGTGTCAAAGGCATTGTCGATCGCTTCCCCGACAATTTATAATCGACCCTCTCTGCCCGATACGACTTGAGCAGATGGTGCATGGCGTGAGGTCCATCATTTCCATTGGCTTAGGTGATGCCCAATCTGCGCGCGCGAAACATGATCAGTTGCGTTGGGATTTTGAAACACCGATGCGAACCAACTCTAACTCTGCGCGTGCAGAACGGACCGCAGCCGAGGTACATCCGCGGGGGGGACGTCCGCGCTCGATAAGCGGTGAGTTCGCGGCCGGAAACTCAATGTCGGGGGGAACCCCAAGCCCCGCAAAAAAGGGCCGGAGAGACACTTAGCGCCTTGGCGCGCCTTGGGGCGCGATATTGCGTCTCTCGAACCGGACCATTGTCATGAAGGGTGCGTAACCGGCGGACATGTCGGACGAATTTCGGCGCAAACTGAAAGTTATAATACCTTGTAATATCATTAACTTACCTGGCTGGGGGACCTGGATTCGAACCAAGATTGACGGAGTCAGAGTCCCTATTGAGACATTGATTTCCGCGCGGCGCGCCGGGGCTAATCCCGCCGTGCAGGCGACACCGCTTTCGACCGCGCATGGCCGGACATTGGCAGGGCGCACCCACGCGCGTCGTCGCCCCGCATCGTGGCGCTCGCCGTAAGTTGTCAAGTCGTGTCCCGATACTCTGGTGCATGGGGTTGATCTCAAATTTCTTGTCCCCCCTGGGGGTGTGACTTCCTTGCCTACCCATGATCATTCGAAGTCTCCGGGTCCGTTGGAATCGTCGGAGTTTCCCCAATCGAACCATTTGATTTCAGCGGCCGCTGCGCCGCGCTCCCACACGAACCACGCAAAGCAGTGATTGCTCGGCGCCTGTCGCCCGTCCCAGCCCAGCCGTTGCATCATCGGAAGGCGCCGCGACGACACCCAGATCCTCGCGGGCGGAGTCTTGCGAAAGAAAGGAAGACGCCGGACGCTCTCAAGAAAATTCAGGCGCAAAAGCAACGCCACATAGGGCGCGTCAATGATCGCCTTCGCCACGAACTCGATTGCGAGCTTGAACGGCGGATTGGTGACGACCGCTTGCACACCATGCGGCACGGGCGCAGTCAGATAGTCGGCAACGAAATCGGGCTCGAAGCCGTCATAGCGCGCAATGTCGGACGACAGGACCGCGCGACCGGCGCTGCGCAGGACCTTCGCTATTGCGCCGTTGCCGCAAGCCGGTTCCCAATTGTTTTGGGGCAACCGTTCGATCTGGAGCAGCGCGCGCGTGGCTTCCGGCGGCGTCCAGTAAGGATCAAGGCCTCGTTCGGCGCGTGCGTGTGTCGCGTTAACGCGAAGGGTCATTGGCGCTTCTGATCGAACACGCGGCCGGATTGCGTGAAGGCGCACTCCGCCCCGAGTGCGAGCACGTGCTGGCCTTTGAGAAACCAGACGAGCCCGTCTGGAACATCGAAGAGAGAGCCGGCCGGCCAGCGAAGTCTGTCGAGCTCCGCGCCCCAAAAGCCGAAAAGATCGGCGGAGTCATAGATCGCGGCTTCCCAGACGACGGTGGCGACGCTCGGCGGGCATTGCGCTAGCAGCGCTTCCCAAGCAGACGTATAGCGGGCAGGAACGCCGTCAGATCCGAACGGCGGTTCGCGGACGATCCGGGGGGCCGGGTTATCAAGTACAGTCCGTGAAATTTTCACCGGGTTGTCAAAAGTGGTGGGGCAGTTGGGGCAGGTGGGACCGCACAGGGTAACTGCTTGTTTTGTTAAAGGTCTTTCGGCTTCGCCGTCATGCCCCACCAAAATTTCCGTAGTGGGGCAGGGGCCGGCATCTTGTAACACATTGAAATTGTTTGTGTTCCTGTAAAGGTCCCCACCTGCCCCACCAGGCCCCACCGCTTTTAAGGATGGTTTCGTTTTTTCGTCCTGCGCCGCCGCCATGCCTCTTTCAATGGCGCTGAACCGATTGACCTTGGTCAATGGCCAGCCTCCAAAATGGTCGCCCTCACGTGATAGACCCGTACACGTCCAACGCCAGGGATGCTTGTTTTTTTGGCGAGGTGTTTGGCGTCTTCACGTTCGAGCAGCCCTCTTTCGGCGAGGGCCTTGGCAATCGTTGTTGGATCGAGGCCAGCGCAAGCCTCTCGCCATCCGCCGGACGTGAAGTAAAAATCCCAGCTCTCGCCAACCTTCCCGCGATAGCCAGCGAGGTTGATGATTTTTTCCGCGATCATCTGACCCTGGGCATTCGTCGCCGCTGGTTCCCACGCGGCCAAAAAGCGCGAGGTCCCGTGCGCCGAAACAAAGTCGCGGATCGCGGAAATACCGCTGCGGATTTCGGCGGACTCGACGCCGCCACGCGCCGCGAGCCAGGCGTCAAAACATGTTTTAGCGGCCTTGGCCGCTTCGCCCGGCTCCCATGGCAAAATGGATTCTAAAATTGCAGCCTCGCCAGCCGCCGCGACAAATCCAAACCGATGCGCGACGCGCCGCACCTGAAAATCAGCGTCGGGCGGGCAATGGTCCTCGACAAAGGAATTCGTGGCTTTCTTTATGGCGTCCGCGACGTCAGCCAATTCGCCAGCAATGGCGGCGATAAAGGCGCGTGCGGCGGTCCCATAATATTGCCGGGCGGTTTTCCGCAAATGATCGGCGAAGGCCTGCGAGCTCGGCAATCCATGGAGATTTTCGAAAAGCCCATGCACGCTTGTATCGGCGGGAATATCGACGAAGCGGACCTCTTGACCCGCCGTTTGACGTTTCCCGCGCAAGTCTTCGGCTATTTTGTCAGCAAGGCTGAGTTCTCCGCTCGACAAAAAAAGCAGCCGCCATTGCGCAGGCTTCCGCAGGGCGCCATTTCGCGCCGCTCGGTTTTTGCCGGAGCCGTTCGCCAACATGTAGGCGATGTCGCCCGCTTCTTTTGCCGAGACCTGCGAGATTTCGTCTAAGCACAAAAGCGCATCGTTATGGACGACCGCGACGCCTTCGAGGCCGTTGGATGTCGTTCGCCATGATGTCAGAAATCCAAGAGTTTCGCCGCCGCCCCACAGCGACCCGGCGACGAGAAGCGCCGTTGATTTTCCAATTGAACTCAGACCGCGAAGGTGAAATCCGCCGCTTTCAAAACCACATTCGTGGATCAAAATCGCGGCGACCGAGGCGGAGATCGCAAACGCGATGCGCGAATTGCCTATGGCGAACCTTGCAACGTTTTCCTGCCATTCGTGAAGCGAGCCGCGCGCATTGTAGTCATGCGCGCAGGCATGCTCGGTTTGAAAAAAACACTGCTCGCCGCTCGGCTTTCCTATCGCGCCATCAGGAAAGACGAAAGTGCTCCCATGCCAGCCGGTCGTCGCGACGGCGCGCGCCCGTCCGTCCGAGCGCTGGGAAACCAGATAATTTGATAAATAATTTCTCGGCTTCGTCCCGCTTGCGATCGCAAGGCCGCGGTCGAGAAGCGCGCGCCGGACGTCGATGCCATCACCGGCGAGAAGCGCTTTCGGCATCGCCCACGTTTGTGTTCGATTGTCGCGATCTTTCCATTGAAGCAACAACCCCCAGCTGCTCCCCTCGAGGTCGCGCGTCTCCGCGAGAATTTGGAAGGGGCCGGAGAGGAAATGCTCGTCGTCGTCGCCGTCGGGATCGCGCCAGTAAAGGCCGTTTGGCTTCATGATGAAGGGGGAGCGTGGCTCCCGGCCGCCGCCTCCATTGCCAGCATCCCGCTGGCCTTCCTCATCATCACCAGCCGTCCGCTCGAATGGGATCGCCCGCTCGATACACGCGCGCACCGCCTCCGGTCCGGCGTTGCGGTGCAAGTCGTTAAAGTCGGAAACCCTCTCCGGGCGGTGCTCGCCAAAGTCGGGAACGGCGAGGAAGCCGCCCACGGCCTGCGCCGCCGTGCGCGCGTGTTTCATGCCCGGATTGCCGGGCGTCCCAATGTCGTCGTCGGCGCAGACGACAAGGCGCACATCGCGAAACTTCCCGCGCAAGTCCTTCGCGACGGGCGGCAAATTCCCGGCGTTGAAGCCAATGGCCACGGCATGGCCAACGGACTCAAAGATGCTCGCGGCCGTGGCGTATCCTTCGACGATGCACAACGCCCCGTTTGGTTCGCCGATAATGAAATGGCATCCGGTCACGCGGCCTCCTAAGAGAAAGTTCTTGGCTCCGTCGGCCGCGATGAACTGGAGCGAATGCAGCGCGCCGGAAGTGTCGCGGAGCGGGACAACAAGTTCGCCGCAGTGAATGCGCAGCCCGTGAGGGCCGACTCCTTTCTTGGCCAGATAAGCGTGGTCGGCCGGGGCTGCCGCGGCGCCGTCCCAGATCTTCGCCGCCCGTGTGCGGGCCTTCGCCCGATTTTTCTTTTCCTCCTCTTCCTGCTTGCGTTTGGCGTCGGCCAACTTTCTCTTGTGGGCCGCGATCTCGTCGGCATTCAGCTCGCGGCCGATGTCGGCCCGCCATGTTTCGGAGACGCCGCCGCGCCAGCATCCGAAGGCCCCCGCCGGGATGTCGCCTGTATGAAAGACGTACCACCCAGCTTTGTCACTGCGCCTGCCATCGCTGGAGAAGCGATGCAGTTTGCCGTCCGTCGTGATGAACTCGGGCGGCGTAAGTCCAGCCTCAGCGATGGCGGCCCGGAATTGATCTAGCGCCGTACTCATGCCAGTTCCCCTAATGAAATGCGCGGTCAGCCGGTTGAGGACGATCTGCTGCTGGCCGGTTCCGCCCCACCCTCTCGCGGGCACTCATGGCTCGCATCGATCATGTCTCGATCGGCTCGCCGGCGATGTATCGCTTGGCGACGGCGCCGCGAACGATGCTCTTGCGGCCGATTTTTTCGATCTTAACGAGGCCGGCTTTCAGGTCCTCGTAAAATCCGGTCCTGGATCGCGGCTTGAGCGCGCAAACCTCACCGATGGTGAAGTTTCCCACTTCAAGGCGATCTTGAATCGTGATGAGCGGTTGTTTTAGATGAACAGGTGCAGTTGGGTCAGCGGCCGGGCTACCAACGCCCGTCATGACCCCTGCACGAAGCCTTCGTGCCATTTAATACTCCGATGCACTGCTGCGATTGATGATGCAGCAGAACATCGATGTGTCATGGAGTCAGCCGGAAATGGCCGGAAATGGCCAGAAACTAGGTTTCCGGGTTTCCGGGCGTCGCCGTTTTGCGTTGCTTCCACTCACGGAGCCATGGCGCGATGCGCTCTTGAATGGTGGTGCGTCCCGGCCTCCTGCCAAATTTATTGCGACAAAAGCCTTCGATCTTTTCCTCTAGACGAGCTTGTGCATTCCACTCCGGATCATCGGGACTAAAATTATCGTGATGTTCCATTAATCGAAAAAACTCGGACTTCACGACGTCCCAATCAACGACGGGTGGCCTCCCGCCTTTGTTCATTGAGGGACGCCCGGCCTCGGCTTGCTCGCTTTTTTCATCAATTGGCGCATTCGCCGGGAATAACTTCAATATCCCCTCGCGTTGAACGCGGACGTTCTCGATGTCGCCGGCACCAGGATACAGACCCGTGCTCAGATTTAGGCGATCGGCGCCGTGCTTTACATTCGCCGTTCTTCCGACCCGCCAAACACCAAGCCGATGAGTGTTGTCACCTTCCGCGATTTCGAGGCCCGCCCACTCAGCCAGCGAAATCTCCAGCGCGCGTTTGCCTGGCAGATTCCCGCTAGCGACCAAAGCCCCTTTCCGGAACAATCGGAGCAAATAATCACGGTATGGGAATAAACTGACCACAACCTCTCGTGGCGGTTCCTGCCCCGCATTATCGGCAAAAACATCCTTCAACAGTGAGCGCAGCCTTTCCGGTTCTACTCGATCTAACCCCCTTATCATGAGTCTCGCGCGGCCAATTCGCGTGAGAGCCTCCTCCATGAACAATTCCGTCTCCAACGGCCGTCTCTCGCAATACCCGCGCAGTGCACGCTCTTTTGGCGACAGCGAATAAAAGCTGCGCGTTTTTTGGTATGATTCTGGGTCTAAGCTGCTGGCGGCCCAAAGTTCCTCTTCGATATTTCGGCCCTTCTTTGCCGCGCGCAAAGCCGCCAATTCGGCAAATCTTCTTATTAGCCGGGACGTTTTCGTATCGCGAGAGACGTTGCCGATGCGAGCGAATTGCACCGCTTCCGGCGCCCTCGATATCATCCAGGCCCGCAATTGATCCAGATTCCAAAACGGTTCTTCAAACGCATTCATCGCGAGCATCCGCGAGCATCAGAGGACGCAGGGAAACCAAGTGATGCTCCTTGGCTTGTCGGCTGGCCTGCCTATCCCTGCGCGTTCATGGTTGCGCGCAGACGTCCAGTTTCCAAATGCTTCTTTGCGCTAATCCACAATCAAACGCTGGCGCGATTGATGGAAATCAGGTTGGAACCCGCCTTCGGCTCACAAAATCCCGCCCAGGCTTCCATGAGCGTACGCCGCTTTTCGAGTGCATCACCGCGCCGGTAGGCTTGTTCGGCCTTGTCGCCGATGACATGAGCCAGAGCGGCCTCCGCTACCTCGCGCGGAAAATGCGTCTCGTTCCCCGCCCAATCGCGGAAAGCTGAACGAAAGCCGTGAACCGTCGCGCCATCAATCTGCAGTCGGTGCATCACTTTGGCCATCGACACATGAGACAGTGGCTTCCGACCGCGAGGGCTCGGAAAAACGTAATCGCTCGTCTTGGCGTCGCCGAGCTTTCCGAGGATCACAAGCGCGCGCTCTGACAAGGGAACACGATGCGCTCGGGCCGCTTTCATTCGCGCCGCTGGCAAGATCCAGACCTTCGCCTCCACGTCGATTTCAGACCATCGCGCGCCATAGACTTCGCCGGAGCGCGTCGCTGTCAGAATGCAAAATTCTAGCGCCATTGCGGCGATGGCGTTGCACTCGCGCAACTGAGCGATGAAAGCAGGAACGTCCTGATAGGCCATCGCGGCATGATGGCCGCGCGTAAGCTTCCCGCGCTTCGGCAAGAGGTGTGAGAGGTGGCCGCGCCATGCCGCCGGGTTTTCGCCCGATCGATGGCCTTGCGCCTTGGCCGCGTCCAGAACCGCCTCGATGCGCCCGCGCAATCGCAAGGCGGTTTCCGGCCTCGTTTGCCATAGCGGCGTGAGGACGGCCAGAACCGCCGCCGTGTCGATTTCGTCGATCGGGCGAGACCGGAGCGGCGCGGCGAATTCCGTGAGCGACGCGCGCCACTGCGCCCGATGCTTTTCGTTGCGCCATTCGCTTTCCTTTGCCGCAATGAGGGCGTCGGCGATAGCGCCGAAGGTGGGCTTCTCGGGTTTGATTCCCGCCGCCGCGTCGCGCGCCTCGATCGGATCAAGCCCCGCCGCGACCTGAGCCCGGCACTCGCTCGCCAGTTCTCTAGCGCGGGCGAGGCTCACGCTACCCGCCGACCCGAGTCCCATTTCGCGGCGCTTGCCGTCCTTCTTCCACATGAAAAGCCAAGAGCGCGCGCTCGATCGCGTCACGTTGAGGTACAGCCCGTCGCCGTCTGAATGGCGGCCAGGCTGGGCGATGGTCGCCACGGCCCTTGCTGAGAGTTTCTTGACTGCCTTCCCCATGTCTTCCCCACCATGTTCCCCACCCGTTGACGTGGATTATAGCGGACAACCATGGATCATGAAAGACAGGATCTAGCTATAAAGCGTTGAAATTAAGGGTTACGGCGGACAGCCTCAAATCGCGGCGGACGCTAGTTTGTCGGACTCTCACTCCGACCAAGTTCGTTTCGCTCAATGAGACCGTGAAAGCAGCCGTTGCTTTGAGGATGGGGCGTTGCCCTCCCCTTTTGTCCCGCCTCGGGGCGAGGGCGGCGGTTCAGCCCGGAAGGGCGCGCACGTTGATCGTCAGCATTTGCCGCGGATCGGCGCTTTGCCCGGCAAAGAGCAAATATTCGCCCGGCTCCAAAACCGGCTTTAGATCGCTCCCCGGAAAAGCGAGCGCCGCGGCGGCGAGCCTGAAGGAAACGATTCCGCCTTCGCCTGGGCGCAGAGCGATCTTGCCCACGCCCTTGAGTTCGAGCAGCGGCCGCACCACGCTCGCCACCACGTCCCGAGCGAACAAGAAAACCGTTGCTTCCCCGGCGGCGGGGCCTTCGTTGATGACGTCCACCTCGATTGTCAATTCGTCGCCGCGTTTGAATTCAGCGTTGTTGGCCCGCAAATTGGTCAAGGTGAAGCGGCTATAGCTCAGGCCGTGCCCGAAGAAGAACAGCGGCTCCACCGGCATGTCGAGATATTTGCTGGTGTAATGATCGTCGGGATTGGCCGGCCGGCCGGAAGGCCGCGTGGCGAAGAAAATCGGCACTTGACCGACATCGCGGGGCCAAGTGACGGGAAGCCGCCCGGTCGGATTGAATTTGCCCATAAGCACGTCGGCGATCGCATTTCCGGCCTCTACGCCAAGGAACCAGGTGGCGACGACGGCCCGCGCCTTCTCGACGATCGCCGCGATCATCAAGGGCCGGCCCGAGGAAATCAGCGCGATGACCGGCTTGCCTAAGTCGAAAATGGCTTTGGCGAGCGCGCTTTGGACGCCGGGCAGACCTGGGTTGGCCCGGCTCGCCGCTTCGCCGCTCATGCTGGCGGCTTCGCCAAGACACAAAAGAACGAGATCGGCGCCCCGGCAAATCTCCCGCGCGGCGGCAACACTGGACATCTCAGCGCCATCGATCGCCACCCCCGGCGCAAAGACGATTTCTGCATCGGGCAGCGCCGCGGCGAGGCCTTCGCGAATCGTGACGGGATCGGCCGCGCTTCCGGCGATTGCCCACGGCCCAAGCATCTCGGCGCGGGCATCGGCGAGCGGACCGATGAGCGCGATGCGGCGGAAGCTTGGCGACAGCGGCAACACATGGTCATTGGCAAGGACGACGATCGAGCGCCGCCCCGCGTCGCGCGCGAGATCGCGCCGGGCCGCGGCAACGCCGGAAGTGGCGGCGCCCGCCGAACCGCGCCGGTAGGGGTCGTCGAAAAGGCCGAGGTGCTCCTTGAGCGTGAGCACGCGGCGCGCGGCGGCATCGACCAGGTCAATCGTAACGAGACCGCGCGCGATGGCCTCGGGCAGACCCTGGCCGTAGGCATCGCTCATCATGTCGATATCGACGCCGGCCAGGAGCGCGGCCGCGGCCGCCTCCGCGAGATCGCTGGCGACGCCGTGGCGGAGCAATTCCGCGATCGCATTATAGTCGCTGACGATCACGCCGTCGAAGCCAATGTCCCGGCGCAGCCAGTCGCGCAGCAACGGAATATGGGCGGTCATCGGAACGCCGGCGACATCGTTGAAAGCCGGCATGATCGCGGCGCAGCCCGCAGCCACCGCCGCCGCGAAGGGAGGCAAATAGACTTCATGCAAAAGCCGTTCGGAGACATCCGCTGAGGCATAGTCGCACCCAGCCAAGGCGGCGCCATAGGCGCCGAAATGCTTGGCCGTGGCGGCGGCGACGCCGGCGCCGGCCAACCCCTCGGGCAGGCCAGTCCCCTGAAAACCGCGCACCTTGGCTTTCGCGAATTCCGCGCCAACGAAAGGGTCTTCGCCAGGCCCCTCGGCGATCCGCCCCCAGCGCGGGTCGCGCGCGATATCGAGCATCGGCGCGAAGGCCACACTGATACCGTCGGCGGCCGCCTCGATTGCCGCCTCGCGGGCGGTGCGTTCCCACAAGAGTGGATCGAAGGAAGCCGCCTCGGCGAGCGGGATCGGAAAAATGGTTTTGTGCCCGTGCAAAACATCGAAGCCGATCAGCAATGGAATGCCGAGCCTTGTCTCTTCCACCGCGAGTTTCTGAATGGCATGCACCTCCCGCGCTCCCCAGATGTTGAGGAGGCTGCCGATCCGCCCGGCGCGAATGCTCTTGGTCACGCCGCTGGCCACGACTGGCCCGGTGATAGCATGGCCCACCGCAGCCATATTGAGCTGGCCGATTTTTTCCTCAAGGGTCATCGCCGCGAGCAGCGTGTCGATCCTATTCATTGGCGAACCCCGGTGCCACGATCGCGCCGGGCAACCGGCCTAGCGCGATCTTCGCTAAAGCACATGCGCTCATTGCCATGCAACCGTGCTTTCAAGCCGCCGTTCCCCCGCGCCGTCATCAACTTCCGCGCATAGCTCGTTCAACCTTCAAATTTCCTTCCTTCTCGCGTTTTGCCCCCAGGATGGCCGCGTTCAATTCGCCGCCGAAGATGAAAATCGACGCAATCATGTAGAGAAACACAAGCGCGATCATCACCGAGGCGAGGCCCGCGTAGGTGGTGACATAATTGCGCGCGAATTCGGCAAGATACGACCCGAAGGCAATGCCCGCGGCGATCCACATGGCGAGGGTCAGCAAAATTCCGGGAGCAATGTCGCGCAGCGATCTCCGTCCGGCTGGCAGAAACTTATGCACGAGGACAAGCGCCAGCAGAAGCACCAAACTCGCGACCGTGAAGCGGCCGACGGTGATTAGGCGGTCGAGAGGCTCAAGACCAGGCGCGAAGCGCAGCAAGGCCGTCCAGATCAAGGGCGCGAGAACCACAAGGAAAGCGAGGGTCAGAAGCGCAAATGCGCCAACGAAAACATAGGCGATGGATTCAAGCCGCAACAGCCACCACGGCCGGGAGTCCCGGACGTTGTAGGCGCGGTTGAGCCCGGTCCGGACTGCTGCCACGCCGTTCGACGAAAAATAGATCGCCAGAATGACGCTTAGCGTGAGGAGACCGCTTCGTGTTTGCGTCAGGACATTGTGGATCTCGTTCGCAATGGGTGCCGCTACCTGCTGCGGCCAGGTCTGCAATAGAAGGTGTGCCACGTCATCGGCCAGGCTTTTCGAGCCAAAAAAGCCCGCGAGCGCGGTCACAAAGATCAGGAACGGGAACAGCGAAGTCAGGATCGATAGAGCGATGTGACTCGCAATGGCCCAACCGTCATCTTCAGAAAAGCGCATGATGGCATCGTAGAGAACCCTAAGGACAAAGCGCATCGGTCTGCGGCCTCATGCCAGCCAGGACTTAACGAAACCCCCGGGCGGGCTTCTCCGTGCATTCACGCACCCGTGCCGCAACTACAATTTCGAGGCTTTTCCGGAGTTTTTGTGGCGCCTCATTGGCGTTCTTTCCTCATTGGCGTTCTTTATTGTCAGCCGACATTCCCCTGCTGACAAGGATTTGATTGCTAGATTTGCGCAACTTTTCCTATTCTGGCAATGCCATCCCCGTTTTGCCGGGCGCAAGCCGGTTTTATTAAGCCAGATTGCGCGGCCGAATGCCAAGATTAGCCGTTGCTCTGAGCGCGAATCAGGTTTCCGCCATCCCGGTTCGTGTTTCCAAATCATCATGCTATGGTGATTCGGCGGAAAATGGAACCAGGTACACATGGACGATCAGACGAAAAAACCCTCCCCGCCCCAGGGGGACGCGGCGGCGTCAGGCCAGAGGCTCGCGCCGCAATTGTGGATGATGGTAAAAACCTTTTGGGTTTCGCCCGGCCGCAACAAACTCATCTTGCTCGGAATCGCGGTCTTCGCCGTTGTCGCGCTGACCGCCTTCCTCCAGATCGAGCTCAATGCGTGGAACAAGCCATTCTACGATGCGCTCTCGCTCAAGGATTTCGCTGGGTTCTTATACCAGCTCGGGGTCTTTGGGGTGATTGCCGGCACGTTGTTGGCCTTGAATGTCGCCCAGGCCTTTCTTCGAGAACTGAGCAAGCTGAAATTGCGCGAAGGATTGACCCGAGATCTCTTCGATCAATGGCTCGTGCCAAAGCGCGCGTTTCGCCTCTCCGGCGCCGGCGAAATCGGCCAAAACCCAGACCAGCGCATCCATGAGGATGCCCGTCATCTGGTGGATACCTCGACCGACCTCGGCATTGGCTTGCTCCAATCGACGCTTCTTCTCGCATGCTTTATTACCGTCCTTTGGACCGTTTCGGAAAGCGTAACCTTTTCCGTCGCCGGCAGAAGCGTCGCTGTGCCTGGCTACATGGTCTGGTGCGCGCTGATCTATGCCGGAATCGCGTCCTATGGAAGCTGGCGGGTCGGGCGTCCGCTAATCGCGCTCAACGCCGAACGCTACGCGCGTGAGGCGGATCTGCGGTTCGGCCTCGTTCAAGTCAACGAGCGCACCCACGCCATTGCTCTTTATGGCGGCGAAACGGATGAAAAGGATTATCTGAACCGCGAGTTCGATCAGGTCCTTGCGATGATGCGGCGGCTGGTCAGCGCGATCACGCGTCTTACCTGGGTTACCGCCGGTTATGGATGGTTCGCGATCGTGGCCCCGTTCATCGTGGCGGCGCCTGGATATTTCGCCGGCGATATGTCGCTCGGCGGCCTGATGCTGGCGGTCGGGGCCTTCAATCAGGTGCAGCAGGCGCTGCGCTGGTTCGTCGACAATTTTAGCACGATCGCCGATTGGCGGGCGACGCTTTTGCGGGTCGCGAGTTTCCGCCTTGCGCTTCTCGAGATGGACAGGCTCGGCCACGACGCTGGCCGCATCGAGGTTGTTCCCACCGACGACGACAGGCTTGTGTTCGACCGGGTCAGCATCACGTCGCACGGCGGCTGCACGAGGCTCAGCGAGAATCTTGTCGTAATCAATCCGGGAGAGCGGATTTTGATCATCGGCAAGCGGCTCGACGGCAAGACCAGTCTCTTTAGCGCGATCGCGGGCCTTTGGCCGTGGGGACGCGGGCGCATCTTGCTGCCGCCGGCGCAAACCATGATGTTCATCTCGCAACAAGATTATATACCGCCTGGCACGTTGCGCGGCGCGCTGGCTTATCCAGCAGAGCCCTCGCAATTCACGTACGAGGAATACACGTCCGCGCTGGAGCGGATGAAGCTCACCCATCTGTCGCCGAACCTCGATCGCGACGCGCGCTGGGAACGGGAATTGACCCCCGAGGACCAGGGCAAGCTCGCCTTCGCCCGGCTGTTGCTGCACAAGCCGCGCTGGATATTGCTCGACGACGTAGCAGATCACCTCAACGAGGAAGCGCGCGGCTTTATCATTGATATTTTTGGCCAGGAACTGGCGGACGCGGCGGTCGTTAATATCAGCCAGGCGGACGCGGTGCGAGGCTTTTACACGCGTGTCCTCCACCTGATCGAAGATCCCGAAGGCGAGCGCCTGGCGCCCTTTACGGTGATCCCCATGGCGGTACAGCCCGCGAAACAAAAGGCCCCCGCCGTCTGACCGCTGCAATTAGGAATTGCCAGCCGATGCCAGCCTCTAAGAAACCTTCGCCAAGACACAAGCCAGCTGCTCATTTGCCGGACGCGGCGCTCGTCGATCTCGTTCAACGCCAGACTTTCCGGTTTTTTTGGGAGGGCGCGCATCCGCTCTGCGGCCTCGCGCGGGATCGCTCCGGCCTCGCCATGGACCCCGATGACGATCTCGTCGGCACGGGGGGTTCCGGCTTTGCCGTCATGGCGATCATTGTCGCGGCCGAACGCGGCTGGATCACACGGGACGAAGCAGCGAACCGTCTCGGCATCATGCTCGGTTTTCTGGAACGGGCGCCATGCTACCATGGTCTCTTCCCGCATTACATGAATGGCCGGACCGGGGCGGCGATAAGGTTTGGCCGCAAGGACGATGGATCCGACATCGTCGAGACGTCGTTTTTGTTTCAGGGCCTCTTATGCGCCCGCCAATATTTCAATGCGGACAACCCCGCCGAGAAAAACCTGCGCGATCGGATTACCTGGTTGTGGCTCGATGCCGAATGGAACTGGCACGCGCGGGACGGCCGCCATGTCTTGACCTGGCATTGGAGTCCCAACAATGGCTTCAGCCTCGATCACGACATCCGCGGCTGGAACGAATGCCTTATTACTTACGTGCTCGCCGCCGCCTCGCCCCGTTACCCGATCGATCCCGCCGTCTACCATGGCGGTTTCGCGCAAAGCTGCACCTTCATCAACCGCCGCCGCTATTACGATCTCGAGCTGCCGCTCGGCCCGGACTTCGGCGGGCCCTTGTACTTTTCTCATTATTCATTCTGCGGGCTCGATCCGCGCGGGCTAAAGGACGCCTACGCAAGCTATTTCGAACAAAACGTCCAGCATACCCTTATCAATTACGAGCACTGCGTCCGCAATCCCAACGGTCATAAGGGCTTTGGACCTTCGTGCTGGGGCTTAACGGCGAGCGACGATCCGGAGGGCTATGCCGGGCATGTGCCCGACAACGACAATGGCGTCATCACTCCCACGGCGGCGCTGTCGAGCTTTCCCTATGCGCCGGAGCAGGCGATGCGCGCGCTCCGCCGTTTTTACGATGTGATGGGGGATAGAATTTGGGGCCGCTTCGGTTTCACCGATGCCTTCAGCGAGACCCATGACTGGTACGCAAAAACCTATCTCGCGATCGACGAGGGGCCGATCGTGATCATGATCGAGAATTATCGGAGCGGGCTTTTGTGGAAGCTGTTCATGGCCGATCCCGATGTCAGGACCGGCCTGAAGCGGCTCGGCTTTTCCAGCCCGCATGTCAGTTAGGAGGCAAGCCGATGGCAACGGCCGGGGCGACCGGGGGCGTTCCGGGCAACGAAAAGAGTCTGTTGCTAGATTGGATGGCGCGCCAAAACGATGTTTCGGCGGCCCTGATGCTGCGCGCGATTTCGGCGACCCATCTCGTCAAGGAGCGGCCGGGATTTGGTCAAACGATAAGGCCCTCGCGGGGATCGATACTGGCTTCCACCGCGATCGGCGCCTGGGACCCGGACCCCGACTATTTCTTCCATTGGCTGCGCGATTCGGCGCTCGTCGTCGATGCGCTGCGCCATGTGATTGGCGAGGGAGCCTTCGCCGGGGAGGGGCTTTCCCGTTTCAAGGAGTTTATCGCGTTCAGCCTCTCTCTCAATCGTCTTGACGGGGCCGGTTTTTTGCGGCTTGCCGGCGATTTTAGAAAAAATGTTGAGCCGTTCTTTTTGCAATTCGTGCGGGACGATGGCGATCTGCAAAAGATCACGGGGGATCGTGTTCTTGGCGAGCCGCGGTTCAACCCGGACGCGACGCTCGACATTTCTAAATGGTCGCGCCCGCAACACGATGGCCCAGCCAGGCGGGCTCTTGCCCTGATGCGCTTTTGGCCTCTCGCTGGCCTCGACGACGCGACCCGCGCGTCCATGCGCGCGCTTATCCTGACCGATCTTTGCTTTATCCTCCGCCACTGGCGCGAGCCCTGTTTCGACATGTGGGAGGAAGAGTTAGGGCACCATTACAGCACCCGGCTTATGCACCATGCGGCGCTCGCCGATGGCGCTTCTTGGATGGAGGAAGCTGGCGTAGACGAAGCGCGCGCGAACACCTTCCGGGACGCGGCGCGCGAGATCGCAAAAACGCTCGACGAATACTGGAACCCAGAAAAGGGCTTTTACGCAAGCCGCCGCGGTGTCGAAAACGGGGTGAGCGGAAAGGATCTCGATTTCGCAACGATTCTCGCGGTGATCCACGCAGGACGCGAAGGGGGAGCGCACAGCGTTCTCGATCCGAGGGTCATGGCGACCTTTGCTCGGCTCGAGGAACTCTTTGACGCAAGCTACCCGATCAACCGCGGCCGCCCGGATGACCGGGGCCCGGCCATGGGGCGCTATGCGGACGACCATTACTTCAGCGGTGGCGCCTACTATTTTTCAACGCTCGGCGCGGCGGAATTTTACTATGCTCTCGCGGGAGCGGTGGCGGGCGTGGAGGTTCCGGTAACCGCGGACAATAGGGAGTTCTTGCTTCGGTTGGGCGGGGCTGATGATTCCTTGGCGCTTCCGCCGCCGGCGCCAGAGCATCGAAAACGCCGTTTTGTGGCCTCGCTCCGGCGCGGCGATCAAATCATGGCAACCGTAGCAGCCTATACCCCCGCATCTGGGGAGCTTTCGGAGCAATTCGACCAAGCAACCGGCGTCCAGACCTCGGCCAAATCCCTCGCCTGGAGCCACGCCGCGTTCATCACCACTTTCGCCCGCCGGCGGGCCGCCCTTCGCACCGGCGTCGAGCTCTCGCGGTCCGGCGCGGCGCCGTGATCGACAAGCTCGAATTCTTGATTGCGTTAGCGCGGGAGCGCAATTTTAGCCGCGCCGCGGAAAGCTGCGGGGTGACCCAGCCCACCTTGTCGGCGGGCATCAAACAGCTCGAAGACACATTGGGCGTGCTGCTCGTCAATCGCAGCTCGCGCTTTTACGGACTGACGGCGGAAGGCGAGCGCGTGCTCGAATGGGCGAGGCGCATCGTCAGCGACGCGCGCGCCATGCGCCAGGACGTTCATGCGTCCAAGACCGCGCTCGCTGGGCATTTGACGCTCGCCGCCGTGCCAACCGCGCTCCCCATGGTCGCCGAACTCACCGCGCCTTTCCGGGCCAAACATCCGGACGTGCGCTTCACCGTGCTTTCGAGCACATCCCGCGATATCCTGTCCATGCTCGACGATTTCCAAATCGACGCGGGCCTCACTTATCTCGACAACGAGCCGCTCGGCCCGCTTCACACGGTGCCGCTTTATCGGGAGCAGTACAGGCTCTTGACCTCCGCCGGAAGCCCGCTCGCCGAGCGCGCGGAGGTGACTTGGGCGGATGTCGGTCGCATTCCGCTCTGCCTGCTCACCCCCGACATGCAAAACCGCCGCATTATCGACCGGCTCCTGGCAAATTCCGCCGCGCCGCCGCCTATCGAATCCAACTCGATGGTGGTCTTATTTTCGCATGCCCGGAGCGGCGGCTGCGCCTGCATCGTGCCGGAAAAGCTCGCCAATCTCCTGGGCGTGAGCGAGCCGCTGCGTTCAATTCCCATCACGGAGCCCCGCGAACTTCATATCATCGGGCTCGCGTCGCCGCACCGGGAGCCAATTCCGCCATTAACCCGGGCGCTAGTCGCCGAAGCAGACAGGCTCGCCATGCACAAAAACGGTGACATTTGAGCGATCCCCATTGATAGAAGCTTGTTTTGGCATTTCGATTGATAGAAAATCTCTATAAGTTTACAAGACTATTTTATTGATTTTTGGGGGCCAAAGGCTCATATTCCAAGAGCGCACAAAATGGATGGGGAAAGCATGCCCGAGGCCTCCGCCTGGAACGCCGAGCGCGCAGGGGAGATTATTGCCGAACATGCCGGGCTTGAAGGCCCGATGTTGCCGATCCTGCATGGCTTGCAGGAAGAGTTCGGTTGTGTCAGCGACGCCGCCGTGCGGCTCATTGCCGAAGCGCTTAATCTTACCCGCGCGGAAGTGCATGGCGTCGTGACGTTCTATCACGATTTTCGCCGCGAGCCTTGCGGGCCGCACGTTCTGCAGCTTTGCCGGGCCGAAGCCTGCCAGAGCATGGGCAGCGAGGATTTGGCGGCGGCCGTTCTGGCCAAACTCGGTGTCGGCTGGCATGGCACTACCCGCGATGGCGAACTGACTGTCGAGCCGGTCTATTGCCTTGGTCTTTGTGCCACGTCGCCCTCGGCTCTTCTCGATGGCGAGCCACTTGGACGCTTGAACCTGGACAAAATCACCGAGGCTCTCGAAGAAGCGCGGGCCGCATGACGCTTATTTTCGTTCCCAAGGATGCCGCCGCGCTCGCGGTTGGCGCCAACAAAGTGGCTGCGCGGATTGCAGCGGAGGCGCGTGTGCGCGCGCTTCCGGTCGAGATCGTCCGCACCGGCTCGCGCGGAATGTTCTTTCTAGAGCCCTTGATCGAGGTCGAGACGGCGCACGGGCGGGTTGGCTACGGCCCGGTATCGGCGTCTGACATCGCGTCCCTCTTCGACGCCGGGCTATTGACCGGCGGCGCCCATGCGCTGCGGATCGGAAAGCCGGAAGATCATCCGTTTCTTTCAGGCCAGACGCGGCTCACCTTCGCGCGCTGCGGCATTGTCGATCCGCTCTCGCTTGCCGATTACGCCGCCTATGACGGCTGGAAGGGGCTCGCGCGAGCCATTGTGATCGGGCCTTCCGCGATCGTTGCCGAGGTGGCGAAATCCGGGCTTCGCGGTCGCGGCGGCGCCGGTTTCCCGACCGGGATCAAATGGAAGACCGTCGCCGATACCCAGGCTGACCGGCGTTATGTCGCGTGCAACGCCGACGAAGGCGACAGCGGCACCTTCGCCGATCGGATGATCATGGAAGGCGATCCATTCGCGCTGATCGAAGGAATGACGATTTGCGGCATCGGCGTCGGCGCGACCAAAGGCTATGTCTATTGCCGCTCGGAATATCCCCATGCCGGGAAGACGTTTTCGGAGGCTTTGCGGATTGCGCGGGAGGCGGGCTACCTCGGTCCCAACATCCAAGGCTCGGGCTTTACCTTCGAGCTTGAGCTGCGGATGGGCGCCGGCGCTTATATCTGCGGCGAGGAGACCTCCATGCTCGAAAGCCTGGAAGGCAAGCGCGGCATCGTGCGCGCGAAGCCACCCCTTCCCGCGCATAAAGGGCTGTTTGCGCGGCCAACCGTCGTCAACAATGTCTTGTCTCTCGTGGCGGTGCCGACGGTCCTCGATCGCGGCGCCGATTTTTATGCCGGTTTCGGATTCGGGCGTTCGCGCGGAACGATGCCCATCCAGATCGCAGGAAACGTCCGTTATGGCGGGCTTTACGAGACTGCTTTCGGCTTGACGCTCGGCGAGATCGTGGATTCGATCGGCGGCGGCACGAGTAGCGGCCGGCCGGTGCGGGCGGTACAATGCGGAGGCCCGCTTGGCGCTTATTTCCCCCGCTCGCTCTTCCATACCCCCTATGATTATGAGGCGTTTTCGGCATGCGACGGCCTCGTCGGCCATTGGCGGCCTCGTCGTTTTCGACGATACCGTCGACATGGCCCTGATGGCGCGGTTCGCGATGGAATTTTGCGCGATCGAAAGCTGCGGCAAGTGCACCCCTTGCCGGATCGGCGCGACCCGCGGTGTCGAGGTCATCGATCGCGTGCTCGCGGGCGTGAAACCGGCGGAGAATATCGCGCTCCTGGAAGACCTTTGCAATACGATGAAATTCGGGTCACTCTGCGCGCTCGGGGGGTTCGTGCCCTATCCCGTGATGAGCGCGGTTCGCCACTTTAGGGCAGATTTCGCGCCGCGTGCTCTTGCCGCCGCTGAATGAGGAAGACTGCCATGTCAATGATCACCGAGATCGATTATGGAACTCCGGCGTCGCGGTCGGACAAAACGGTCACGCTCAGCATCGACGGAATGGAAGTGCATGTGCCGGAAGGCACGTCCATCATGCGGGCGGCGATGGAAGTTGGGACCAAAATCCCAAAACTCTGCGCCACCGACATGATCGAAGCGTTCGGCTCCTGCCGACTGTGCCTCGTCGAGGTCGCGGGCCGCGCTGGAACCCCCGCCTCTTGCACCACCCCGGTCGCGCCGGGCATGGTGGTCCACACCCAGACAGAGCGCCTGAAGGCGCTCCGCAAAGGTGTGATGGAGCTTTATATCTCCGATCATCCGCTCGATTGCCTCACCTGCGCCGCGAACGGCAATTGCGAATTGCAGACAAAGGCGGGCAATGTCGGGCTCCGCGATGTGCGCTACGGTTATGCGGGCGCCAACCACCTCGCCGATAAGAAGGACGAATCCAACCCCTACTTTAGCTACGATCCCGCGAAATGCATTGTCTGCAACCGTTGCATTCGCGCTTGCGAGGAAGTGCAGGGAACCTTTGCTCTCACAATCGACGGGCGTGGTTTTGGAAGCCGGGTTTCGGCGGGGCAAATGGAGCCCTTCCTCGAGTCGGAGTGCGTGTCCTGCGGCGCCTGCGTCCAGGCCTGCCCGACCGCGACACTCATCGAGAAGTCGGTGATCGACATCGGCCAGGCTGAACATTCGGCGGTCACGACTTGCGGCTATTGCGGAGTCGGCTGCAGCTTCAGGGCGGAGATGCGGGGTGAGGAGCTCGTCCGCATGGTTCCCTACAAGGATGGCAAGGCGAACCACGGCCATTCCTGCGTCAAGGGCCGCTTCGCCTGGGGCTATGCGACCCACAGGGACCGGATCCTAAAGCCGATGATCCGCGCCAAGGTCTCAAACCCCTGGCGCGAAGTCTCCTGGGGCGAAGCCTTCGCCTATGCGGCGACCGAATTGAAACGCATCCAAGCGACCGACGGCAAGAATTCGGTCGGCGCCATCACCTCGTCGCGCTGCACCAATGAAGAGACTTATCTCATCCAAAAACTCGTCCGGGCAGGCTTCGGCAATAACAATGTCGATACTTGCGCCCGCGTCTGCCATTCCCCGACCGGTTATGGTCTGAAGACTGCCTTCGGGACCTCGGCCGGAACCCAGGATTTCGATTCGGTCGACAAGTCCGATGTGATCATGATTGTCGGGGCCAACCCGACCGACGGGCATCCGGTGTTTGCCTCGCGCATGAAAAAGCGGCTGCGGGAAGGTGCGAAATTGATCATTCTCGACCCCCGCCGCATCGATCTCGTGCGCATGCCGCATGTCGAGGCGGATTATCAACTGCCTTTGCAACCCGGCACCAATGTCGCGGTCTTGACCGCGCTTGCCCATGTCATCGTCACTGAGGGGCTCGTCCACGAGGTTTTCGTGCGCGAACGCTGCGATCCCGCGGAATTCCAGGAATGGGCGGAATTTGTCTCGGCCGAGCGCAACAGTCCGGAAGCGGTTGAAAAGGTCTCCGGCGTTCCGGCCGATACCATCCGCAATGCCGCGCGGCTCTATGCTACGGGCGGCAATGCAGCGATCTACTATGGGCTCGGCGTCACCGAGCACAGCCAGGGTTCGACCACGGTGCTCGCGCTCGCCAATCTCGCGCTCGCGACCGGCAACCTTGGCCGGAAGGGCGTCGGGATCAATCCCTTGCGCGGCCAGAACAATGTTCAGGGCGCCTGCGACATGGGCTCCTTCCCGCATGAGCTTGCGGGATATAGGCACATCTCCGACGATAACGCGCGCTCGATTTATGAGCAATTGTGGGGTGTCACGCTCGACAAGGAGCCGGGCCTGCGCATTCCGAACATGCTGGACGCCGCCGTCGAAGGCACCTTCAAAGGCATTTACATCGAGGGCGAGGACATCCTCCAATCCGACCCCGACACGCATCATGTGGCGGCTGGCCTCGGCGCCATGGAATGCGTGATCGTGCAGGATCTTTTCCTCAACGAGACGGCGAATTACGCCCATATTTTCCTGCCGGGCTCGACCTTCCTTGAAAAGGACGGGACGTTCACCAATGCCGAGCGGCGCATCGGGCGTGTGCGCAAGGTCATGAGTCCCAAAAACGGCTATGCCGATTGGGAAATCACGGTGAAGCTCAGCGAGGCCTTGGGCGTGCGGATGAATTACAACCATCCGAGCGAGATCATGGATGAGATCGCGGCAACCACGCCAACCTTCGCCGGTGTCTCCTTCGCGAAACTCGATGAACTCGGTTCGGTCCAATGGCCCTGCAATGAGAAGGCCCCGGAAGGCACGCCGGTCATGCACATCGGCAGCTTCGCGAGCGGCAAAGGCAAGTTCGTCCTCACCGAATACGTACCGACCGACGAGCGGACCGGGGCGCGTTATCCCCTCCTGCTCACGACCGGGCGCATCCTCAGCCATTATAATGTCGGGGCACAGACAAGGCGCACCGCGAATGTCGTTTGGCACGAGGAGGATCGTCTTGAGATCCATCCGCACGACGCGGAGAACCGCGGGATTCGCGATGGCGATTGGGTGAAGCTGGCAAGCCGCGCCGGGGAGACGACCCTGCGCGCCCTTGTCACCGATCGTGTCGCGCCGGGCGTCGTCTACACGACGTTCCACCATCCGTCCACGCAGGCCAATGTCGTGACGACCGAGTTCGCCGATTGGGCGACCAGTTGTCCTGAATTCAAGGTCACGGCGGTGCAAATCTCGCGTTCGAATGGGCCGACGGAGTGGCAGGAGCGTTATCGCGAACAAGCCGAGCAGAGCCGCCGCATCGCCGAGACAACCGAAGCCGCGGAATGAATGAAGACCTCATGGGCGACGAACAGCCGCCGCCGCCGTCGCTCAACGTTCTTTGCCTCGCGTGGCGGAGCGGCGAAATGTCTGCCTCGGCCCGCGCAGTGCCGGAGGAGACCGCGATCGCCTTCACGTTTAACGGCACGACCCATGCCGTGATGATGGCGACGCCCGCCGATTTCGAGGATTTCGCGGTTGGTTTTGCCCTCACCGAGGGCCTGATCGAGGGGCCAAGCGAGATTGTCAGCCTCGAAATTGTCGCGACGCCGCTGGGCATCGAGCTCAGGATCTGGTTGCCGGAGGAGCGCGCCAAGTCCTATGCCGCCCGCCGCCGCAGCATGGCGGGGCCGACCGGCTGTGGACTCTGCGGCATCGAAAGCCTCGAGGAAGCGACGCGCCCCGCGCCATTCGTCTCCAACGCGAGCCGTTTCGACTCCGGGGCGATCGTCGAGGCCATGGCTTCGCTGCCTGTCGGACAGAAGCTTAATGACCAAACCCGCGCCGTTCACGGCGCGGGCTTTTGGACTCCGGCGCGTGGCCTTGTCGCCGTGCGGGAGGACGTCGGGCGCCACAATGCGCTCGATAAGCTCATCGGCGCTCTCGTGCGGGGTGATAACGCGGCGGCACACGGTCTCGTGCTCTTGACGAGCCGGGTCTCGATCGAGCTCATCCAAAAGGCGGCACGCCTAGGAGTTCCGGTTGTCGCGGCCGTGTCGGCGCCGACAGCAGCTGGGGTAAGGCTCGCCGAAGCTTGCGGCATCACCCTCGTCGCGGTCACCCGCGGCCAAGATTTCGAAGTCTTCACGCATCATCAACGCATCATCGGTCGAGCCGCGCATCATGTCGCATGACTCTTCGCCCAAGAAGCTGATCTATATGGCGAACCAGATCGGAAAATTCTTCACGCCGCAAGGGCATGACAAGGCTGTCGCCGGGATCGCCAATCATCTCACCAAATTCTGGCCGCCGAGCATGCGCAAAAAAATTGTCCAGCATTTGAGCGAAGGCGGCGAGGGGCTCGATCCGCTCGTCAGGGAAGCCGTGGAAACGCTCAGGGCCAAACAGTCCGACAGTCCGACGAAGCCGGATATTTCGGTTAGCCGGTATCCGCGGCCGCGCTTCCGTCCTCGATAGCGATCCGTCTTCGTTCCGCCGCTTACCCGCCAGGGTGTTGCGTGCAGTATTCTTGCTCCTTTAATTCTACACGGGCGCGGATGTTTGCGAACTGCTGGCTTCGGCTGCGCGGGCAGGCTAATAAAGCGGCCTGTCCTCATTTTGCATTGGCTTATGGTGTAGTGTGCGTCTGCGGGCATTGATGGAAGGCGAGCGATGGACGAGACTCCACAGACACTCTCCTGCCGCTGTTGCATTGTCGGCGGCGGACCGGCCGGGATGATGCTCGGGTTTCTCCTTGCGCGCGCCGGCGTCGACACGATCGTTCTCGAAAAGCATGCCGACTTTCTGCGCGATTTTCGCGGCGACACGATCCATCCCTCGACCCTCGAAGCGATGCACGACCTCGGGCTTCTAGAAGATTTCCTAAAACTGCCGCATCAGGAAGTCCGGCAAGCCGAAGTCAAAATCGGCGCCGTCACGATTCCGATGGTCGATTTCTCGCACTTGCCGGTGCATGCGAAGTTCGTGGCTCTCATGCCGCAATGGGATTTTTTGGATTTTTTGGCCGAAAGAGCCAAGCGCTATCCTTTCTTCCGGCTGTTGATGTCCACCGAAGTGGATGGCCTGATTGAAGCGGAAGGACAAGTGCTGGGCGTGGCCGCGAAAACCAAGGACGGTCAATTGACGATCCGCGCGGATCTGACGATCGGCGCCGACGGCCGCCATTCCTCGGTGCGGCGGGAAGCGGGCTTCGTGCCGCTCGACATCGGCGCGCCGATGGATGCACTTTGGTTCAAGCTTTCCCGCCGGACCACCGACGCCGGGGGCCTTCTCGGCCGAATCGACGCCGGCCAGATCCTTGCTGTGTTCAATCGCGGCGAATATTGGCAGTGCGCCTATGTGATCGCCAAGGGATCGGCGCAGCGCCTCAAGGCGCAAGGAATAGGCTCCCTGCGCGACCATATATCCGCGCTGGCTCCGTTCCTCGCTGATGGGGTCGGCGAACTCGAAAGCTTCGATGACGTCAAGCTCTTGACCGTCGTGGTCGACCGGCTGCCGCTGTGGCACAAGCCGGGGCTTTTGTGCATCGGGGACGCGGCACATGCGATGTCGCCAGTCGGTGGCGTCGGCATCAATCTCGCGATTCAAGACGCGATCGCCGCCGCTAATATCCTGGCGCTGCCATTGTCCGGCGAGGGACCGTTGAGCGATCAGCTTCTGGCGCAAGTGCAAAAGCGGCGCGAATGGCCAACGAAGGTCATCCAAGCCATCCAGGTCGTTATTCAAAAAAGAATAATCTCCCGTGTCCTCGGCGGCACCGGCAAGATCGCGCCGCCGCGGTTCCTCCGCCTCTTCATATATTTTCCCATCCTGCGGCGGCTGCCTGCCCGGCTCGTCGGTCTCGGCGTGCGGCGCGAGCGCGTCACATCGCCGAAGCGGGCCGGTCGCGTCGCGGATCACCCCGATTGATGAATCAACTTGCGAGACCCGGCGAATGCGCTTTGCGTGCGGCTTCACTCAAGAGGGAGATCATAACATGGCTTCTAAGATCGGCGCAGGCGGTCTTCACCGGCTCGATCGGACCCGGGCCAAAGCTGTGCGCGGCCCTGCGCGGCTTCGGCATCGACGAAATTAGCCTGGCGCCGATGCCGCTGGCGTTTGCTTGAGAGGGTCCGATGACCAAAAGTAACTCCGGTTTTGCGCCGCGCCCACCCGCGTTCACCCGCGCCGAATTCTTGCGCGCAGCGTTATCTCTCGGCGCCGTTTCCTTGTCGCGCCCCTCTTGGGCGGCCAGCGACGGCGCAGGGGTTCAACAATTCCTCGGAGGCATAGGCATGCCCTATGACGCCTTCGATCGTTTGCCTGTCACGGATGTTGCGATTGGCGGCGGCGTCATCCATGTCGGCTTCGCGCCTGGCCGTTTTGCGTTGCCGAAGGAACGCTACCTCGCGCGGATCCGTGTGGCGGTGAAAGCGGTCTCGACATACTACGGCCGCTTTCCGGTAGCCTCCGTGCGGTTCTTGATGGCGCCGGTCGAGGGCGAGGGCGTTCAATTCGGTACCACATGGGGATATCGCGGCGCGGCCATCCGCATCATTTTCGGCGCGGATACCAATGAGGCCGAGCTGCATCGCGATTGGGTCATGACTCATGAGATGGTGCATCTCGCGCTGCCCGACTTGAGTCCGCGCTACGATTGGCTTTCCGAGGGATTTGCCGTCTACATCGAACCGATCGCGCGGGTGCAGGTCGGCGATTTGACGGCGCTAGCGATCTGGTCGGATATGAAGCGCGACATGCCGAAAGGTCTTCCGCGGCAAGGCGACAAGGGCCTCGACCATACGCCGACGTGGGGCCGCATCTATTGGGGCGGCGCCATGTTCTGTCTTTTGGCCGACATCGGCATCAGACGGAATTCGAACAATCGGCTCGGCCTGCAGGACGCGATGCGCGGCGTGCTCGCGGCTGGTGGCAACCACGAGGTCGAGTGGCCGATCGGCCGCATCCTCGCGACGGCGGACGAGACGACGGGGTTTTCCGTCATGACAGATCTCTACAATGAGATGCGCGACAAGCCCGTTCGCCCCGACCTCGATCAGCTGTGGCGCGATCTCGGCGTCAACGGCGAGCCCGGCGCCATCAGTTTCGATGATGGCGCGCCCCTGGCCGCTCTTCGGATCGCTTTGACCCAGCCACCCGCGAGCAAAGGGGCGTCGATCATGAAGGCGACTCTCGATCGCCAGGCCGGACAGGCCTAACCGCAGCGACGCTTGCCGCGATCGGCAACCCAGGAAGAGTTGCGCTTGAGCGTATCATCGGCACCCTTTCTCGCGGCGCTTGATGCGACCCTCCGGCCGCCGATCGCGGCAGTAACATGGACCTCTTGAATTGCGCTTCTCCTGGGTGCTTGAAGGTAGCTCTATTCAGAACGGCTCCCCGTGTTCGGCCAAAAACGCAACCGTGTCGGTAATAGGGCAAAACCCGCCGCCCCTGCCCTACCTTCGCCGCGTTTGTAGTTTCGCCTTGGCCACCACCAGTCGCGCTTGCGCTTCGCCCGGCCGCGCAAGCCAACCGTCAGGACGACCAATTTCCCGCGCAATCCAACATAATTCAAACCCGCGCGGTGTATGCGGCCTTGTAAGGTTTCCGGCCTCGACCGGACTAAAATGTTCCCATGAGTCATTTTTGTCCGGTTGCGGCGCTAAACGGGACAAACCGCCGCTTCGTCTTCAAAACGCCGGCTGGCGGGTTATTCACCGGCTTGAACAGCGACGCTGCCTCGCAATATGTGGCCGCCCTGCCACACTGCCCAACCTTCGCCGTGTTGCCGCGTTATGAGACTTTGCATCAAGGCTCATGCGAGTTAGACCAAGAAGCGGTTTTCGTGAGCGCGCCTCGAACCGGCCGGAATCAGGACATGAACCTTAAAAGCAAAGGCCTGCCGCCTCATCCAGCAACCCCTGAAACGGGTCGCGCCGGAAACCCCAATCGATCGGCCGCGCGCCTTCTCGGTTGCCTCGCGGCCCTCATTGCTTTTTGTGTCAGCCCCGCGCTCGCCGGCCCCGCGCTGGTTATCGAAATGCCGTCCGGCGCGATCCTCTACGAGGATCATGCGACGCAGCCCTGGTATCCGGCTTCCGTGACCAAGCTGATGACGGTCTATGTGGCTCTGAGCGCGGTGCGGGATCATCGCATCGCGTTCGATACGCCGCTTGTTGTCTCGGCGCGCGCGGCGTCAATGCCGCCGTCGAAAATGGGCTTCCGGCCGGGCTCGCTGGTGACCCTCGACAATGCCCTCAAAATGCTGATGGTGAAATCGGCGAACGATATTGCCGTCGTGATCGCGGAAGGGGTTTCGGGCTCGGTCGAGGCTTTCGCCGACGATATGAACGACGCGGCGCGTTCGCTCGGCTTGACCCAATCCCACTTCGTCAATCCGAACGGCCTGCCGGACCCAGATCATGTGTCCTCCGCGCGCGACCTCGCGATCCTCGGGCGCGCGCTCTATTTGACCTTTCCCGAGCAGGCCAATCTCTTCAACATTGGCGCCTTGCGGCTCGGCGGCCAAATCATCCCAAATCACAACAATCTGCTCGGCCGCTATCCGGGCGTCGACGGCATGAAAACCGGGTTTACCTGCGCCGCCGGATGGAATCTCGTGGCGAGCGCGAGCCGGGACGGCCGCAAGCTCATTGCGGTGATTTTGGGCGCGCCCAGTCTGCGCAGTCGCACGATCATGGCCGCGGCCTTGTTCGATCGCGGCTTTGCCGGGATAGACCGGCCGTCGAAGTCGCTCGCGGACCTTGCGGCGCAGACATCAATGAATAGCCCCGCGGCGGCGCCCGACATGCATCAATCGACCTGCAGCAAACGCGGCAAGGCGGTGGCGGAATTCAATACCGAGCTCTCCCGGCTGATGGCGCCGTTACTCGCCCGCAAAGCCCCGGCGCCTGCGCCTCTGGCGCTGATGACCACATCGGCGTTTGCCAGTTCCTTGCCCATGGCACCGCGAATTGCCATGGTACCGCGTCCGGCGTTCGCTCCCGTCCCTGTCTATGCCGGTGCGCCCGAGGGCTATGGGGGACTTATCGCGCAAGCCCGGCCGGCCCATTCGCCGGTCGGCACCGCGCAACCGCCCAGCACCGTCAGCGCCTATGCCCCCGCCGCGCCGGGGACGGCGCTCGAAGGCACGCCTCTTCCCCCCGATGCCGGAGCGCTGCCGATGAAGGGCGCGGCCAAGCAAACCAAAACCGCCGCGACCCCCGATGTCCTCCCCCCGCATCGCCTGGCGCGAACCGAAATCGGCGACACGGACCCTCTTGTCGCCCGCAAGACGACAAAAATAGCATCGCATAAGGCAGTGAAAAAAGCGCACGGCAAAGCCCCCGGAAGGAAAGCCAGCTTCGCCAAAGCGAACGCCCACAAACATTCGAAGAACGCGCCAAAATTCGCCAAAAAGGCGCATTTTCCGGCAGCGAAGGCCACGGCGCATGCCGGCAAGACGAAGAGCAAGACGCCAGAAAAACATGCCTGGCGATGAGCTTTTAATCATGTTTTGCTCATCTTGCTCGCCGTGCCGCAGCCGATGACCCCGCGGCAAAAAAGGCCGCCTGCGCCTTTCCCGCTGACCGTCGTCACCGGTTTTCTTGGGGCCGGCAAGACGAGTCTCTTGAACGCCCTGCTGCGCGATCCGGCGCTCGCCGGTACTTTGGTCATCGTCAACGAATTCGGCGAAATCGGTCTCGATCATCTCCTCGTCGAGCGACTGGACGGCGACATGCTGCTGATGACGTCGGGCTGTTTATGCTGCTCGATTCGCGGCGATCTCATTGCCACCTTGGAAGATATTTTACGCCGGCGCGACAATGACCGGATCGCGCCATTTCAAAGGGTCATGATCGAAACGACTGGCCTTGCCGACCCGGCGCCGGTTCTGCACACGGTCATGGCGCATCCCTATTTTATGCTGCGGTTCCGTGTCGACGGCGTCATCACCTTGGTCGATACGGTAAATGGAAACGCGACCCTCGACGCGCATGAGGAGGCGGTGAAGCAGGCGGCCATGGCCGATCGGCTTGTCCTTAGCAAGACTGATCTTCTGACGGCAGGCAGCGGTGCGCTACGGAATCTTCGTGCGCGCCTGAAAAAACTCAATCCGGGCGCGGTTTTGCTCGACGCCGCGAAAGGCGAAGCCTTGGGTGGGGCGCTTCTCGATGCCGGGATTTACGATCCGAATCGAAAAATTCCCGATGTCCGGCGTTGGTTGAACGCGGAAGCTTTTGCGGCGCGGGGAGCGCATGACCTTTCCGTCCACGTCCACCGCCACCCTCACGGAGACGGCAGCCAAGGCGACGGCGAAAAACACGACGTCAACCGGCACGACGCCCGCATTCGCGCCTTCGGCATGCGCCACGAGGCGCCGCTGGCGCCGGCTGCTCTCGATCTGTTCATTGAGATGCTGCGCAAGGCGCACGGGCCCAGGCTCTTGCGCGTCAAGGGTATCGTGGCGCTCGGCGACGATCCCGCGCGGCCGGTCGTCATCCAGGGCGTCCAGCATGTGTTTCACCCGCCACTGCGGCTTCCGGCCTGGCCTGACGCCGATCACAGCACCCGCATGGTTTTTATTTTGCGCGACATGGAACCGTCTTTCGTCGAAACCTTATGGCAGACGCTGACTGGGCTCGTCGAGCCCGGCGGCGCCTCACTCGCCGCAAATCCCCTCGTTCCGCCCAAAGGCGGTTTCTTCGCTTGAAATCGCGCTTCCACGAGATATTTATTGAGGGACCTGTAATGAGATTAGGAAAGGCGTGGCGCTGCGCCAGCGGCTCGACAAATGGCTGTGGTTCGCGCGTGTGGCGAGAACCCGGGGTCTTGCCGCCCGGCTTGTCGCCGAGGGCCATGTGCGCCTCAATGCGCGGCGGATCGAAACCCCAGCCAAGGGCGTCGGACCGGGCGATGTTCTGACGATTGCGCTGGAACGGCAAGTGCGGGTTCTTAAGGTCGTGGCTCCCGGCGCGCGGCGGAGTGGCTTTTCCGAAGCTTCACTCTTGTTCGAGGAATTGTCGGACCCGGGGATTTGCCCCCCGCCCGGCCCTGCCAATGGGCCTATTTAAAACTTGAGCATTCTCTGGACAGCGCCGCGGAAGCATCCGGACTTCTTGCAAAAATCTTGCAAAAATCCTTGGACTATTGGGACCAACAGCGCTAAAGTAGACCATCCACATGGAATAAATCGAGTGCCGCACTACGGGCGTCGTCAAGCTGCCGCTCGGGCGAAGGTGCGTTTCTGGAAAGGTTTGGAAAGACTGTGATACCATGGAATTCCGGTCCATGGCGCCGTTCTCGGCTTCGAGCTATGTCGATGTGATGGCAAGTCGAGAGGGGGATCGGTGGTTATTCGTTGCCCCTAGGCATCGGGCTGTTGACTGGCCGCGCTGGCAATGCGGCGTTGCCCGCGAAGGAAAATGATCATGACCTATGTCGTCGTCGAAAACTGCATCAAGTGCAAATACCTGGATTGCGTCGAAGTCTGCCCGGTGGATTGCTTCTACGAGGGCGAAAATATGCTTGTGATTCATCCGGATGAATGCATCGACTGCGGCGTCTGCGAGCCAGAGTGCCCGGCCGAGGCGATCAAGCCGGATACCGAACCGGGGCTCGAAAAATGGCTTAAGCTTAACCTCGACATGGCGCGGTCGTGGCCGAATGTCACGATTAAGCGCGATGCCCCCCCGGACGCCAAGACATTCGACGGCTTGCCGGGCAAGCTAGAGGCTTATTTTTCCCCAAATCCAGGCCAAGGAGACTAACGCCACGGTTGTGTGCGGCCGATTGCTGCGATTACGAAAGAAATCCGACGCACGGGTGGGGAACTGGGGTTGAAGCTGCTCGCGAGCGGTATATCTTTTGATCTTTGCTCATTTTTGTGTCACACTGCTTCTTGTCGCCCGTTGGATGGGGGAATTTGCGGTCTGCCGTCGTCAGCGTCTTGGAGACTTTAAGGGTGCCGGGACAAGAGTACCCTGACGGCGCGGCTGAAAATATCTCGGTGCGTCAATCCGGCCAAGTCATGGACGGACGATTGTCATTGAGGAGCATCCCGCTACGCGCCTCTCCAGGGCCGAAATTCAAAGTATCCGAACGGCTGAGGGTTTGTCCGCCGTCGAGAGCCGTCCCGTCTCCAAAGCGGGACAGGAAAAAGGAGCGCGCTTGTTATGGCGTCTGTCAAGAAGACCATGAAATCGTCCAAGACAAAACAGGCGAACAAAACGAAGCAGACGAAACGGCCGGGAACCCCGCAGGCAAAAGCGGCGAAACAATCCCCCGTGCTCAAAGCCAAGCGGGCCGCCGCCGCGCGGGCGCTTGCTTCCAAGAAACTAGCCGCCAACAAATCCTCGCGCAGAACGAAAACAAAAACGGCGGGAGTGAGCCGCCGCGCGAATAGCCCGGTCGCGGCAAAGGTCAGGAAAAAGGCTTTGGCGGCACGCGCCGCGCCGCGCGCGCGCGACACGAACCGCGCCGCAAAGAAGGGTGCGGCTCGGAGCGCCAAGCCGGTGCTCGCCCGCGCTACCGGCGCGAAACGCGGCGCGTCCGTACGCACGACCGCGAAGGCGGTCTCGGGCAAGACCGCAAAGCCTACCGCCATCAATAAACCGGCACGGGGAAAACCGACGGGCGCGCCGCGAAAGACGCCGGCCATCGAGGTCTTGCGCCGCGTTACCGCCAAACCGGCAACGACCGAGCGCAAGGCCTTCGAGTCCTCGACTCGCACCGCGCAAAACACGGCCGCGAGCAAAGCGGCCGCGGCGGCGATTCTCGCCCTCAAGCGAAACGCCGCGAGGCTTTCCGACGCGCGCAAGCAAGCAGCCTCGCCGTCCGCCGGCCTGCCGGCCGGTAACTCTTCGAAGCTGGATTTAGACTCAAAAGAGCGGCTGGCGGTGATCACGAACTCCGAGCAGGAAATATCCACGGGATCTGTTTTGGGCCCAACGGACGCCATTGCCGCGCACGTCCCGCCGAAGGGTGCGGTGGCTGGCGGCCGATCGCAAGCCGCCGCCAAGGGCTCAGGCAAGCCTTTTGCCGCGAAGACGCGGGACTCTCAGACGCCGCCCTACATGGAGAGCAGGCCAGGCGCACAGGCGCCCGCGCGCCTCGACGCCGCCCAAACGAACATGGCGGAAACAAAGCCTGGCGGGAAATCCGTCCCCCCCGCGCATAGGCCGGCCAAGACCGCGACCGCTCAACGGCAACTGTTCAAGCCGCATGAGTATGTGGTCTATCCGGCCCACGGCGTCGGCCAGATCGTCGCCATCGAGGAACAAGAAGTCGCCGGCTTCAAACTCGAGCTTTTCGTGGTCAGATTCGTCAGGGACAAGATGATCCTCAAGGTGCCAACACCGAAGGCAGCCAGCGTCGGAATGCGCAGGCTCGCCGATGCCCCCGCCATTAAGGTGGCCCTGGACACTTTGACGGGCCGGGCCCGCGTCAAGCGGACCATGTGGTCGCGCCGGGCGCAAGAATATGAAGCCAAGATCAACTCCGGCGATTTAAAGGCGATCGCCGAAGTGGTGCGCGATCTCTACCGCTCCGATACGCAGCCAGAGCAATCCTATTCCGAGCGGCAGCTCTACGAAACCGCGCTCGATCGCATGGCGCGCGAAATCCTTGTCGTGCAAAAGCTGACCGAGACGGAGTCGTTGAAAGTGATCGAAACGCAATTGCAAAAAGGCCCGCGCCGCGGCAAGACCGAAGAAAACGAGGCCGAGGAAGCCGATATCGAGCAAGCGGCTTGAACGCCCTTTCAGCAAGAACGAAAGCCCGGCGGTTAAAGCGGAAAGTGAATTCATCGAGATAGTCATCAAGATGCCGGCGCTGGGTGCCGCCTTGGCGAGTGCCCATCAGCCACCGTTGCAAAGAGCGAAAATTTTGGAGGGGTGACGCCATCATGGATAGAGGAGCGCCATGACCGAAGCCCCAACGCCCGCCAATATTTTCAATCTTGGGTTTGGTTTCTGGGCGTCGAAGGCGCTTCTGAGCGCGGTGGAGCTTGGCTTGTTCACCGAGCTTGCCAAGGGCCCGGCCGATCTTGCCGATTTGTCGCAACGGCTCGGGCTGCATGAGCGCTCGGCCCGCGATTTTCTCGACGCCCTTGTCGCGCTGAAATTGCTCGATCGCCAGGACGGGCGCTACAGCAATACTACGGAGACGGATCATTTTCTCGACCGGGCGAAGCCAAGCTACGTTGGCGGGCTTCTCGAAATGGCCAATTCCCGGCTTTATGGTTCCTGGGGTTTTTTGACCGAGGCGCTCAAGACCGGCCGGAACCAAAACGAGGCCAAGGAGTCGGGCGATGTTTTCGCCGTGCTCTATGCCGACCCGGACCGGCTGCGCGGGTTCCTCGCCGCGATGAGCGGGGTAAGCCTCGGCGCGGCCCAGGCGATCGCCGCCAAATTCCCGTGGCGGGACTATAAATCCTTCGTTGATATCGGCACGGCACAGGGCATGGTGCCAGTTACCATCGTCCGCGCGCATAACCATCTTTCCGGCGCCGGATACGACCTGCCCGAAGTCAAGCCTGTCTTTGAGGAATTCATCGCCCAGCAGGGACTGCAGGAGCGGGTAAAATTTCATAGCGGAAACTTCTTCACGGACCCCCTGCCCAAGGCCGATGTCCTGATCATGGGCCACATTCTGCACGACTGGGATCTTTCGCAGAAGCGCATGCTGCTGGAAAAGGCCCATGCCGCGCTTCCCAAGGGCGGCGCGCTCATTGTCTATGAATCGATCATCGATGACGAGCGGCGCCAAAACGCCTTCGGTCTATTAATGAGCCTGAACATGCTGATCGAGACGACGGGCGGCTTCGATTTTACGGGAGCCGAATGCCAGGCCTGGATGCGCGAGGCCGGCTTCTCGCAAACGCGCGTCGAGCCGCTCACGGGTCCGGACTCGGTGGTCGTCGCGATCAAATAGGGCCCGGGCGATCCAAACCCGCGCTCGATGCTTGCGCCTTGTAGGGGTATCGGCGTCTGGCTACTCGGCAGTCTCAGTTGAAATATCCCGGCCCGGAGCGGACCGTTAACCGAGAGGACCTGTGCCGACTGATCAAAAGCAGTCATGGCGCCGCTCCCGATTGCCCTCGGCACGACCAGGGACGTTCAATCACGGGATGAACAACTTTCGCTTCTTTGTTTTGTGCAAAACTCGTAGGTGGACGGCCCTCGCCTGCAAGGGCTTTTGAGGCGGCTTTGGCGACATCAAACGAGCTTTGAGCAAATCGTTTCCTGAAAGATAAGAATTCTGCACCGAAATCAAGTGCTTGAAATAACGATGGCTTTTCGGTCCAGATATCTGGTGCAAAACAAAGGGTCGAATTTCGATGTTCGGCGGTCCGACGGATCCTCTCCTCTTCGGGTCGAAAGCAGCTGGTTTATAGGATTGGGAAAAATCTGTTCGCCAACCAGAACTTGAATTCAAACTGAAACACTCCTGGCTACTCTGAAGGTTCCGGAGCGGCGCCAGCAATGCGTGGAAATAGGCGGCGCCATTGCCGGTTCGACCAGAGGCGGAACCGGTCGAGGTAGAGATAAACCACCGGCGTCGTGTAAAGGGTCAGAAGCTGGCTGACGATCAGCCCGCCGATGATCGCAATACCCAGCGGGCGGCGGATCTCGCCCCCCTCGCCGAAGCTCAGCATCAGCGGGATGGCGCCAAAAATCGCGGCGAACGTCGTCATCATGATCGGACGGAACCGCAAAACGCAGGCGCGAAAAATCGCGTCGCGCGGCGAAAGCCCGTCCGAGCGTTCCGCGTCAAGCGCGAAATCGATCATCAAAATCGCGTTTTTCTTGACGATGCCGATCAGCAAAATTACCCCGATCAACGCAATGATGCTGAACTCGGTGCGAAACAGCAAAAGCGCGACGACCGCGCCGACCCCAGCCGAAGGCAGGGCGGAGAGGATCGTGACCGGGTGAACGAAGCTTTCGTAAAGAATACCCAAAACAATATAGATCGCGGCGAGCGCGGCGAGGATCAACAAGAACTCATTCGACAGGGACTCTTCGAATAAACGGGCGGTTCCTTGCAGGCTGCCGTGGATCGTGGCGGGCGCGTGGAGCCCCTTCATTGCCGCCCGGATTTCCGTGGCCGCGTCGCTGAGCGATGTGCCGGGATGCAGATTGAATGAAATCGTGCTCGCCACGAACAGGCCCTGGTGGTTGACCGCCAAGGGCGTGTGGCCCGGCCGAAAATGGCTGAAGGCGGCGAGCGGAACCATTGTTTCCTGCGTTGTGCTGACCGCCGCTCCGGCCGAAGTGCTGCCCCTGCCGGTATTTGCCAAGGAATTGGTTTGGGCGTTGCGCGCCGTGACCCCCTCGGTGTTCGCGGCCGCGCTGGAATTGATGCTCGACAACCCCGGTGCGAGAAGAGCGGGACTCTGCGTCACCGTTCCCACCACGGCATTGGTGGTCGCCGTGCCGCTTGGGGTGGCGCCCGAAGTGCTGACATAGAGATCTTTCAGGATCGCGGGGTCTTGCCAATAGCGCGGGTCGACTTCCATCACCACATGATATTGGTTGACCGCGCTGTAAATGGTCGAGACTTGGCGCTGCCCGAACGCGTCATAAAGCGTATTGTCGATCAGGCTTACGATGATGCCGAGACGGGAAGCCGTGTCGCGATCGATGTCGATATCGGTCTCCAAGCCTGTCTGCTGCTGATCGGAATTGACGTCGGCCAGCACGGAACTGTTTTCCAACGCCTCGACGAGACGCGGCACGAAGGCATAGAGTTCGCTCGTGCTCTCGCCTTGCAAAGTGAATTGGTATTGGGCATTGCTCGCCCGCCCGCCCATGTGGATATCCTGCACCGATTGCAGATAAAGACGCGCGCCCGAAACTTGTCTGAGCTTCTTGCGCAGGCGGGCGATCACCTCGTCGGCGGTCTCGCTGCGTTGGGACTTTGGCTTCAGGTCGATATAAATCGAGCCGGTATTGCCTCCCGCCCCTCCTCCCGAGCCCGAGCCGGTATAGCCCTTGACGCTGGCAATCGCCGGGTCGGCTTGCACGATCGCCTGAAGCTGGGCGAGTTTTAGACGCATCGCCTGGAACGAGATCGCCTGGTCGGCCACGATGGAGCCGATCATGCGGCCAGTGTCCTGCTGCGGAAAGAAGCCTTTCGGCACGGTCTTGAACAATAAGACGTTGAGGCCAACAGTCGAAAGCAAAACCACGATCACTAAGATGCCGTGGTGCAGCGCCCAGCCGAGCGTTCGCTCGTAGCCCCGCAGGACCTTGGCGAATGGGTCGAACCGGCGCCGACGAATCTCTCCAGGCGGCGGCGGCCGGAGAAACAGCGAGCACATCATCGGCGTCAAGGTCAAGGATAAGGCGAGCGAGACGAGTATGGCGAGAGAGAGGGTCAAAGCGAATTCGCGAAACAGGCGGCCGACAATCCCGCCCATCAGAAGAATCGGAATGAACACCGCGATCAACGAGATACTGATCGACAGCACGGTAAATCCAACTTCCCGCGCCCCGATCAGAGCCGCCTCGAGGCGCCCCCTGCCCGCGCTGGAGTGGCGCGAGATGTTTTCCAAAACCACGATCGCATCGTCGACCACGAAGCCGGTCGCGATGGTGAGCGCCATCAGCGACAAATTGTTCAAGCTGAAGTTCATGAGATACATCGCGCCGAAAGTGCCGACGATCGAAACCAGCACGGCGACGCTTGGAATAATCGCAGCGCGAACATCGCGCAGGAACAGGAAGACGATCAGCGTGACCAAGAGAATCGCGATGGCCAAGGTCCATTCGGTGTCATGCAACGAGGCGCGGATCGTAATGCTGCGATCGGAAGCGGGCAAGAATTCGATATCGTTTGGCATCGCCGCTTGGAGATGCGGCAATTCGGCCTTCACGCGCTCGACCGTATCGATGATGTTGGCGCCGGGCTGACGGAAAATGACCGCGAAAACGGCGGGCCGGCCGTCGGAAAGGCCCAGATTGCGCACGTCCTCGACCGAATCCAGCACGTCGGCGACGTCGGTGAGCCTCACCGGAGCGCCATTGCGATAGGCAACGACTAGAGGAATGTAATCGGCGGCCAAGGTCGCTTGATCGTTGGTATAGATCTGGAGACGCCGTTCGCCGTCCTCGATCGCGCCCTTCGGACTGTTGGCGTTGGCGGAGGCGAGCGCCGCGCGCACGTCCTCAGGCCCGATGCCGTATTTGGACAAGGCGTGCGGGTTAAGCTCGATGCGCACCGCGGGCAAGGCACCGCCGAAAATGTAAACTTGACCGATGCCATCAAGCTGGGAGAGCCTTTGCTGGAGGATATTGCTGGCGAGATCATACATCTGACCGCGCGACTTGGTCTTCGACGTCATGGTGAGGATAAGGATCGGCGCGTCGGCGGGATTGATCTTGCGATAGGTCGGATTGGTGGGCAGATTCGTTGGCAGATCGGCGCCGGCGGCGTTGATTGCCGCCTGGACGTCGCGCGCGGCGCCGTCGATGTCGCGACCGATGTCGAATTGGAGGATAATCCGGGTCTGTCCGAGGGTGCTTGCCGATGTCATTTCGGTGACGTGGGCGATCTGGCCGAGGTGGCGTTCGAGCGGTTCCGCCAAGCTCGATGCCACGGTGTCCGGGCTCGCGCCGGGAAGCTGCGCCTGCACCAGGATCGTTGGAAAATCGACTTGCGGAAGCGGCGAGACCGGCAGCTTTAGAAACGCAAGGCATCCGGCAAGCGCGATCCCCAAGGTAAGGAGCGTAGTCGCCACCGGACGCGCGACGAAAGGTGCGGAGAGGTTCATGGTTGAGACTCGGCGGCGCGCATGACCGCGGCCAACAAAGGCGCGGCTGTGGCTAAGGGAATATTGAAAAGCCGCAAGGGATTAAACTCCTTCTTTACAACCTCACGCCCTTTCACGATAGGGCGCCGATGAGCGATGGCGCGCGTCGAGAATTTCCGCTATCGCTTGAAAAAAGCCGCCGTTGGCGCCCTGCGGAGCGCCGCGTGAACGACCGGGTGGCGATTTGGCGCCGGGGAGAGCGGACATTATGCACGAGGCTGAGCCTGGAACGATCGAAACATTCGACATTCTGCATTTGTTGAAATCCCTGCCGCACCGCTATCCGTTTCTGATGATCGACCGCGTGATCGAGGCGCGGGGCGACGAATCCGGCATTGGCATCAAGAATGTCAGCATCAACGAGCCGCAATTCCAGGGGCATTTCCCGGAGCGCCCGGTCATGCCCGGGGTTCTTCTGATCGAGGGCATGGCCCAGACCGCCGGGGTCTTGTGCGTCAACGCGCATTCGCGCGGCCGAAAGCCGCAGCTTGTTTATTTCACGAGGATCGACAAGGCCAGGTTTCGCAAGCCGGTCACGCCGGGCGACCGGGTCGAGTTTCATATGACCCAGACCAACCGGCGCAGCACTATGTGGTGGTACAAAGGCCGCGCCTTGGTGGACGGCGTGCTTGTGTGCGAGGCGGAAATCGGCGTCATGCTGGCCGATAACGGAGCATAGCTTGTTGCGCCGGGATTTTTTTGCTCCGGCTGCCTGACGGAGAATTTGCAATATATTTCGCGCCGGACGCTGGCCACGCTGGGGCGGCTATCATCAAGGTTTTAACAACAAGTAGAAATTGTACGTCCGCCGCTTCACCGAAAATTAGCCGCCGCGCCTCGAAGGCAAAAATCCCATTGAATCAGCAAATACCGGCCTGCCGTGTTGTTGTCTCGTCCATTGTAAAGTCCACTGTCAAGTATATAGTTGCTAGATAACGAGTCTAAAAGCTCCGCCAAATAGAATATTATAGCTTACAAATCGATTGAGCAAGCAAATCACTGGATTGACTCAGCCAAACAAGCCATGTTATCTCTGCGGCAGCCAAAGTAACGGTACGGACTGATTTAGCTTTTGGCGCGAGGCCGCGCAAGTTTACGTAAAGGATGCAAAAGCGGATACTGAGAACGCAGAGGAGAATCGCACGCAATTTCGTAATTACACAAAATTTAATTGTAAATTCCTCTAAGTTGATGTATATGGATCCAGAAATAACCGATATTTGACAATCCGTGCAGTTTATCTTGATTTACGTTGGCAATGTATCGCCAGCGTGAACATTTGTCCGTTACGAGTAGCCCAACAGTCCGCTGTGTTCTACCAACGGCACAAGACTCCCCATGCTAAATATTACTCTTGGCTCGGCGGCGATCCCAGTTGGTTTTCCCCAAGCCAACCGTAAAGGCAAATCAATTGAATTTACTGTTAATAGTCTATCGCCGACGCTTACGCCGCGCCTTGCAAGATCTATAATTGGCGAGGCCCTGTTGACAAAGCGATGGGCGGCGAACTCGTCGCATGATTTAAGCCTGCCTTTTGGATGGACGCAGAATCGATTCGACGCCGGCGCGCAGGCACGCCTTCGTTCCGCCTTGTTTCATTCAACTATCGTTCAATGTCCGCGCCATAGCATCGCTCTCAACATTGGCTCTTCCGAATCAGGACCATCATGAAAACCATTTCGAGGCTGCTCATCGCCTGCTTCGCACTGAGTTCGCTCGTGCTAGCCTCGCCCTTGCGGGCGGAAGCGGAAAAACGCATTGCGTTCGTGGTCGGCAACGCCGCCTACCAGGAGGGTCCACTTGCCACCCCAGCCAATGACGCGGGCCTCATCGCCCAGACCTTGCAAGCAGCCGGCTTCGATGTCGCCGGCGCGCGACCTC
>PEFW01000210.1 GCA_002890675.1 Candidatus Methylaffinis lahnbergensis
CAAAATCCGCCGCCAAATTCGTCTTGGTGGCGCCGGTATTGGGACAGCTTCAGAAGCAATTTTCCTAATCGGTCCGGCGAGCAGGCCCGTTCGTTAGCTCTTGTTTTGCTAGCCTTTGTCTCGCTCTTTCTTTTGGCTCGGATCTTTTTTGCCTTCTTCGGCCTTCCAGATTAACGCGCCCAGCGCCCCAGTAGCGCACTGCTCGCGCGCCATGGATCAGGTTCTTGCGAAGATAGCGATTGCCGCGCTTGGCTCAGTCGAGCAGGCGCGGCTTACCGCCGGTCGTTATCTGGCGTGGCGTCAATCCGAGCCATGCCGCCATGTCCCGCCCGCGCCTGAAGGCCCGTGCGTTTCCGACAGCGACCGCGAGCGCCGTTGCGTTAATCGTCCCGATCCCCGGGATCGTCGTCAGGCGCCGCACGGCCTCGTCGTTCCGCCCATCCGGACGAACTCCGCGTCAAAGGCCGCAATGCGCTCATCGAGCACACGCCATTCGGTCCGCGGATCTTCAACACGAGACGGACTTCGTGCCCCTGGGCGGCGAACAACCGGCCCAGATGATGCGCGCCGACGCCTCAGAACAACCCGGCCCGACGTGTCCAAACCCGCCAAACTGCCGGAGTTCTTGCCAAGATCAATTCCAATGATGAAGATGTCCATCGGCCTGTTCCTCTCTATCTAACCATCCACGATCCTAAAGGATCGCGGCGAGAGGGCGGGCCATCCCATAATCACAAATGATTCATCAGATTCAACTTCTTTTCGGACGGACACTCAGATACAGAAAAACGCACAAAAGAAAGAGCCTCTTGCATCATTCTCATTTTTAAGCCAAACTCTTGCCTCTGGCCGATATCAAGCGTTCAAGTTCAGCCAAAAAACGCTCGGCGGCGAGCCCTGGCGCCCAGGGTTCCCAAGCTTTGCCGCCGTAGACATCGAGCAAGGGATCGGCGGGAAGCGCGTTGTAGGGAATTCGCAAGGTATTGCGGACTTCGCCCCGCGTCCAGCCGGCGACATGGACCGCCTCGGAGGCGGCGGCCACGCGGTCGGCAAGCTTATGTGCCTTTCTTTCCCCGGGCGTCCAGGGCGGCAAACCATAGCGGATGGCGACGGCGTTTTCCAACCGCGCGGTCAGGGTCCGGAAGGCCTCGCCAAGGAACGGCTTCACCACCGAAATGCAATCGAAGCCGAGCAGGCCTTCGTCGGCGTCATGGAGCAATTCGCGCAGCTCCACCAAGGCATTCGAGGCGCCTTGAAAGCGGCGTCGGTGCAGGGCAAGAACCAGAAGCGAGTGCTGCGCCACCGGCAGCGGCAAGGGCCATGCGGAGTGGCCGCCCCAACGGTAGGTCCGGGCAAGGCCCAAGG
>PEFW01000211.1 GCA_002890675.1 Candidatus Methylaffinis lahnbergensis
AAACCGCCTATTATCTGCTCAGCGCGCCTTTGACGCCCGAACGCTTCAACGAAGTCGTTCGCTCGCATTGGGGCGTCGAAAATCGGCTGCACTGGCGGCTCGATGTCGTCATGAACGAGGATCAGGATCGCAATCGTTTGGGAAACGGCCCCCACAATCTCGCCGTTCTCCGCCACATGGCCTTGAACGTCATGCAAAAGGATGGGGAAAAAGGCTCGCTCCGGGGCAAGTTCAAGCGAGCCGGCTGGGACGAACCCTACCTCGCCCGACTCCTAACCCTGTTCTGAAATGCGATCGCCCTGGGGGAGATGGCAGGGGAATCGCATTTGGAATTCCGCCGCCACATTGGCCGGGTTTTGCGTTTTGAATGAGATGGATTCTACCGGGTCGCGAATGATTCGCGGCGCGGGAGAAGGTGTTGGATCGGTTTATCGAATGCTGGGACGGTTTGGACGACCCGCGCACCGGCAATGCGGCGTTGCACGACTTTCATGAGATTTTGGCGATAGCGATGTGCGCGGTTCTGTGCGGCGGGCAAGGCTCGGTGGACATGGGCCTGTTCGCCAAGTCGAAGGAGCCGTTCCTGCGCGGCTTTCTCAGGCTCGAGAATGGCGTGCCCAGTCATGACACGTTCAGCCGGCTTTTCCGCATGCTCGACCCGGAGCAGTTCCGGGCGGCGTTTCAGCGGTTCATGGCCAGCTTCTCCGAGCCATGCAAAGGGGTTGTGGCGATCGACGGCAAGGTTCTGCGCCGCTCGTTCGACAGCGCCAGCGGCAAGTCGCCGTTGCACATGGTCTCCGCCTGGGGCTGCGAGCAACGCCTCGTGCTGGCGCAGATCGCCACCGACGCGAAGTCGAACGAGATCACCGCCGTGCCGAAACTTTTGGCGATGCTGCGGCTGAAAGGAACGATCGTGACCGCGGACGCGCTCAATTGCCAGCGCGCCATCGCCCAACAGATCGTCGATCAGGGGGGCGACTATGCCCTCGCCCTGAAGGGAAATCAGGGAACGCTTCATGATGACGTGGTGCTGTATCTCGACGATCCCGCCAGCAAGGCGATCACCGCCGAGCCGGTCGTCGAGGCCGATCATGGCCGCATTGAAACCCGCACCGCCACGGTCTCAACCGACATCGCATGGCTGAACAAAGACCATCATTGGCCGGGTCTGGCCGCTGTCGGCAAGGTCGAGCGCCTCCGCGAAACAGCCGGCAAGACAACGTCAGAAACCGCCTATTATCTGCTCAGCGCGCCTTTGACGCCCGAACGCTTCAACGAAGTCGTTCGCTCGCATTGGGGCGTCGAAAATCGGCTGCACTGGCGGCTCGATGTCGTCATGAACGAGGATCAGGA
>PEFW01000212.1 GCA_002890675.1 Candidatus Methylaffinis lahnbergensis
TGGCATCGCGCGCCGCGCCCGCAAGGCGCAAGCGCCGCGCCCGCAACCGGCGGAATGAATTTGAAGATTTTTGCGCGCACCGTCGTGCTGACTTGTCTGCTTTTGTTGGCGCCGCTTGCGGCAAGGGCGGTTCAGCCCGACGAAATCATGCCGGACCCGAGACTTGAAGCAAGAGCACGCGCGCTTTCCGCGCAATTGCGCTGCATGGTTTGTCAGAACGAATCGATCGACGAATCCCACGCCGACCTTGCCCGCGATCTGCGCGTTCTCGTCCGCGAGCGGCTCCAGGCAGGCGACAGCGACGATCAGATTCGCGCCTTTCTGGTCCGCCGCTATGGCGATTTCATCCTGCTGAAGCCGCCTTTCAAGCTGGAAACCGGGCTGCTTTGGGGCGCGCCCTTCCTTATCCTTCTCACTGGCGGCTGGATCATTCTTGTTGCAAGGCGGCGGCAAAACAGCCTTCTAACGGCAAACAACTTGTCCGAAACCGAGCGCGCAAAACTCGAAGCGATGCTCGGCGAAGATGAATCTTGAAGGCCAACTTAAAGTGGCAGATTGAAGACGCGGCCTGGAATTAATTCTCCCTTCTCGACCGCGCCGACGGCGATGACCACGCCGCCACAGGCGGCATAGGCGAAGCCATCAAAGGGCGCGTCATGGCCGCGTAGCAGCACGGGTTGGCCGCGGCGGAGTCTAGCGGCAACGCAGGAATCGACCACGACCCGCGGCACTTCCATGAGACCCGCCTCGACGGGGCGCAATGCCTCTGCGCGGGAGGCAGGATTCTCCAACTCCGGCAAAGTCACCGCGTCCGTTTCATGGAATGGCCCGACCCGCGTGCGCCGCAATGCGCTGACATGGCCGTAGCACCCAAGGTGTCTTCCGAGGTCGCGCGCGAGCGCGCGCACATAGGTTCCCTTGCCGCAGCGGGCTTCGAACACCGCCTCGTCACGCCCCGCGTCAATGAGATCGAGCGCGTGGATCGTCGCCCTACGTGGCGACAAGACCGGCGCCGCGCCTCCGCGCGCGAGATCGTATGCACGCTCGCCATTGATCTTGATCGCCGAATAGGAAGGTGGCAACTGCAGAATCGTCCCGGTAAACCGCGGCAACAGCGCGAGGATCGCGTCGCCGGCCGGCCGCGCGTCCGATTGTGCGGTAAGCCTGCCATCGGCATCGTCGGTATCCGTCTCAATGCCCCAGCGCACCGTAAAGCAATAGGCCTTTTCGCCGTCTTGAACGAAAGGCACGGTTTTCGTCGCCTCGCCGAAAGCGACCGGCAAAACCCCCGTGGCGAGCGGGTCGAGCGTTCCGGCGTGTCCAGCCTTCTTGGCGTTGCATATG
>PEFW01000213.1 GCA_002890675.1 Candidatus Methylaffinis lahnbergensis
CGTAATGAAGCTTTCGTTCTGAGAGGCCAAAATCCTCCCAAAACTGAGCCGCTTCACGATCTAGTGGATCGAACCTAACATTTGAGTCCTGGCTGGGATTCCCGATGCGGGCTCGACGTGCGAGTCTGCGCGATGCGCGCAGGAAAATCCCTCTCCGTTTCGTTCGCCGATATTCGCCGGCTCAAAGCTGTGGTGCAAGACCGCAACGCGCCGCAGAAGCACGTCTGGCGAGCTGAAATCGTGCTGTTGACCGCCGATGGCGTCGGCACGAACGAGATTATGCGGCGAACGGCCAAGTCCAAGACCTGCGTTTGGCGCTGGCAGGAACGCTTTATCGAGGAGGGGTTCGATGGACTGCTGCGCGACAAGACGCGTCCCTCGAGAATCAAGCCGCTGAGCGCCGAGGCGGCGGAGCGCGTGGTCGCCTTGACGTTTGGCGACCCGCCTGGTGAGACGACCCACTGGACCGGAGCCTTGATGGCGAAGGCGGTTGGGCTCAGCGTGAGTTCGGTCCAACGCATCTGGCGCGCCCACGGTCTGCAACCGCACCGGATGCGCCAGTTCAAGCTGTCCAACGATCCGCGCTTCGTCGACAAATTGCGCGACGTCGTCGGGCTCTATGTCGATCCGCCCGCACACGCCATCGTCCTGTCGGTCGACGAAAAGAGCCAGATTCAGGCGCTTGACCGCACACAGCCCGGACTGCCGCTGAAGAAGGGCCGCGCCGGAACCATGACGCACGACTATGAGCGCCACGGCACGACGACGCTGTTCGCCGCGATGAACGTCCTCGACGGCAAGGTGATCGGCCGCAACATGCAGCGCCATCGCCATCAGGAGTTCATCCGTTTCCTCAATGTCATCGAGAAACAGGTTCCCGTAGGAAAGACGATCCACGCCATCGTCGACAACTACGCCGCCCATAAGCATCCCAACGTCCGCCGATGGCTCGAACGTCATCCGCGATGGACGTTCCACTTCACGCCGACATCGGCTTCCTGGCTCAACGCCGTCGAGGGTTTCTTCGCGACCCTCACAAAGCGCAGGCTCAAGCGGGGCGTCTTTCGGTCCGTCGCCGACCTGCAAGCCGCAATCAACCGCTTTCTCGAAGAGCACAATCAGCAATCGCAGCCCTTCACCTGGACCGCCGATCCAGACGAAATCATCGCCGCCGTCAGGCGCGGGCACCAAGCGTTAGATTCGATCCACTAGCTGATCGTTTAAGGCAAACAACTTCTCCGATAGTTCGGGTGGCACCAGGACACCATCGGCCTTAATCCGCAATGTTCTAGCGAGCAACGAATTGCGCTGCTCCACTATCGCCTGTGTCTCATAATCT
>PEFW01000214.1 GCA_002890675.1 Candidatus Methylaffinis lahnbergensis
CTGTTGCGAAGCTTGAAGCCGGACTTCAAGACCATCGCCGATTTCAGGAGCGACAATCGCGCCGCGTTCAAAAAGGTTTTCCGGGAGTTCGTGATCCTGTGCCGGCGGCTTGATCTGTTTGGGCGCGAGTTGCTGGCGGTTGATGGCACGCGCATCAAGGCGGTCAACAACAAGGACCGGAACTTCACGACGCGGTCGCTGCAAAAATTCATCGAGGCCGCCGACAAGAAGCTGGAGGATTATCTGAAACGGCTCGACGCGGGCGATGCCGAGGAGTGCGCGACCGGCGGTTCGCGGGTCAAGAATTTGGCGGAAAAGATCGCGGCGCTGAAAAAGAAGCGTGGCGAATATGCAGCGCATCTTTCCGCGCTGGAAGAGAGCGGCGAAAGCCAGGTGTCGCTCACCGATCCCGACAGCCGCGCCATGGCGGCGCATACGAAGGTCGCCGTCGGCTACAATGCCCAGGTCGCCGTCGACGCGAAGAACAAGATGATCGTCGATCAGGACGTGACCAATCAGGTCGTCGACATGGGTCTGCTGACGCAAACTGCCGAACCGGCCCGCGCCATCCTTGAGGTTGCGACGATCGATGTCGTCGCCGATCGCGGCACCTTCAAGATCGAGGACATCGCGGCCTGCGAGAAGGCGGGGATGACGCCGTATGTTCCCAAGCCGCAACGGGGATCATCGGTGAGCAATGGCTTTTTCCGAAAGGACGAGATTTGCTACGACGCCGGGCGCGACGCCTACATCTGCCCCGCCGGGCAGACGTTGAAGCCCTTCCGCCACGGCCGGTTGCGCGATCTCAAGAAGATCGACTACGGCAACCCCAAAGCCTGCCGCGACTGCCCGCTGCGCGCACGATGCACGAACGGCGTCCGCTCGGTCTCCCGCATCGAAAACGAGGACGCGCTCGATCGCATGGCGCAGCGCCTGGCGGCGAGGCCCGACATTCTCGACCGCCGCCGCGAGATCGTCGAGCATCCCTTCGGCAGCATCAAGCAATGGATGAATCAGGGCGCCTTCCTGATGCGAGGCGTCGATAACGTGTGCGCCGAGTTCAGCCTCACGGCACTCGTCTACAATCTCCGGCGGGCGCTCAACATCCTTGGAGTAGAGACAATGATGGCCGCGGTCCGGGACTAAAGGAGGCGCGATATCGGCCCGGTTGGACCATGCAAACGACGATCGCGCCTTCCCAACCGAAATCCTGCGCAGAATGGCGAGAAAATCGCCAAAACAAGCTCCGGCGAGGGGTCACTGCTCAACCGGAGCCGTTTCCACACGGTCTGCAAGAAAATTGCACGGCTCGGAAGTTGCGTCCTCGGAA
>PEFW01000215.1 GCA_002890675.1 Candidatus Methylaffinis lahnbergensis
GTGAGCCAGGCCGCATCGTCTCATAGGACACCAAGATCCCACGCTCAGCCAACAAATCCTCAACGTCTCGGGAGGGAAGCGTTAGCCGGTATAGCTGATCTCTTTCATCATCTATGGTTACGGCTGAAGCCACGGAGCGGCAAGCGCAGTGACGACGTGACAAGGCCTCTCGACCCGCACAGCCAATTCGACTAGAAGGGGTAGAACAGCCGAGCAGCCACCGACTAGTCTCGTTCCCTGTGGACAAAGTTACACGGACATGGCGGATGTCGACTCACCGAAGGAACACGTCGACTCGGGGGATGTCGCCTTAGCGCTGCTGGGCTTCGCAGCCGGCAGCATGGATGCTCTCGCCTTTTTCAATCTCAGCGAAGTGTTTCCGTCGGCCATGACTGGCAACACAGCGTTGCTTGGCCTCGCGCTGGGGCAGGGGCACGTGATCGCAGCTTCGCGCCCATTCATCGCATTTGCCGGCTTTCTGGCTGGCGCGGCCGCGGCTGCAGCGAGCGTTGATCTTTGGCTCCATGAGCTTCCCACGCCGCGCGCGGTCTGTTGGCTTCTCGTGCTCGAAGCTTGCCTTCTCGCTGCCTTCGCCCTGGCATGGCAATTCATCGACTCGCCGATCGCCGGCGTCGGTCTCTATGGTCTCATCGTCGTCGCCTCTTCGGGAATGGGAATCCAAAGCGTTGCGGCGCGGCTGGTCGGTCGGCCCGGGATCACGACCGTCGTGTTCACGAGCACGCTTACCTCCATAGTGACCTCGGCGATTGAGGCGATGCTAAGGCCGCCGCACAGGCTGCCCTTTGCCACGAAGCGGCAGATCGGGACGTTTCTGATCTATGGTATCGGCGCCGCAATTTGTGGTCTGCTCGCCTCGCATGGGGCGACAATCGCCTTGTTGCCATTTGTGGCCGTGGTCGGGGCGGCGGGCTTCTACTGGCGCGCCGGACAACAGGACAAGAACTGGACATGAAACTCGACATCACCGGCGTCGGCGCGATTGGGACCGCCACGGCCATGGTGGTTGTGCTACGCACCGGGCGCGCGAACTCGTGCTGATCGACAAGAACCAGGAACGCACCCGAGCGATCACAATCGACATGCTTATGGCGTGCCGCATTGAGAGGATGCTATGAAACCAGCTAAGACCTTCGCGGCCACAGCCAATTGTAACCCACTGGTCTTTGCAAAACAGGCACCCAGGGTAGGTGCGTTCGCAGAAAGCCGGCAACGCCAGCAATGCTGGTCGACCTGCCCAGACTTGTTACGGCCTAGTTCATCGATGTGCCTGATTCTTTATTGCCGGAACAGCAGGTCGCGTTTGGCACCT
>PEFW01000216.1 GCA_002890675.1 Candidatus Methylaffinis lahnbergensis
CGAAGACCAAATGGGCTTCCTTAGCGGATGGACGCGCTTGTTCGCGGTGGGTCGCGAGACGCGCCCAAAGGAAGCCGATCAGGCTTCTTCGGCGTCGTCTTCGGACTGGCGATCCTCTTCGAGGATACGCTCGGCGATCAGTCCCGAATTCTCTCGAATGGCGCGCTCGATCTTGTCAGCCATCTCCGGATTCGCCTTCAGGAAGGCTTTGGAGTTTTCCCGGCCCTGGCCCAGCCGGACGCTGTCGTAAGAAAACCAGGCGCCCGACTTCTCCACCACGCCGGCCTTGACGCCAAGGTCGATCAGTTCGCCCACCTTGGACACGCCTTCGCCATACATGATGTCGAACTCAACCTGCTTGAACGGCGGCGCCACCTTGTTCTTGACCACCTTGACCCGCGTCTGGTTGCCGACCACCTGCTCGCGCTCCTTGATCGCGCCGATGCGACGAATGTCGAGGCGGACGGACGCGTAAAACTTGAGCGCATTGCCGCCCGATGTCGTCTCCGGCGAGCCGTACATGACCCCGATCTTCATGCGGATCTGATTGATGAAGATCACCATGGTGTTGGAGCGCGAGATCGACGCCGTCAGCTTGCGCAACGCCTGGCTCATCAGCCGCGCCTGCAATCCCGGCTGCGAGTCGCCCATTTCGCCCTCGATCTCGGCCCTGGGCGTCAGCGCCGCAACCGAGTCGATGACCAGCACGTCAACCGCGCCTGAACGCACTAGCGTGTCGGTGATTTCGAGCGCCTGCTCGCCGGTGTCGGGCTGGGAAATCAGGAGGTCGTTCAGGTTGACGCCGAGCTTGCGCGCATAGATAGGATCGAGCGCATGTTCGGCGTCGACAAAGGCGCAAACGCCGCCCTTCTTCTGCGCTTCCGCGATCACATGCAGCGTGAGCGTCGTCTTGCCTGAGGATTCGGGCCCATAAATCTCGACCACACGGCCGCGCGGCAGGCCACCCACGCCGAGCGCGATGTCGAGGCCGAGCGATCCCGTCGGCACCGTCTCGACCTCGAGCGCCTTCTGCTTACCCAGGCGCATGATAGAACCTTTGCCGAACGCTCGTTCGATCTGCGACAGGGCGGCGTCGAGCGCCTTGGTCTTGTCCACGCTGGTCCCTTCTACGAGGCGAAGATTCGGTTGAGTCATAACCATCGTCCTTCTCTCACGGGCAGCGTCCGATCCGCAATCGCGGTTTTGCGCGCCCCCCTTGTGAGGTGACTATGTGCATGGTTTGTTCTCATATGCAAGTTCTTTTTCTGTTCTCGTCGGGGATATAGCGATCGCCTGCATGAGCCGCATTCCAGGCACCCCGAGGACGGA
>PEFW01000217.1 GCA_002890675.1 Candidatus Methylaffinis lahnbergensis
TCAGGGATGTTCCAAATGTCTTCGAACCTTGCTGCCGTTATTCGTTGGTTTCCCTCACAAAAGCAGGCGATTCAGGAACGCGCCGCTTGCGACGAATCCTTTCGCTCAATGTGTGAAGATCTCGCAGACGCGGAGTCCGCGCTGCAGAAACTGTAAAATAGCCGGTCCCCGAAGCACGATCAGCGCTGCAGTGAATACCGGGAGCTAGTCGATAGCCTCGCCAAAGAGATTGCCGCTGCACTTTAAGGGGAACGTGAAGGATGAACTCGCTGGATATTCTCGGCGAAGTCACAGCTGAAGCCGCGATCGACTTCACTAGATAGGGTAGCTGAAATGCGTCGCACAGACACGGCACATCACCACGGGAGTGATCAACTCCGAAGGAGATTACAATGACTAACAAACGTAAAGCAGCGAGACAACTCGCGCTCGCACTACTAGACAAAGCACTAGGACTACGTAAGTTAGCGAGAGTAGACTAACATGAATATTATGTTACCAGCGAGTAAAGTATTTCCAGGTGACTATATTGACATAGGTTTGGACATGAATTCGGAGGTCTGCAATCTGCGCGCCGAGGAGGAGCGTATTCTTGCTTCCTTCACAAGGCGCTTGATCGAGATCGCCGGCCTCGCGGGGGGGCATGGATCGGCCTCCGCTCCAACCGCGGCGCTCGATGCGATGCGCCTGCCCGCGATCGCTCTCGACCAGGACGGATTTGTCGCCGAGGTGAACGCCGCGGCCGAAGCCATTTTCGACACCGACGTCAAGATCAAGGAGCGGCGTCTTTTCGTTCGCGACGCCGCAGCCCGGGTCCTTCTGAATGAAGCCATCGATCACGTGAAAGCCTCGCCCCCTCTCGGCCCGTTGCCGACCGGCCCGATCATCGTTCAGCGGCAGGACAAATTGCCGGTTATCGTGCGCATTTGGCCTTTTGACGGGGCGGCACACTTGCCCGCGCAGGAAGTGCGCGCGCTTTTGACGTTAAATGCCTTGGGGCCGAAACGAGGGCCGCCCGCGGCGATCCTCGCCAAGACCTTCCGCCTTACGCCTGCGGAGGCGAAGCTCGCCTGCGTCATCGCACGCGGCGCCTCTCCCGGTATCGCGGCCCGGGAATTGAAGATTTCACGGGAGACGGCGCGCAATCAGTTGAAATCGGTCTTTGCCAAGACCAACACACATCGCCAAAGCGAACTTGTCGCGCTGCTTTTGCAGGTCGAATGACGAAGACATTCGGCGCGATCGCGGACTATGCTGGCAGCAAGGAGGTGCGGTGACTAGATCGATAGCGAAGACCAAACGTCAG
>PEFW01000218.1 GCA_002890675.1 Candidatus Methylaffinis lahnbergensis
GCGGGTTGCATCTCTGATGCGCGATAACGGTTTTTCCCTGCTAGGCCGAGATATGGCCGTAGATCTCGGCACCGCCAACACCCTGGTCTATGTGCGGGGTCGAGGTATCGTCCTCAACGAACCCTCGGTGGTCGCGGTGAACGTCAAGGACGGCCGGCCGCTGGCCGTCGGCACCGAGGCCAAGCGCGGCTTCCTTCTTGCCAGGGGAGGTGGTGAAGACGACGACGTGGGCTCCGAACGCATGAGCAAACTTCACGCCCATGTGACCCAGTCCGCCGAGACCGACCACGCCAACTTTCTTGCCGTTGCTAACTCCCCAGTGGCGGATGGGAGAGTATGTCGTGATCCCGGCGCAGAGTAGCGGCGCGGCTCCGGCGAGATCGAGGTTGGAAGGGACGCGCAGGACAAAGTGTTCGTCGACGACAATGCTCTCCGAGTAGCCACCGTAGGTTACTCCTCCGAGGTACTTGTCGGGCGAATTGTAGGTGAGGGTCATGTTCGGGCAGAACTGCTCAAGGCCCTCCCGGCAATGATGGCAGGTGCGATCAGAGTCGACCATGCAGCCGACAGCTACGAGGTCGCCAGCTTTGTACCTCGTGACCGCAGAGCCAACCCTGGTGACACGGCCCACGATCTCGTGGCCGGGGACGCAGGGATAGACCGTGGGCATGACATCGCGCCACTCGTTACGGACTTGATGAAGATCGGAGTGGCAGATGCCGCAGAAGAGAATCTCGAGCTGCACGTCGCGTTCGGTCGAATCGCGCCGTGGAATCGTGGCGGAGGCCAGTGGCGATGTCGCACTGGCCGCTGAGTAGGCCTTCGCGTTGTACATGGATTTGTCCTTTTCTGTTCGACCCTCTTGAGTTGCCCCATGGGTGGCACCGGGCGCGGCAGGAGTTTGAGCTGGCGACTTGACGACCTCAATGCTGTCGGCGAACCTTATATTCCACCATATTCCAGCGAGAATTGTCACCAATACCTGTAAGGTCGCGGGTAAAACACTGAATTTGATCTCTCCGTTGCCTCCGGGGTCGGCGGCGGAGAAGGTAAGAAAGAACGCCCGTTATGAAACAAGACCTCAGCCGGTCAGGGCGCCCGAAACCGCTACGGCGGACGGCGGCGCGATCCTTCTATTTTTTTTCCGCACATGCGTATTTCTGGGGTTGACGGAATCACCTGAAACGGACGCTGGCGGTAACTTTCTCATCGAATAACTGCCTCATATCAAACAAGTATTAGACGCAGCGCTGTTGCTCCGGCCAGTTCCGGAGTCGGGTAAGCTACGGTAAATTACTCCACAAT
>PEFW01000219.1 GCA_002890675.1 Candidatus Methylaffinis lahnbergensis
TTGACGCCGTAACCATCGTCAGGCCCGAAACTGTTGTGCGCTGGCATCGCATTGGATACGCGGCATATTGGCGATGGAAATCCCGTCCACGCGGTGGTCGGCCACGGATTAGGAAAGAGGTGCGCGACCTGATCCGAAGAATAAGTATTGAGAACTCGCTGTGGGGCGCTCCCAGGATCCATGGTGAGCTGCTCAAACTGGGCATCGATGTCGCGCAGTCCACGGTTTCGATCTACATGGTACCGAGGCAGGGTCGGCCATTGGAGACCTGGAAGACTTTCCTTCGCAATCATATGGGGGAAATTGCATCGATTGATCTCTTTGTCGTTCCGACGATTGCCTTTCGGCGGCTCTTCGTATTTCTCGTTCTTGGCCATCGACGGCGGCAGCTGTTGGGATTTGCGGTGACCGAGAACCCAACGGCGGAGTGGTTGGCACGTCAAATCACCGAAGCATTTCCGTGGGACACGGCGCCCAAGTATCTCATCCATGACAATGACAGAGCATTTGGCGGCGTATTCAAGGCTCGGGTGCGAGCCATGGGGATCCGGGACCAGCCGACCTCGTACCGCTCACCCTGGCAGAACGGACATGCTGAACGCTTGATCGGGTCGGTCCGGCGCGAATGCACGGATCATTTGATCGCGTTCAACGCGGAGCACCTTCGCCGGATTCTTGCGCCATACGCCACCTATTATAACGAGGTGCGAACCCATGTTTCACTTGGCAAGGACGCGCCCTGTACGCGATTGATCGAGCGGATCGGAGACGTTGTTGCGCATCCGATCCTTGGCGGCCTCCATCATCGGTATGCTCGAATCTAGATTTCGGAAGCGACAGCTCTGCGTGGCCGGCCATCTCCGCCGACGGGGTGTCCTGAACCAACCAAACTTGTTCATGCCAGCTTCATCTTCACTGATTTAAGGGAAGGCGGCCGACGGTTGACGCCCCGGTGGTTTTACGGACACTCTTGCCAGGGTGAGCCGGGGTCAGGCCGGCCTTACCAGAAAAGGAAACGCCATGAGAAACCCGAAAAAGACAATCCTTATACTTTGCCTATGGGCGGCCGCTGCTTTTGCGACGCCCTGTTTCGCGCAGGCGGTTCAACCCTCCTCCCCGGCCACGGCCAGTCCGGCGCCAACAGCCAAGCCCAACAAGCCTAAGCCAGCGGCGAAACCTGCCGCCACGCAACTCCTCGACATCAATACGGCAAGCGCGCAAGAGCTGAGCGGCTTGAAAGGTATCGGCGACGTCCGCGCCGCCAACATCATCAAGAACAGGCCCTACAAGGGTAAGGACG
>PEFW01000022.1 GCA_002890675.1 Candidatus Methylaffinis lahnbergensis
TGGAATCTGACATAGCCGCCAAGCGGGAATGCCGCAACCCGCCAGTGGGTTCCATAGCGGTCGTTAAAGCCGAAAAGTTCCGGTCCGAAGCCAAGCGAGAAGGTGTCGACCTTAACCCCACACCAACGGCCAATCAGGAAGTGGCCGAGCTCGTGGAAAAAGACCACCAGGCCCAAGACAAAAAGGAAACCCAACATTATATACCCGGCCGACGGCCAAATACTTGTGAGGATTGACATTATGAACTCCTAGTGCCTTCCGCTTGTGACCTCGAGGACTTCCCGGCTCTCGCGACGCAATCATGCGGCAACCAAAGATATAGACAACCGGTAAAAATACAGACAACCAGGTTTTTCCGTTGCAACAGTCCCGGCTTAGCCGAGCTCGATCTGATTAAATTCGGACACGAAATGGGGACGGCCCTTGCGCGATTACCTTGACCTAAGCGGCGCCGGCGCCAGCAATCCTTGATTCCTAGGCAAGACGATACCTTGATGAGACCAATGGTCGCAAGCAACGACCAATTGGGCGGGGCTCTCGAATTTTTGCTCCTCGTTGTTGAAAAAGACGTAATCCGAGACGGCGCCCTTGCCCGCCATCCGCTACCTAACATAAAATGCTCTGTCAAAGCATTTAGTATGCCAAACACGGATTTGCACAATATCATTCCTAATTATTTGTCCATGTTCAAAAGTGAACACTTCGAGGCAGACCGGGAAAATTTGAACGCGAGGTTAGCGGTCATTTTCAAAAATGACGGCGGTCGCCCGCTTGATGATGATTCATGCTCACTGCACCCTGGCACGCGACGCAGCTTGCCGGGCGAGAACAAAACGCGATCTTTCGCGCACGGCTTGGTCCATTGCAAGAGCGTCGGCAACCGATTCCGGCTCGTGCGCGACCCCGTCGGCGAGCGCCGTATTGCAAGCCTGTTCCACCATTTGGGCAATCTCGTAAAACGAAATCAGCCGCTTCAAGAAAGCCTCGACCGCGATTTCATTGGCGGCATTCAAGACAGTAGGAAGGCCCCCCCCCGTGCGCAAGGCGGCAATCGCCACGCGCAAGGCGGGAAAGCGGTCGAAATCCGGACGTTCGAAGGTTAGCCGGCCAACGGTTGTCAAGTCGAGCCGGCGCGCGGCGGTCGCGCTTCGCTTCGGAAACGAGAGACAATAGGCGATCGGAACCTTCATGTCGGGCGCGGCAAGTCCGGCCGTTACCGAGCCGTCGGTGAAGGCGACGAGACCATGCACTACCGACTGCGCATGGACGATGACGTCGAGCCGCGCCGCCTCGATCCCGAAAAGATAATGCGCCTCGATCACTTCCAGACCCTTGTTCATGAGGCCGGCGGAGTCGACGCTGATTTTTGGCCCCATCGACCAATTCGGATGGGCCAATGCCTGTTTGGGAGTGGCCTTGGCAATGGCCTCGCTTGGCCATGTCCAAAATGGTCCGCCCGAGGCGGTCAGCGTGATCATCTCGATCGTATCGAGGCTTGCTTCGCCCATGGACTGAAAAATCGCATTATGTTCGCTGTCGACGGGAAGCAGCCTGGTGCCGGAGGCCGCGGCTTGGTGCATGAAGGGAGCACCGGCGCAAACCAGGCATTCCTTATTGGCGAGCGCGACGGTGCGTCCAGCGGAAAGCGCCGCGAAAGTCGGCTTTACCCCGGCGGTTCCCGCGATCGCTCCCATCACGATGTCGGAGGGACGGAGGGCCGCTGCGACGACCGCCTCCTCGCCTGCCGCGGGCTCGATCGAGGTGCCGGCCAGGGCTTCTTTTAATTCGGCATAGCCTCGTGGGTCGGCGAGGGCGGCGAATTTCGCGCCGAGCTCGCGGGCGAGCCTAGCCAAGGCTTGCGGATCCCGCCCGCCGGCGATGGCCTCGACCCGGAAAGCGCCGCCCGCGCCGGCAATGATCTCCGCGGTCGATCTGCCGATCGATCCGGTCGCGCCGAGGATAACAACGCTGCGGACGTCGCGGTCGGCCACGGGACTTTGCCGCAATTGCATGAGTTTCTCCATGGCCCCTCTTCAATTCAATCAGAAGGCGGAGCAAGGGTTGGCGCTAAAAACGCGCCAAGAAGATGTCGCGAGCCAACAGTACCGTTTGGCGTCCGAGAAGATGCGGACCACCCTAAAACCAATCGAGCAGTCCGGCGGCGATTGAATCAAGTCCTCGCGCCCATCCAAAAAGGGCGGCGAAAGCGGCGGCGGCGATAAATCCATCGAGCCGGTCCATGAACCCGCCATGGCCCGGAATGAGGCCGCTCGAATCCTTTGCACCGAAGCGCCGTTTGACCCAGGATTCGAAGATGTCGCCGCCTTGCGAGACGGCGGCAGCGACAAGGCCAAGCGCGAAAAGGGGCAGGGCCCGCCACGGTTCGCCAAGCCCATAAGTGCCAGTTGCGGCGCCGAGACCTGCGCCGGCGAATACCCCGGAAAGCGTGCCGGACCAGGTTTTCGAGGGCGAAATTTTTGGCCATAGTTTGGCGCCGCCGATCAGGCGGCCGCCGAAATAGGCGAAAACATCGGTGCCCCATACCGTCGCGAACAGCCACAGGATCGCTCTTGCCCCATATTCCGACGAGGCATGCAGCGCGCTGGCGGCAAGGAGCAGCAAACCCGTGTAGATGATCCCGCCAAAAGCCCAAATCCTCCGCCCTCGGCCCGCGGCGAGAGCAAGGGCGAGCCCGCAACCGCCAAGAATCGCGCCGGCGGCCCCGAACCAAGCCTTGCCGGCAAAATAGGCGCTAACAACGAGCCCCAGGGCAACGAAAAAAAAGCGGAGGCGACGGTTTGGTGCCGCTATCAGATTTTGCCATTCGCAGCCTACCGCCAAGGCGGCGCCGAGCCAGAAGAGATCGAAAACGAGGCCGCCTTGCCAAACGGAGACAAGCGCCGCCGCCATCAGGACAATTGCCGAGAGAACGCGCGGTAGGAGATCAACCAAGCGGCGCCTCCCGGAAAAATTGGGCGCCGAAGGGTTTTTGCCCGGCGCATCGGCGGCATCGTTCAGCATGACAAGCAGCCCAGGACTCGGGGCCGCATAAATCATGTTTTCGCCGCGCCGGCCAGCAATTTACCATTCCGGTATTGCCCCGTCACGCCGCCGAATCGCCGTTCGCGCGCCGAAAATTCCGCCAAGGCCGCCGAAAAGGCCTGCCGGTCGAAGTCCGGCCAGTGCATCGGCAGGAAAACGAATTCGGAATAGGCCGCTTGCCACATCAGAAAATTCGACAGTCGCTGTTCACCGGACGTGCGGATGATGAGATCGGGATCGGGAATGCCCGCCGTGTCGAGATGGCGGGCGAACAGCGTCTCGTCGATTTCGGATGCCTTGATGAGGCCGGCCGCCACCTCTTCCGCCAAACTCCGTGCCGCAGCGGCAATCTCCTGCCGGCTTCCGTAGTTGAAGGCAACGATCAAGGTAAGGCGGCTGTTGGCCTTTGTCCGGTCCTCGGCCTCGTCAAGCAAGGCGCGGATATCGGCATTCAGATTGGCGCGCGCGCCAATCACCTTGACCTTGACTCCGGACTTGTGCAATTCGTTAAGATCGTTGCCGATAAAGCGCTTAAGAAGGGCCATGAGGTCGGCGACCTCCTGGACGGGCCGGTTCCAATTCTCCATCGAAAAGCTGTAAACCGTCAGATAGTCGAGCCCGAACTCGAGCGCCGTGCGAACCGTCTCGCGAAGCGCTGCCAGTCCGTGCCGGTGCCCCTCGATCCGCGGCAGTCCCCGCCGCGCCGCCCAGCGTCCGTTGCCATCCATGATCACGCCGACATGCACGGGCGCGCCGGTCAGGCGCCGTCGCGCGAGAAGTGCTGTCTCATCCGCAACCATGGATGACACTGTCATGTCCTGGCCGCCAGCCGCCCGTGGCATCGTCCCTTGGCGTCCTTTACCCTACGCAAGACCGCCCCTTCTGCCATACAGCGCCTCTCTCAAAAAGCCCGCCCCGCCGCAGGTCACCCGGTCGGCCCCGGAACACCGGACGGCCCGCGAACCTAAACACGCGGCCCTCTTATAACAGTTCAGAACAGCTCACACTTGCATGATTTCGGATTCCTTCGCGTTAAGCGCGGAATCGATCTCTCCGACGAATTGATCCGTTAGTTTCTGGACCTCGCTCTCGTGGCGCTTTTCGTCGTCCTCGCCGACCGCCTTATCCTTGAGCAGTTTTTTGAGCATGTCGAGCCCATCGCGGCGGACATGGCGGACCGCGATGCGCGCCTCTTCGGCATACTTGTGCGCGACCTTCGCCATTTCCCTGCGCCGCTGCTCGTTGAGTTCCGGGATCCTTATCCGCAGGACTTGACCTTCGACGGTCGGAGAGAGTCCCAAATTGGCATTGCGGATGGCCTTGTCGACGGCGCCGGCCAATGCCTTGTCCCAGACGTGAACCGAAAGCATCCGCGGCTCCGGCACGCTGATTGTCGCTAGCTGATTGAGCGCCATCGTTTGCCCATAGGCCTCGACGTGCACGGGTTCGACGAGGCTCGCCGAAGCGCGCCCGGTGCGCAAACCTCCCAATTCGTGCTTCAATGTCGCGACCGCGCCCTGCATGCGCCGGCCAAGGTCTGAAATATCAAATTCAGCGCTCATGTTGGCACCCTAAGGTGTTTCCGCCCGGCCCGTCCATGGGCCATGCGAGGATCGTAGCGCACTCAAGTAGGCGAAACCAGAGTGGCGTTGCCGCGTCCGTCGAGGGCGGCGAGGATCGCGCCGGGCTGCCTTATCGAGAAGACAATTATGGGAATTCCGCTCTCGCGCGCAAGCGCGAACGCGGCGGTGTCCATGACCGCGAGATTCCTGGCGATGGCTTCGTCATGAGTCAAGCGATCATAGCGAGTTGCGGCCGGATCGCGCTTCGGGTCCGCCGAATAGACTCCATCAACCTGCGTCGCCTTCATAATGAGATCGCAGGAAAGCTCGGCACCGCGCAAGGCCGCGCCGGTATCGGTTGTAAAGAATGGGTTGCCGGTGCCGCCGGCGAGAACCACGATCCGGCCCTTGCCAAGGTGATGCAATGCCGCCTGGCGCGAATACGCCTCGCAAACCGCGGGCATTGGCAAAGCCGACAGCGCTCGCGCCGCCTGGCCTTGCTTCTCGATCGCATATTCGAGAGCAAGCGCGTTCATTACCGTAGCTAACATGCCGATCGAATCGGCGCGGGCCCGTTCGATGCCCTTGTTGGCGCCTTCAATGCCCCGGAAAAAATTGCCGCCGCCGGGGACCACCGCGACCTCGATGCCGCGCGCCGCGACCTCCTTCAAATCCGCCGCGATCCGCGCCAGGGTGTCGTGGTCAAGACCGTGGCTTCGCGCGCCCATCAAGGCTTCGCCGGAGAGCTTGACGACAATCCGCCGCCAAGCCGGCAATTTCAGCGGAAACTTGGTTTCGCCCGGTCCGGTCATTGGCTTGCCGCTGGTTCCTTTCCCGGCCCACCCGCTCGCTTGCGAAAGCCCGTTCCGCGCTTCGCCATCTTATACCGAGAGTCGTGGACGGGCCAAACGTGCCGCGCTCCTGGCTCGCGGACACGGTCACGGCCTCCACTCTATCGCCTTGTTTTGCAAAATCCCAAGTAGCGGCCATATGGGATGAGAGTTCCCGAATCAACGTGGTGGAGGATGGTAAAATGCAGGGTGTTGGCGAGGCGAAAATGCCCGGCTATGTGCTTTACCCGCTTTATGGGCAGCGCCGTTGCGCGGCGGTTATCGCGGGCCTTGGATGGTTTGGCTTGGGCGTGCAGCTTTACTTCAATATTCAGGACGCGCTCGTCGAAAATTTGCCGGTCGCGGGGTATCTCATCGATTACTTCAGCTTTTTCACGATCGAGACCAATCTCCTTGTCGCCCTCATGCTCACGATTAGTTGCGCACGGCCGCAAGCGGAGCAATTTTTGACCAGCCCAAGCGTCAGATCGGCGCTTGTCGTTTATATTATCATTGTCGGCGTGGTCTATGCGGTGCTGTTGCGGAATTTATGGCACCCGCATGGAGTGCGGCTTTTGGCCGACATCGTGCTGCATGATGCCATACCGGTCCTTTACCCCTTATATTGGCTGGTGCTTCTGCCTAAGGGCAGCTTGCGGTGGAGCGATCCCGCATGGTGGCTCGTCTACCCGGTCCTCTATTTCCTCTATAGCATGCTGCGCGGCGCGGCCGTTGGCATCTATCTATATCCCTTCTTCGACGTCGCGCAGTTCGGGTTTACCCGGGTCTCGATGAATGCAATCGTTTTCCTTGCCGTCTTTTTTGGGCTCGGTGTCATTGTGACTGCCATCGACCATGCGTTAGCCACCGGCGAGAGCGGGCGAAGCGGGCTTGGCAGGGCGGCCGAACTCTGACAAATAGGACCATTGATAGTTCATCCGCAGGTCTCAAGAAGACGCCATGGCGCAAACGCAGACCGGGGCAACGCCCGCCGGAAACGGCGTCCTCTTTCCATCCGGCGCGAAGGCTCTTCTGATCGACGGCAAGCGCGCCTCGAAGCAAGTGATCGCGCGGGTATCGGAAAATACCCGCGCGCTAGCCGCGCAAGGACTGAAGCCGGGCCTCGCGGTCGTCCTTGTCGGCGACGATCCCGCAAGTCAGGTCTATGTCAAATCCAAAAGCAAGGCCGCGCAAGCCTGCGGGTTTCATTCGGTTCAGCACGACCTTGCCGCGACGGCGAGCGAGGCGGAGCTGCTCGCCTTGATAGAACAGCTCAATGCCGATCCTGCCATCCACGGAATCCTATTGCAGTTGCCGTTGCCCGGCCGGCTCGATCCGGGCCGCGTGATCGACGCCATTTCGCCAGGCAAGGATGTCGATGGCTTGCACCCGGTCAATTCCGGACGTCTCGCTAGTGGCGATATGGCGCGCGCGCTCGTGCCATGCACACCGGCCGGCGGCATGGTCCTTCTCGATGCGGCCGCCGCGGCGCTCGGCGTCAATCTGTCGGGAGCCGAGGCCGTCGTCGTCGGCCGCTCCAATCTCGTCGGCAAGCCGATCGCCCAATTGCTGCTTGGCCGCAATGCGACCGTGACGGTCGCCCATTCGCGCACCCGCGATCTCGCGGCGACGGTGTCCCGAGCCGATGTTCTCGTCGCGGCCGTTGGCCGGCCGGAGATGATTCGCGGGAGCTGGATCAAGCCCGGCGCGATCGTCATCGACGTCGGCATCAACCGGGTCCCGCGTGATGGCCAAGACGCGGCCGGGCGGCCCAACACGAGGCTTGTTGGCGATGTCGCCTTCGCCGAGGCGATCGCGCGCGCCGGTGCGATTACGCCGGTGCCCGGCGGTGCCGGACCGATGACGATCGCGATGCTGATGCAAAACACGCTCCGCGCCGCGCTTTTGACGGCCGGGCTAGCAGCCTGGATTGACTAAATCGAGGGGTAGCGGTGTTTCGCTTTCGTCGCGAACCGAGCGACGGAGGCGAGGAGGAGCATCGGTGTTGGTGGTCGAGCGTGATTTGGCTTCCAGGATCGGTTTTCGCGCAGAGGGTATTGGCCAGGGTCAGCCTCTCGCCGACCGGGTGGATATAGCGAGTCTTGCTTTACAGCCGTCGAGTCCGACGTCGACTCGCGTGCGGCCGCTCGTGGGTGGTTGCTTGCCTACGCGATTTGCTCCCCTTCATCTGACCAGGACTCGCGCGAAGGGCGGACAGAACACTCCTCCCGGTCCCCAAGCCAACCGGCTTACGATCCCGCCCGCCCGGCCTAAGGGGGTGGCAACCCCCTGAAGGGCGAACCGCATATCAATCAGATTCGGGCCAATCGATCATGCAAGGGGGACGAAAACCGCCTGGATAGGGAAGCTTTTCGCCAACAAGCCGGCGCGCGTCGTGGCGGTCGCGCTCGCCAGCAAAATGGCGCGTATGGCCTCGGCGGCGATGCCGAAGTTGGAGAATTATCGCGCCGTTGCGGCCTGACCGATCGGACCTGCCAACGCCGGACAGGCGATTGGGAAGAGTGAAAGACGAGCGTTGCAACAGGGCCATGCCGGGGATCGGAACAACCCGTGCCGGCCAGCGCGGCTAGGCGCGATGGAACGAACGGGGATCCGATCCGCGACACGCAACAGTGCCAGCCGCCAATCCGGCGGCGCACAAAGGACGGACGGATGGCGGCAACCGGCCGAATTGCCGAAACGTCAAAAAAGCTCTTACCGCGGGGGCGACCAGTTATGGTCGGCGGAGGGAAATGGGCAACCCGGAAGCGTTGCCGATCACGTCCACAGCCGTCGCGATTGGGCAGAGTCGTTCGCTTAATTTCAGGAGATTACCAGCTTGAAAGAGAATGAGGCTGGCCTTCCTATGCGACATATCCCGAGCGGCGGGCGGTTAGAACGGTCATCTGCGCGTATGGTTACGCTTAACCGACACGGGTCCCAGCTTTCGCGAAATACCTCACATCCGGAACACACCAAAGCGCGTTTCCTCTACCGGCGCATTGAGTGCGGCGGAAATCGAGAGGGCGAGCACCATCCGGGTTTCGGCCGGATCGATAATGCCGTCGTCCCAAAGCCGCGCGCTTGCATAATAGGGATGCGCTTGGCGCTCGAATTTTTCCCGGACCGGAGACTTATAAGATTCCTCTTCTTCAGCCGTCCAAACTTTTCCGGCGGCTTCAAAATTGTCGCGGCGCACTTGCGCTAGAACATTGGCGGCCTGTTCGCCGCCCATCACCGAAATGCGCGCATTGGGCCACATCCAGAGGAGGCGCGGTCCAAAGGCACGCCCGCACATGCCGTAATTGCCCGCCCCGAAACTGCCGCCGATGATGACGGTGAATTTTGGCACGCAAGCGCAGGCGACCGCCGCGACGAGCTTGGCGCCATCCTTGGCTATGCCTTGCGCCTCGTATTTTTGGCCGACCATGAAGCCGGTGACGTTTTGCAGAAAGACAAGCGGGATTTTGCGTTGCGCGCAAAGTTCAATGAAATGCGCGCCCTTGAGCGCCGATTCCGAAAACAGGATTCCATTATTGGCGAGGATGCCCACGGGATAGCCGAAGATGTGCGCGAACCCGCAGACAAGGGTCGTTCCATAGAGCGCCTTGAACTCGTCGAACACGCTGCCGTCGACCATGCGGGCAAGGATTTCGCGCACGTCATAAGCCTCGCGCGGATCGGCGGGGACGACACCATATATTTCATGCGCATTGTAGAGCGGTTCGACTGGCTCGCGCACCACGACGCCGGGGTTTTTCGCACGATTTAGCGTACCGACGATATTCCGCGCGAGCGCAAGGGCATGTTTGTCGCTCAACGCATAATGATCGACGACGCCCGAGACACGCGAATGGACTTCGGCGCCGCCCAGATCCTCGGCCGAGACGATTTCGCCGGTCGCCGCCTTGACAAGCGGCGGACCCGCCAAAAAGATGGTGCCCTGTCCCGCCACGATAATCGCCTCGTCGCTCATCGCCGGAACATAGGCGCCGCCCGCCGTGCAGCTTCCCATCACCACCGCGATTTGCGGGATGCCCGCCGCCGACATCCTCGCCTGATTGTAAAAGATGCGGCCGAAATGGTCGCGATCGGGAAAGACTTCGTCCTGGCTTGGCAGATAGGCGCCGCCGCTATCGACGAGATAGATGCAAGGCAGATGGCTTTCCCATGCGATTTCTTGCGCGCGCAGATGCTTCTTGACGGTCAGCGGATAATAGGTGCCGCCCTTGACGGTTGCGTCATTGACGATGACGACGCATTCCTGGCCGCCGATGCGCGCAATGCCCGATATCAATCCCGCCGCCGGAACGGTTTCCGCGTAAACCTCATAAGCGGCGAATTGCGAGAATTCCAGAAACGGCGTACCCGGATCGATGAGCGCCGCGATTCTTTCACGCGGCAGGAGTTTGCCCCGCGCGATGTGCTTCTCGCGCGCCTTGGGCCCGCCGCCTTGCGCGATGAGCGCCACCTTGCCGCGCAAATCTTCAACCAGACCCTGCATCGCGGCTTTGTTCGCGGCAAAATATTGGCTATCCCGCGCGACAGCGGATTTGAGAACGTTCATCGTCCTAATTTCCGTCAAACAGCTCGCGCCCGATCAACATCCGTCGTATCTCGCTCGTGCCGGCGCCGATCTCATAGAGTTTGGCGTCGCGCAGCAGTCGGCCGGCAGGGTAATCGTTGGTATAGCCGTTGCCGCCGAGAAGTTGGATGGCATCGAGCGCCGTCCTTGTCGCGCGCTCCGCCGCGAAGAGCAGGGCACCCGCCGCATCCTTGCGCGACGTGTGGCCGTTGTCGCACGCGCGGGCCACCACATGAGCATAAGCCCGGCAGGCATTGAGCCTTGTATGCATGTCGGCGAGCTTGCCTTGGACAAGCTCGAACTCTCCAATCGCCTGGCCGAACTGTTTTCGGCTGCGGACATAGGGAAGGCAAATATCGAGACAGGCCTGCATGATGCCGAGAGGACCCGCCGCGAGCACGACGCGTTCGTAATCGAGGCCCGACATCAGTACATGGACTCCCTCGCCCGCCTCGCTCAGCACGTTTTCTTCCGGCACTTCGCAATCCTCGAACACAAGTTCGGAGGTTGGAGACCCACGCATACCGAGCTTGTCGAGTTTTTGTCCCAGATGAAAACCCTTAAAACCACTCTCGATCAAAAAAGCCGTGATGCCATGCGCGCCGGCATTTGGATCGGTCTTGGCATAGACGACGAGGGTCGAGGCATAGGCGGCGTTTGTGATCCACATTTTTGTGCCATTCAGGATATAGCGGTCACCTTTTTTGTCGGCGCGAAGGCGCATCGACACGACATCGGAGCCGGAATTCGCCTCCGACATGGCGAGCGCGCCGACATGCTCGCCGGAAATCAGTTTCGGCAAATAGCGGCGCTTCTGATCGTCATTGCCGTTGCGGCGGATCTGATTGACGCAAAGATTGGAATGCGCGCCATAGGACAGACCGACGGAGGCCGAGGCCCGGCTGATCTCCTCCATGGCGATGCAATGGGCGAGATAGCCAAGGCCGGCGCCGCCATAATTTTCCTCGACTGTTATGCCGTGCAGACCGAGAGCGCCCATCGCGGGCCACAAATCGAGTGGGAAATTATCGGAGCGGTCGATTTCGACCGCGCGCGGCGCGATCTTGGCGGCCGCGAAGGCGTGCACCGTATCGCGCAGCACGTCCAGCTCGGGGCCGAGTGCAAAGTCAAGGCCGGGATTTTGCATGGGTGTGGTCCTTGGACCGCCTTTGGACTATCTGACCCGCCATTCGGCCGCAGGCTAACCCCAAGCATATATGACCGCACAGGTTGGCGGAAAATGGTCATCCGCCTGCCGCCGTGCAATAGAAGACGGCCTAACGCTGCCCGGAAAGTCCCAAATGGTCATGACAGCCGCCGCTCTCGAACTTTGCCGCGCCCTTGTCCGATGCCGCTCGGTGACGCCGGAAGATGGCGGCGCGCTCGGCGTCCTGGACGCGGCGCTGAAACAGGCGGGCTTCGCGACTCATCGGATTATTTTTTCCAATCCCGGAACGCCGGACATCGACAACCTCTACGCCCGCTTCGGCGCAAGCACGCCGTTCCTCGTCTTTGCCGGCCATACTGACGTGGTGCCGGTTGGCGATGCCACAAAGTGGCGCTTCGATCCTTTCGCGGCGACGGTCGCCGATGGCGCGATTTTTGGGCGCGGCACCGCCGACATGAAGAGCGGGGTGGCAGCCTTCGCCGCCGCCGCGATCGATTATGTTGCGCACCATGGTTCAGACAGAGGCTCGATCGGCTTTCTCATCACCGGCGACGAGGAAGGCCCGGCCATCAATGGCACCGAAAAACTCTTGCGCTGGGCTTACGGGAAAGGCGAACACTTCGACCATTGCATCGTCGGCGAACCAACGAGCTTTGAGGGGCTCGGCGACACGATCAAGATCGGCCGGCGCGGCTCGCTCAATGGCGCGCTCATTGTCGAGGGCCGCCAGGGCCATGCCGCCTATCCCGAGCGAGCGGACAATCCTATTCCAAAGCTCATGCGATTGCTCGGCGCCTTGACCGCCGCGCCACTCGATTCCGGCACGCCGCAATTCGAGCCCTCGAATCTCGAAATCGTGTCGGTCGATGTTGGCAACCCGGCGTTTAACGTTATTCCCGCCGAGGCACGCGCGCGCCTAAATGTGCGCTTCAACGATCTTTGGACGTCAGAGACGCTTGCGGCGGCGCTGCGGGGCAGGCTGGACTCCGTGGGGGTGAATTTCACGCTCAATTTCGAGGCCTGCAACGCGGTTACGTTTCTGACGAAGCCTGACGCTTTCACAAGACTCGTCGCCAATGCGGTGGAACGGAAAACCGGACGCCGCCCGGCGCTTTCGACCTCCGGCGGAACGTCGGATGCGCGGTTTATCCGTGCCTATTGCCCAGTCCTCGAATTCGGCCTCATCGGCGCGACCTCGCACATGGTGGACGAGCATGTCGCGGTTGCCCACATCGAGCTTTTGACGGAGATCTATGCGGCGATTTTGGAGGATTATTTTCGCTGACCTCACGGCAGAATCGCAAAGGCCCGCGCGGGAAAACCGAGACCGTCCTTGACCTTCGGCCAGCTCACGACAATCAAGGCCCCCTTGGCGGGCACCTTGTCGAGATTGGCCATGATCTCGATCTGATAATGGCCGCTTTTCAAGAGATAGGTTTCGGTCGCCATATTCTCGGTCGCATCCGCGTCCATCGATTCATGCCCGATCGCCGTGATCCCGCGCTCTTCCACGAGGAATTTTACGGCCTCCAGCGACCAGCCCGGAAATGGCGTGCGCTTGAACCTTTCGGGGTCGTTCTCGAACTCCTTGGACATGTCAGTTCTGAGCGCCGCGAAGGCGCCGCTCGGCACGCGGCCGTTTTGCGCCTCCCAGGCGAGGAGATCATGAAGCGAAAAAGCGTGGCTCGGGTCGGCGGCGAGAAAGCGCGTAGAGTCAAAAACCACGAGCGGCAAAATCATCTCCACGAGCGGAATTTTGTCCATCGTGATCCCGCCTTTCGCAAAATGCGCGGGCGGATCGACGTGGGTGCCATATTGCCCAACCATTTCGTAAAAAGTGGCGCGAAAACCGTCCTTCTCGATCGTAAAGGGTGCTTTGGTCTTGGGGTCGATGGCGGGACTCATCCTTGCTTGTCCGAAGCCAGACCAGACCGGCGTGTCCGGGCCAAAGGCATGGGTGAGATCGACGAAAATCTTTGACGTGATGACATGGTAGGCGTCGTCAAGCGAAGTCTGCGCCCGCAAAGGCAAGACCCACAAGAGCGCAGCCAGAATCACGGCGGACGAAGCGCAAATCCTTGCTGCCGCGGCGCTCATACGCCTGGCGGCTTGTGAATCAGGAAACCTTTTCAAGGATGGCGACCTCCTCGTTAGGATCCAGCGCGGGATCGCATGCGTCAACCTAATCTATAACTGTAGAACGAGATTGGACAACGCCTTCTTCGATCGCGCTTTGCCAGAATTCGCCGCCCGCCGCGCCGAGGCGCAAGCCGTTCGATCCGTGTCCCCCGGTTGCGCAACTGGCGCCGAGCCACTAGAAGCGAGTCTCAACCGGGGTTTTGCATGCGTCCTTCCCATCGCGCCGCCGGCGAATTGCGGCCCGTTTCGTTCGAACGCAATGTTGCGCGCTATGCCGAAGGCTCATGTCTCGTGAAATTCGGCGCCACCCATGTGCTGTGCACGGCTTCGCTCGAAGACAAGCCGCCCCCCTGGCTGCGCGGCCAGGGACGCGGCTGGATCACCGCCGAATATGGCATGCTCCCGCGGGCAACCCACACGCGAACGCGGCGGGAATCGAATTCAGGCAAGCAATCTGGCCGCACCCACGAAATCCAGCGCTTGATCGGCCGCAGTCTGCGCGCCGTCACCAATCTTCAGGCTCTCGGCGAGCGCCAGATCACAATCGATTGTGATGTATTGCAGGCCGATGGCGGAACGCGAACCGCCGCGATCACCGGGGCCTGGATCGCTCTGCACGATTGCCTCAAATGGATGCACGGCCGCTCGATCATCAGGGACCTTCCCTTGCGCGATCATGTTGCCGCGATCTCGTGCGGCATTTCGAACGGCGAAGCAGTGCTCGACCTCGACTACGAAGAGGATTCTTCCGCCGATACCGATGCGAATTTCGTCATGACCGGCGCGGGGTCTCTCGTCGAGGTCCAGGCGACGGCGGAAGCGGCGGTATTTTCCGATGCCCAGCTGCAATCCTTGCTGGCGCTCGCCAAATCGGGAATAGCAAAACTCGTGGAGCTGCAGAAATGCGCGATCGGCTGATGGGGCGCCAGCTTAAAGGAAAGCTCGTCCTCGCGACTCATAATGCGGGGAAGCTCGCCGAGATGCGGGAACTCCTCGCGCCTTTCGGTGTGATGGCGATCGCGGCCGCGGAACTCGGCCTGCCGGAGCCGGAAGAAACCGGCGCGAGCTTTGTCTCCAATGCCGTGATAAAAGCCTGCGCCGCCGCCGAGCGCGCCAAAATTCCGGCGCTCGCCGACGATTCTGGCCTCTGCGTCGCGGCGCTCGATGACGCTCCCGGCATAAATTCCGCGCGCTGGGCGGGACCCGCCCGCGATTTCGGCGCGGCCATGAAAAAAGTCGAACAAGCGCTGCAAGCGGCAAAAGCCCGCCCGCCGTTCAAGGCCCATTTCGTGAGCGCCCTCGCCGTCGCCTTTCCGAACGAGGAAACGCAAAGTTTCGAGGGCAAGGTTTTTGGTGAGCTCGTTTTCCCGCCGCGCGGCGGTCTGGGTTTCGGCTACGATCCAATTTTTTTGCCAGACGGTTTTTCGCGCACCTTTGGGGAAATGACAAGGGCTGAGAAACACGGGATTCCCGCCGACGGCTCGCCCGCCCTGTCGCATCGCGCCCGCGCCTTCCAGGCTTTTGCCCGCGCCTGCCTCGCCAATTGATAGCATGTTTTTTGCGAGAGACATGGCGGCACGTTGCCACGCGCTCTTGATTTCTCGTCGTTTACAAAATACTTTATCGCAACGCACCATGAGCTGGTAGGTGGGGCATCGGGAAAGCGTACCATGTCAGAGGTCTGGAAGACGAAATATGGCACAAGGCGGGTCCGTTTCGATCCGCCTACGCTGAAGGAAGCGATTGCCGCGGCGCGGGGGTTGACCGGCGAACTTCATCAGCAGGCCGAAATCGCCGCCTCGCTGATGGACCTGCCGGTGGAAGAAGCGCGCGCCGAGCTGTTGAAGACGGCGCCGCCCCGCAACAGCGCGGAAATCGTGACCTCCAGTGGCCGTGAAGGGGCTACACGGACAGTGCTCGTCGAACGCAAGTCTAGCCGGCGCCGCGCCGCCGAGACGGGCGCCGTCCGGCCTTTGTCCGCCAAGAGGCTCGATCCCCGCGCCATATGATCGTCGGATCGTTAGCGTATTTTCCGATTGGATTGAATCGAAGGGGATTATCGAACCGCCGCCGCTTGGCCTCTCCCGCGTGCAATATTTTGTCCGCGTCAAAATCCAAGTTGCAAACAGATTGCCCGTTCGATCGCGGCCATGTCCTCTTGGCTCAAGCGTCCGATCCTTTCCCGCAGCCGAAGCTTGCTGATGGTGCTCAGCTGGTCGGTCATGGCCTTCCGCTGCTCGCTGTTCAATACGACATAGGCTTCGGACGGCTATGTCCGAGGTCAGATTGTCCACCCACTCCGCAGCCTCGCGCTCGCGCTCCTCGTCGGCAGCCATGTCCCGGTATGCTTGCGCTAGTTCGCGGCGGGTTACGTGCGGGCGGGCCAGGTCGTTCAGGAAGCGGCTGATCCGCCGTCGCCCTACGACTCTGTGCAAGCCCTCATAAACCTCATCCTCGACGGTGATGGTCAGCTTTTTCGCCATGGCCTTGTCCTACTATACCTATAAAATACGTATAGGAGGCAAATGTCCAGCTTTGGCAGTATTGGCCAGGGCGATCGGGCGAAAGGTTCCCTCTTCTTAAGCGGCTTTTGATACAGGCACTTAGCCGCAAGAACTTTCACATGAAAACATTTGAGCACGATTACGCGAGAAAAACTTACATCGCGCAAAACCCCGCGCGACAATCACAATGGAATATTGCCGTGCTTCTTCCATGGGTTCTTGAGGTCCTTGTTGCGCAGCATGGCGAGCGCGCGGGCCACGCGCATTCTCGTTTCGCGCGGCATGATGATGTCGTCGATATAAAAGCGCTCCGCGGCCACGAAAGGCGATAAAAAGCGCTCCTCGTATTCGCGCGTGCGCGCGGCGATTTTTTCCGCATCGCCGATGTCGGCGCGGAAGATTATCTCGACCGCGCCCTTGGCGCCCATGACCGCGATTTCGGCGCCGGGCCAGGCGTAATTCACGTCGCCGCGCAGATGTTTCGAGGCCATCACGTCATAGGCGCCGCCAAACGCTTTTCGCGTGATGACAGTTACCTTCGGCACCGTTGCCTCGCCATAGGCAAAGAGCAGTTTCGCGCCATGCTTGATGAGGCCGCCATATTCCTGCGCAATGCCTGGAAGAAATCCAGGCACATCGACAAGAGTCACGATCGGAATATTGAAGCAATCGCAGAAGCGCACGAAGCGTGCGGCCTTGCGCGAGGCGTCCGAGTCGAGCGTTCCGGCGAGCACCATTGGCTGATTGGCGACAAACCCCACCGTGCGCCCTTCCATGCGGCCAAAGCCTGTCAGAATATTGCGCGCGAACGCTTCTTGGATCTCGAAGAAATCGCCCTCGTCCACGGTCTTGGCGATGAGTTCCTTGATGTCGTAGGGCTTTGCGGGATCCTCAGGCGCGAGCGAGTCGAGCGAGGCCTCGCATCGCCAGGGGTCATCGAAACTCGGCCATTCGGGAACGCCGCTCGTGTTCGACGAAGGCAGGAAATCGATGAGCCGCCGAATCTGCAGCAAAGCCTCGACATCGTTTTCATAGGCGCCGTCGGCCACCGCGCTTTTGACCGTATGCACGGAGGCTCCGCCGAGATCCTCGGCGCTCACCGTCTCGTTGGTCACCGCCCGCACCACATCGGGGCCGGTCACGAACATATAGCTCGTGTCCTTGACCATGAAGATGAAATCGGTGAGCGCAGGGGAGTAGACGTCGCCGCCAGCACAAGGACCCATGACGAGGGAAATCTGGGGGATCACCCCGGACGCCAGGACGTTGCGCTGGAAAACCTCGCCGTAGCCCGCGAGTGCCGCGACCCCTTCCTGGATGCGTGCACCGCCCGAATCAAAAAGCCCGATGAGCGGCGCGCGATTGTTGAGCGCCATGTCCTGCAGCTTCGCGATCTTTTGCGCGTGGGTCTCGGAAAGCGAACCGCCGAAAACGGTAAAATCCTTGGCGTAGACGAAGACCACGCGGCCGTTGATGGTGCCGGAGCCGGTGATAACGCCATCGCCCGGCGCGTGGCGTTGATCCATGCCGAAGTCCGTCGCGCGATGTTCGACGAACATCCCGGATTCCTCAAACGAGCCCTCATCGGTCAGAAGCTCGATTCGTTCTCGCGCGGTGAGCTTTCCGCGCTTGTGCTGGGCGTCGATCCGCTGTGTTCCCCCGCCGCGAAGGGCGCGCGCGCGGCGCTCGGCAAGGCGTTCGAGACTGGGTTTCATTGGCCATCTTCCTGTTTGCCGATCGCATTGCCCATGCCTGGGAACGTCCTTCCGTCATTTCGCGAAAACGCCTGCTCTTTCATGCTCCAGCGCCATGGACGGCGTGAAACAGGCGTGCCGCCGCTTCCATCTCGCGCCATTGCCGCGCGCGGCGGCGAAGGGCCTCCGCGTCCTCGCCCCAGGCGCGCTTTTCACAATCCTCGTCCACATGGGCGGCAATCCAGGCCTCAGTGGGTGTCAGCACGCCATGCGCGACGGCGAGCGCGAGCAAGACCGAGCCGGTGAGCGTTGTCATCACATGCAGCGCGGCCAGCGCGAATGGCGCGGCTTGGCCGCTGTTTGCGATGCGCTCAATGCCTTCTTTCACCGCCGCGCGGGCGGGTTCCGGCTGTTCGACGAACACCACGCCTTCGGTGCAAATGAAATGGGCGCCGAGCTTTTCGCTCGCGAAAGCGAGGACCCTGTCCCATTCCGCGGCTTGCGCCTCTACCAGCGTTCTTGGCTCGGCGGCGCGATAACAGACGAGGTCCGCCCCGGCATATCTGACGATCTCGTCCACCGTTGCCTCAAGCTGGCACGCTATTCCGTCAATCGTGGAATTGACAATGCGCGTAAGGGGCATGGACGCCAGATCGATCCATTCGCCCTGCGCCGACCATTCGTCCGCTAGCGCCCGTGCCGCCGCCAAGCAGGGCAGCGCCAAATGATTTCCCCCCGGTGACTTGGCCGCGCGACCATCCAGAAGCAGGATGAAAGTTCCATCCCGCTCCCTCGCGCTTGCCCCCTTGTAAAAACGCCGGGGCACGACTTTGTTGAGATCGCGCCTTGCCATGGCGATGGGATCGGCCGCCTCGGCCGGCCTGGGGAAGGACTGGTTGAGTCGTGTGTCAGGCGAGATTTTTTCCAGCATCGGTTTGCCGTCGCGCGGGTTCGGGCGGAAGCGCCTTGTTCATTGCAGGCAATTGAACGGCATTCGTCGTAATATTATTTTATCGCATTTTCGTTTCGAATACAGAATACAGATACGCGCGCCTGAATTGGGGTAACGAGGCATAGGCCCACAGTTCGATTTTATACGCCCAACGGCCACTTGTCGCGGCCCCGTGCATTCGCCGGGCGAAGGGTTGCGTCGCAAAAAGCTCTATGTTAGGTGAGCCCTGCCTTCGGGGTGAGGCGCGTTTCTTGGCGTCTTTACGCCGGTTTCCCGTTCTGGTCTGCGTCTCGATGTTTTGTGGCTATCGCCGCGAAAAGCCGGAACTTTGGGAAGCAGCTTCGGCGGCTGGTTGAATTTTGGGGATTTCGCTTTGGCGGCGCAAGAGACACGCGTGTCCGGGATGGCGGGGCGCTATGCCCAGGCGCTCTTCGCGCTCTGTCAGGAAACCGGGGCGACGGAACAGGCCGCCGACGATCTCGCCGCCTTCGCGGAATTGGTCCGTTCCAGCGCGGATTTGCAACGTTTCGTCAAGAGTCCGGTTGTCTCGGCCGAAGAGCAGGTGAAGGCACTCGACGCCCTTCTCTCCAGGGCCGAGATCGATGGGATCGCCGCCAAATTCATCAAGCTCGTCGCGGCCAAGCGCAGGCTCTTCGCGATTTTCGACATGATCCGCGATTTTAATTCGCTGAACGATGCTCGCAAAGGCGTCACGCGGGCGGAGGTGACGGCCGCCGAGGCGCTCAAGCCCGAGCATGTCGAAGCCTTGCGCACTGCACTGGCCGATATTTCCGGCGGCGGCGAGGTCGACATCGCGGTCAAGGTGGACCCGGCGATCATCGGCGGCCTGATCGTCAAACTGGGCTCGCGCATGGTTGACAGTTCCCTCAAAACCAAACTCAATTTGATTCGCGCACGCATGAAAGAGGCCGGCTGATGGAGATCCGCGCCGCGGAAATTTCCGCGATCCTCAAGAACGAGATCGCGAACTTTGGCAATGAAGCAGAGGTGACCGAGGTTGGCCAGGTCCTCTCGGTCGGGGACGGCATAGCCCGCGTCTATGGCCTCGACAACGTCCAGGCCGGCGAAATGGTCGAGTTCGAGAACGGCGTGCGGGGCATGGCCCTGAACCTCGAGAGCGACAATGTCGGCATTGTCATTTTCGGCAGCGACCGCCACATCAAGGAAGGCCAGACAGTCAAGCGGACCGGCGCGATTGTCGATGTTCCGATTGGCAAGGGGCTGCTCGGCCGCGTCGTCGACGCGCTCGGCAATCCAATCGACGGCAAGGGCCCGATTCACGCGGAAAAGCGCGCTCGCGTCGATGTCAAGGCGCCGGGCATTATTCCGCGCAAATCCGTGCACGAGCCGATGGCGACCGGGCTCAAGGCGATCGACGCCCTGATCCCGATCGGGCGCGGCCAGCGCGAACTGATCATCGGCGACCGCCAGACCGGCAAGACTGCGCTGGCGCTCGATACCATCCTCAATCAAAAGCCGCTGAACCAGGGCAGCGACGAAAACCTCAAGCTCTATTGCGTCTATGTCGCGGTCGGACAGAAACGCTCGACCGTCGCGCAATTCGTGAAAGTACTGGAAGAGCAGGGCGCGCTGCCCTATTCGATCATTGTCGCGGCGACCGCGTCCGATCCGGCCCCGATGCAGTTCCTTGCTCCATTCGCCGGTTGCGCGATGGGCGAATATTTCCGCGACAATGCGATGCACGCGCTGATCGTCTACGACGATCTCTCGAAGCAAGCCGTCGCCTACCGCCAGATGTCGCTTTTGTTGCGCCGCCCCCCGGGACGCGAGGCCTATCCGGGCGATGTGTTCTATCTGCATTCCCGGCTGCTCGAACGCGCGGCGAAACTCAACGTGGAAAATGGCGGAGGCTCTCTCACCGCGCTGCCGGTGATCGAAACGCAAGCCAACGACGTTTCGGCCTATATTCCGACGAATGTGATTTCGATCACCGACGGCCAGATCTTTCTTGAGACCGATCTCTTCTATCAAGGTATTAGGCCCGCCGTGAATGTCGGCCTTTCGGTCTCGCGCGTCGGCTCCTCGGCGCAAACCAAAGCGATGAAGAAGGTCGCGGGCAGGATCAAGGGCGAACTCGCGCAATACCGCGAAATGGCGGCTTTCGCGCAATTCGGCTCCGACCTCGACGCGACGACCCAGCGCTTGCTCGCACGCGGCGCGCGCTTGACCGAGCTTTTAAAGCAGGCGCAGTTCTCGCCTTTGAAGATGGAAGAACAGGTGTGCGTGATCTATGCGGGGGTCAACGGTTATCTCGATGCGTTTCCGGTCGACCGGGTGCGGGCCTTTGAGGACGGGCTCCTCGCGCTCTTGCGCGCGAGCCACGCCGGTCTCCTCGATGCGATTCGAACTTCAAAGGATATTTCCGAAGAGTCCGGTGCAAAACTCAAATCGATTGTCGATGCCTATGCCAAGAACTTTGCTTGATCGAGAATTTCGCTTGAATTGGCGGCGCCAGGATAGAGGTGAAGCGGATAGACCATGCCGTCGTTGAAGGATCTGCGCAACCGGATCGCCTCCGTCAAAGCGACACAAAAGATCACCAAGGCCATGCAGATGGTCGCGGCGGCGAAACTGCGGCGCACACAGACGGCGGCTGTATCGGCGCGTCCTTACGCCGACCGGATGGAAAGGGTTTTGGCCAATCTCGCCGCCTCGATCGCGACGAGGGGCCAAGTTCCGGCGCTGCTCGGAGGCGGCGGCGACAGCGTCCATCTCTTGGTCGTCTGTACCGCCGAACGCGGTCTATGCGGCGCTTTCAATGCCTCGATCGCGCGGCTCGCGCGCGAGGCGGCGCTGTCGCTCATGGGGCAAGGCAAGACGGTTAAGATCCTTTGTGTCGGCAAGAAAGGCCATGACATCCTGCGCCGGCAATTTGGGGGCCAGATCATCGAGGTGATCGACCTTCGCGCCGTACGCACGCTCGGCTTCGGGGATGCCGACGCGATCGGCCGCAAGATCGTTGCGTTGCATCAGGCTGGCGAATTCGACGTAGGCACTTTGTATTTCTCGCGGTTCAAGTCGGTCATTGCGCAGATTCCGACCGCCCAGCAGCTTATTCCTGTCGCCGCCCTCCCGCCGGAGGAGAAAGCGGGGCAACCGCGGGCGGCTTATGAGTACGAGCCAGACGAGGAAGAAATTCTCGCGGCGCTGCTGCCGCGCAACATTTCGATTCAAGTTTTGCGGGCGCTGCTTGAAAATGCGGCGTCCGAACAAGGCGCGCGGATGAGCGCGATGGATAGCGCCTCGCGCAATGCCGGCGAAATGATCAAGAAGCAAACCATGACGTATAATCGCTCGCGCCAGGCGATGATCACTAAGGAACTGATCGAGATCATCTCCGGCGCCGAAGCGCTTTAGGCATTCAACCAGTCAAGAGGACAAAGCATGGCCGACGCCGCATCCAACACGCGCACGGGCCACGTCACGCAGGTCATTGGCGCCGTCGTCGATGTGAAATTCGACGGGGATCTGCCGGAAATCCTCAACGCTCTCGAAACCGACAATGGCGGCAACCGCCTGGTCCTCGAAGTAGCGCAACATCTTGGCGAAAATTCAGTGCGCTGCATCGCGATGGATATTTCCGCGGGCCTCACCCGTGGCCAGCCGGTCAGGGATACCGGCGCGCCGATCACGGTGCCCGTCGGCGAGGCGTGTCTCGGCCGCATCATCAATGTCATCGGCGAGCCGGCGGACGAATTGGGTCCGGTCGAGTCCACGACCCGCCGCGCGATCCATCAACCCGCACCCTCCTATGCCGAACAAGCGACCGAGGCGCAGATCCTGGTGACTGGCATTAAGGTCGTCGACCTTCTGGCGCCTTACGCGAAAGGCGGCAAGGTCGGGCTCTTCGGCGGCGCCGGGGTCGGCAAAACGGTTTTGATCATGGAACTCATCAACAATATCGCCAAGGCGCACGGCGGCTATTCCGTGTTCGCCGGGGTGGGCGAGCGGACCCGCGAAGGCAACGATCTCTATCACGAAATGATCGAATCCAAGGTGAATATGGATCCGCGCGAGCATGGCGGCTCCGCCAAGGGCTCCAAATGCGCCTTGGTGTATGGCCAGATGAACGAGCCGCCAGGGGCTCGCGCCCGTGTCGGGCTGACTGGCCTCACCGTCGCCGAGGATTTCCGCGACAAGGGCCAGGACGTGCTGTTCTTTGTCGACAATATCTTCCGCTTCACCCAGGCGGGCTCGGAAGTCTCGGCGCTCCTCGGCCGCATGCCCTCGGCGGTCGGCTATCAGCCGACGCTCGCGACCGACATGGGAGACTTGCAGGAACGGATCACCACCACTACCAAAGGCTCGATCACGTCCGTGCAAGCAATCTATGTGCCCGCCGACGATCTAACCGATCCGGCGCCCGCCACGTCCTTCGCGCATCTCGATGCGACCACCGTCTTGTCACGCGCGATCGCCGAGAAGGGCATTTATCCGGCGGTCGATCCGCTCGACTCGACGTCGCGCATGTTGTCGCCTCTCGTCGTCGGCGACGAGCATTATGGTGTCGCGCGTCAGGTCCAGCAAATTTTGCAGCGTTACAAGGCGCTGCAAGATATTATCGCCATTCTCGGCATGGACGAGCTCTCCGAGGAAGACAAGCTAACGGTCGCCCGGGCGCGGAAAATCGAGAGATTCTTGTCGCAGCCTTTCCATGTCGCCGAAGTGTTCACCGGTTCGCCCGGCAAGCTCGTTTCGCTCGCCGACACCATCAAGGGATTCAAGGCGCTCGTCGAAGGCAATTACGATCATCTGCCGGAAGCCGCTTTCTATATGGTCGGCGCCATCGACGAGGCGGTCGAAAAAGCGCAAAAGCTCGCGGCCGAGGCAGCGTAGGACCAGCCGGGACCGCAGTCGCCAGGCGAACGTTGCGCCGTACAATCGGAATACCGAAACTCCATCCGGGAGCATGCGATGGCGGCTTTTCACCTTGAACTCGTTTCTCCCGAAAAACTCGTCTTTTCGGGAGAGGTCGAAGCCGTGGCCGTTCCGGGGACGGAAGGCGAATTCACCGTCCTCAAGGACCATGCGCCCTTGATCGCGATGATGAAGCCAGGGGTTGTCGTGATCGAGGAGGCGCCCGCAAAAAAACTGCGTCTCTTCGTGCCCGGCGGCTTCGCCGAGGTCGCGCCTTCGGGCCTCACCATCCTCGCGGACAAAGCGCTTCCCCTGCCGGAACTCGACGCCGCCACGCTCGATGTGGAGGTTGGCAACGTCGAAGAGGAAATCGCCGGCGCCAAAGGAAACGAGGCGCGCCGGATGGCGGTGGAAAAGCGCGATCAGCTGCGCGAATTAAGGGCCGTGCTTAAGATCTGAACGGCGGCAAACGCGCCACCGGGCGGTTCGAGGAGTAGCTGTCCCAGCCGCCTCCGATGCTCGCGCCTCACGGCGTGACCACGATCTTGCCTTGCATTTGCGGATGCAGGCCGCAAGAATAGCCGTAGGTTCCCGCCTTCGCGAAGGTGAATTCAAACGTGTCGTCCGTATCGAGCGCCTTGGAATGGAACTCGCCCTTGCCGCCGACGACGCTGTGGGGAATGTCATCACGATTGCGGAAGACGATTGTCGTCCCGGCTTTCACCGTGAGCTCCTTGGGCGTAAAGGCGAAATTGTCGATATCCACCTCGGTACCGGCGGCGACTGCGGGAAGGGTCAAAATGACGCCGAGGGCGGTGGTGGTAACAAGAAGACACAAACCCAAGCACCACACGCGGGAGCGGTTCGTTTTGGTCAAGTTGCGCATGTTGGTTTCCTTTTGCGAGAGCGGGTTTAGCTCGCGGCAAGCGGTGTATCGGTGATCGCGAGGTGTTGTTTTCCGCGCCGGACCGAGACGCTCGTTACTCCAAGCAAAGTGCGCAGCTTTTCGGCCGGCACTAGCATCGGCCCGGGCGAAGCGGCGCTCCCAGGCGCGGGCTGCGGGAAGGCGGTCGACATCGCTGTATGGAAGGTGACATTGCCTTCCACCTTTTGCATCAATTGATGGATATGGCCATTGAGCACGGTGACCGAGCCGAACCGCTTGAGAAGAGCGAGCGCGCGTGCCGAATCCTCCGTGCCCCAGCCCCATTCCGGATAAACGGTCCAGAGCGGAATATGCGCGAAGACGACGATCGGCGTTGACGCGGGCTTGCCTTTGAGGTCGCCCGCAAGCCAAGCCAATTGCTCGTCGCCGAGCGAGCCCATTCCGCCAGATTTCAAATTGGCGACGTTGACAAGGCCGATGAAGTGTACGCCGCCTTGATCGAAGGCAAACCAGCCGGTGCCCTTGGTGTTCTTGCCATGGCGTTCGAGATAGGCTTGGCCATCGTTCTCGTCGATAATATCGTGCTCGCCCGGCACGTAATGTACATCGAGCCCGGCTTCGCCGATGACTCTTTCCGCATCGTCGAATTGCCCGGGCTTCGAGAGATGGGTGATGTCGCCGGTGTGGATCATGAAGGCGGGCTTAACGGACAGCTCGTTAACCTTGGCGATCGCTTCCTTCAAGGTCCCGAGCGCATCCGGATTGGCTGGCTTGTTGAAACCGACATGGCTATCCGAAATCTGCAGGAAGCTGAAGCCGGTCACGGCTTTTTCGGTTGCCTGGGCCGCGCCGATGCCGAGGAGTTGCGAGGATTTGGGCACGCCGCCACTGAGCGTCCAGATGACCCCGGTGCCGGCCCAGATCATGCATTCGAGCGCGCCGCGCCGGTCGATCCCTGTGCCTTGCTTGTTGTCCGACATGTTTGGTCTCCATCCATAGCGGCTTAGCGCCATTGCTATGAAGGAGACTTCGCGGCGCGCCTATTTATTCCCGGTGCCTTGCAAAATTCTCGCGGGCCATTGCCGTCTCGCCCTCGGGCATTGCCGTCGCGCGCGAAACGGAACGGAAGAGATGCCACATCGTTTTGCTGACGAAACAACAATCGAAGAGAAAGAATGATGCTACTTCGCAGAGACGGCCTTGACGTGATCGCCATTCCACAGCCGAGCCACACCTGGCTTTCCGGCCAGATGGCGCGGGCGTGGGGCAACGAGCACTTCGCGACGCCGATGCCCAACGACGAGGTTTGCCTCGCCGCCGAGCAGCACGACATCGGTTGGCTGGACTGGGAAATGACGCCCGCGCTCGATGCTGGGAGCGGCCTCCCGCAGGAGTTTTTCAGGGTACCCTCGGAGCTGCACATTGCGATCTGGCGCAAAGGTGTGCGCCGTGCTCGTGTATTTGGGCGCTATCCCGCGCTCTTGGTGTCGCTTCACGCCGATACGATCTATGCGCGCCATTTCGATTTCGCCAAGGCGAGCCCGGAGAATGCGGAGGCCGTGCGCGATTTTCTCGGCGAACAGCATCGCTTTCAGGCGCGGACGGCGGCCTCCATGCAGGCAGATCCGAAGCTCGCGGAGCAGGCATCGCCAGAAACCATCGAGCATAACCGGCTGTTGATCGCGGCCCTCGATCGGATGTCGCTCGAAATCTGCTGGGGCGTGAAAAAAGAAATCAAGATCCAGAATGTGCCAACAGCGGGGGCTGGAACGACAGAACTCCGTATGCAGCCCCGCGACGGCGAAGACATCGTCCTCGATCCCTGGCCTTTCCGGACGGCCAGCGTCGCGGTTCGCACTGAGGGCAAGCGCCTGCGCGGGCGGTTCGCGACGGAGGCAGACCTCCATCGGGCGCTGGACGAGGCCGAAGCCGCATTGGTGACCGCCGTGCTGCACAGGGCTTGAGGCCGCCTAGCCCCATCGCCCGCGCGGCTTTGCGATTGTGTCCGCCGCCGCGGAAAATGCTAAAGACCAAGTCGGAAACTTCTAACGTGAACGCCAATGCAACCACCGCTTTTGCTGTTGCAGGATATTGCGCTGACCTTCGGCGGCGAGCCGTTGCTGGAGGCCGCTTCGCTTTCGGTCCCGGCCGGAGAACGCTTGTGCCTCGTCGGGCGCAATGGTTCGGGTAAGTCGACGCTGTTGAAAATCGCGGCGGGCCTCATCGAGCCAGACAGCGGGATGCGTTTCCTTCAGCCTGGGGTCAATTTGCGATATCTGGCGCAGGAGCCCGATCTTTCCGGCTACGGCGACGCGCGCGCCTATGTCGAGGCGGGCCTTGGCCCAACCCATGATCGGCATCGCGCAACGACGCTGTTGAACGAATTGGGGCTAAGCGGCGAGGAAGATCCGGCACGGCTATCGGGCGGCGAGGCGAAGCGCGTCGCGCTCGCCCACGTGCTGGCGCCAAAGCCCGATATTTTGCTCCTCGACGAGCCGACCAATCATCTCGATCTGCCGGCGATCGAATGGCTCGAGGCGGAACTCGAAGGCGCGCGATCCGCGCTGGTCATCGTCAGTCATGACCGAAGATTCTTGCAGAATCTTTCGCGGAACACCGTCTGGCTCGATCGCGGCCGAACCCGTTTTCTCGCGCGCGGATTTTCGCAGTTCGAGGCCTGGCGCGATTCCGCGCTCGTAGACGAGGAGCGCGCCGTGCATAAGCTCGATCGCAAGATCGCCGCCGAGGAACACTGGCTGCGCTACGGCGTTACCGCGCGGCGCAAGCGCAACCAGAAACGTCTTGAAGGCCTTGCGGCGATGCGCACCGCGCGGCGCCAGCGGGGTGCCTTCACCGAACTGCGGCTCGAAGCAAGCGACGCGGATATTTCCGGCGAGCTCGTCATCGAAGCCAAGGAGGTAGCGAAAACCTTTGGCGAGCGCGTGATCGTCAAGAATTTTTCGACCCGCATTCTGCGCGGCGATCGTCTCGGCCTGGTCGGCGCCAATGGCGCGGGCAAGACGACGCTCGTCAACCTCTTGACCGGCACCTTGGCCCCGGACCGGGGCTCCATCCGGCATGGCGCCAATCTTGTTCTGGCAACGCTCGACCAGGGCCGCGCCAGCCTCGATGCGGCAGCGATCTTGCGGGACGCGCTCACTGGCGGCAGCGATTTCGTCGAGATCAACGGCGAGCGCAAACATGTCATCGGGTATATGAAGGATTTTTTGTTCGGCTCGGAACAGGCGCGCACGCCGATCGAACGTCTCTCGGGAGGCGAACGCGGAAGGCTGATGCTCGCGCGGGCCTTGGCCCGGCCATCCAATCTCCTCGTCCTCGACGAGCCGACCAACGACCTCGATCTCGAAACGCTCGATCTCTTGCAGGAAATGCTCGCCAACTACAAAGGGACCCTTTTGATCGTTAGCCATGATCGCGATTTTCTCGACCGGGTGACGACATCAGTGCTCGCCGCGGAGGGAGGCGGCCGCTGGATTGAATATGCCGGTGGCTATTCGGACATGCTGGCACAACGCGGCGCGAGGGTTGGCGTGGTGCCAGTTTTGGCCGCGCCCGCGGCCTATAAGGACAAGCCGACAACCGCCGCCGTTCAAGCGCATAGGGCGAAGCCGCGCCTCTCTTCAAGGGAAAGGAAGGTCCTCGATAATCTGCCTGTACGTATCGAGGAACTGCGCGTTCTCAAGGCAAGGCTCCAGTCCCTGCTCGACGATACCGGGTTTTACGCGCGTGACCCTGCGAAATTCGCGGAAGTTTCGGCGGTCTTCGCGAAAGCCGAGGCAGCGCTAGACCAGGCCGAAGGGGAATGGCTTCGGCTCGCAATCCTTCGCGAGGAGAGTGCGTAGGGCCTGTTGAGTTTGAGGATTCACGGAACGGACTCGACGTGATTCAAGCTCTGAAAGGAGTTTGGCATGGATCGCTACTGTTTAGCGGACACCCAGTGGGCGAAGATCGAACCGCTCTGCCTGGGCAAAGCTGCGGACCCTGGCCGAACCGGAGGGGATGGCCGCATGTTTCTTGAAGCAGTGTTGTGGATCGCGCGCACGGGTCGCCCCTGGCGGGACCTGGCGCCGTCGTTCGGCAACTAGAACTCCGTCTTCAAGCGGTTCCGCGATTGGGTGTAGCCGATGTTATCAAACCGAGTTTCGACGCTCTCTCTGACGATCCGGAGATGGAATGCGCCATGGTGGACGCCAACATCGTCAAGGTTCACCGCCACGGGGACCGGGGCAAAAGGGGGACAAAAAGCCAGGCCATGGGCAAGTCCAAGGGTGGCCTAACGACCAAGATTCTCGCGCAGGGAAGCCCTCGGAAATCTGGTGCGCTTTGTTTTATTGCCGGGCCACGCCACGGCCGGCGCCGCGCTGATCCTAGACATGGCGTTAGGCGGCCGCATCGCCGACAAAGCTTTTGCTTCGAATTGGATTATCGCAGACATGAACGAAATTGGCGCGCAAGTTGTCATTTCGCAGCGCCCGCGGCGCAAACACCTGCTCGATATCGACATGGAAGATTACAAATGGCGGCATTTGATCGCAAATTTCTTCCGCAAAATCAGAGAGTTCAAACGCATCTCCATGCGCGGCGACAAAACCGACCAAAGCTTCGCCGCCATGATCTATGTCGCTTGCCCCGCCATCAATTCTCGATGAATCTCAACAGGCCTTAGTGCGGGCGAAGCCAGCCAAGGGTGCCGCCGAGCGAGGCTTGGTGCAACGGATGGTGGAGGGAGGGTGGACGTTCTCGATAGCGAGGAGTTCGCATTCGCGGCGGGCGTGGGTGCCGCGCTATTTGGTACCGCGATCGGTGAGAACACGCCGAGGTCGGCGCCGTTCTCCGCATGGATTGGCACCCGTTTCGGAAACCGGCGGCCATGATCAGCGTCTTGTAATCATGGAACTTGGCGAAGCCGGTCTTGGCATAGGTGTCGACAAAGGTTTGCCAATAGACCCGGCCAACTCCTTTCAGCGTGCCCACTTGGAAGGTGTCTCACGCGCCGCAAAGGCCAAGACATTCGGATTCGAACTCGCCTCACACCACTTTCCCGGCGATCTGAACTCTACTAATTGCCTCGCCGCAAGAGCTCGTTGGAAACGCGAACCCGGCCCAAGGCGGTAAGAAAGCTGGTTCAACTTGCTATTGAATATGATCTCTCCTCAATAATTACAGAGCTAAAGAGCAAGTTGATCTTTTTCTTTAGAGCGGCCCTCCGATCGTTGGTCTTATAGACCTGTCTTGCCAGCGAGACGAAGGCGGCGCCGAAGTCTTCCCCTGCTTCATGTCCCCGCAGGGCATTCTCAATGTTCCAGAGCATGCCATTCATGGACTTCAGTTCGGCCTGGAGTTCGGCAAGCCGCGCGCCGCCGAGGCCGCATTCGCTCTTGAGCGTCCGCAATAAGGTGAGTTCACGCCGGATATTTTCGAGTTTCGCTGCTTCCCCGATGTGACTTTCCTTGATCTCCAAGATCGTGATCTTGTCGATGAGCTCGCCAACCGCTGCGGGGATTGCGAGCTCCATCATTGCGCGCGGCGCGCTGGTAAATTGGCCAGCTTTTTCCGTGACATCTGCCGCAATGCTCGATGCGATCCGCATAAAAACGGACTCCCAGTCTCCTTTTTCGGCTTGGCGAAAGAGCCGCATGCTGGGATACCAAGGGCAATCTTCGCGGAGCATCAGCCAGCGCCAATCCGGCACGCGTTTCAGGGTGAGGAAAACCGGCCTCCCCAAGGCCCCGGCAAGATGCGCGATCGCGGTATCCGAGGTAACGACGAGGTCGAGGCTCTCCATTGCCGCCGCGCAGTCCACGAAGGAATCGGGTCCGGCATCGAAATCGTTTCCCAGGCTCTCGATCGTGAACCGCCCGCCCGCCGGCATTTCCGCCTCGATGGCGGCTTGATCCTTCATGAGACTAATCAGCCGCACGCCTTCTATTGCCGCGAGCGGCGCGAAACATGGGAATGGAATCGACCTTTGAAGGTTGATCAATTTATTGCCTTGCCAGCCAACGCCGATTCGGAAGCCTCCGGTGCCGATTCGTCCGGCCCATTTCGCGACGAGGCTTGGTTCCGGCCGAAGATAAGGGATTGGCGCAGGAACGGTCTCCAATCTGGTTTGGAAACCGCGAGGGAGGCTCATGAGCGCGCTCTGAAACGCAAAGCTTTCGTTTGAGTCGAGAGCTTCGACGAAACGAACCGACTTCGGTAAGGTGCGCAGAAGCTGGTGCATGTTCTTGCGGCACAGCAAGGTAACATCGGCGCCGGCGTCAACGAGACAGAGCAGATAACGTGAAAACTGGATCAGGTCGCCGAGACCCTGCTCATCCCATACGAGGATTGCTTGCCCGGCTAATTTCTGGCCCTCCCATGACGGCAAATCCGAGATGAGGATTTTGGGTGGCGCATTCGAACGGTCCCAGCGGCTTTCGAAATCCTCGAAGCCTTCTTTCAAGCTGCCCTTGAGGAGGAGCGCGCCGGCCCGGTTGATTCGCGCGTCCGGATAACCGGGCCTATGGTTCAAGGCCTCGTCGAAATAGATCAGAGCCTCGTCGATCTTTCCTGCCTCCGTAAGAGCCAAGCCAAGACCGGACAAGGCTTCGGGATAATGAGGTTTAATACGCAGGGCTTCAAGACGGAGCCCACGCTAAACAAGGCCTCCGCGTCGTGCGGCCGGAGTCTTAGGATGGCTTCGAACGATTCCAAAGCGTCATGTGGCTGACTAAGTCGCTGCAGAACGATGGTGCGGGCGGAGAGCGCTTCGGGAAAGCCTGGTTGCAAGGCAAGCGCGCGATCGAACCATGTGAGGGCATGGCGCAAATCGCCGGCATTGAAATAGATCAGGCCGAAGATATGCATTGCTCCGCGCGGCAAGATCCGCATATTGCTTGATTTGCGCGATTGCCTCTTGCCGCGCGCCGGCATTGAGCAAGGCAAAGGCTTCCGTTATCGCGGCTTGGAGAAGCGCCCCGCTGCGAGACTCATCATCGTGATCGAGGCTATCCAATTGTTCAAGCTGGGGGACGCTCATTTGCCCGTGCTCATCAAGGTGCGGGACATCGAGCCCAAACCGCATGGTCTTCATGGGTTATCCGGTACCAGCGGGAGAGATCGAAAGGTGGCAAGGCGAGCGGTGCGACGATCACGACGACGCGCAAATGAAACATCGTGCTAAGATTGAAGCGAAGAAAACTTTTGCGGGCCTGACGCGCGGCGGTGGCCGCTATCAAAAAAAAATTTGCGCTGTTCCCGCGCCGCCATGGACGGGTTCATGCCCGCTGCTTCAATGCCACCTGATCGCGGCCAACCTGCCTATTCGATCAGCCGCGCGATCGCGGCGCTTAAGCCGGCGATCCTAGGCGCCGACCGATTACTGGAAGCTGCTCGCCGCGGAGCGCCTCGTTGGCGGCATGAGCCACCGCGGCAATCCTTACGATAAGGCCAAGACGGAAAGCTTCCCGAAAACATCGAAGGCCGTGGCAGTGTAGCAGTGTGTTTGAGGGACTACGAAACATTCGAGGACGTAGCCGCCCATCTTCCCCGCTTCCTCGACGAGGTTAGCAAACATCGGAGGCTCCTTTCCGCGCTCCGCTATCTTAAGCGACGCGGCGCGAGACCGGGCGAGCCTACTAAAAAGGCCGCACGACGATGTTGCGCGGGCGGCGGAACGGGTGCATTCTACCAAGGGAATTTGCTGCTACGCGAGGGGACCGGTGTCCAAGCGCTGTAATCTGAAGGGACGCACCGTGGACGGTTAATAAACCATCAGGAAAAATTTCAGGGAGGCAACGATGATTGTTGCGCGCATTCTCGCGACTAAGGGAAGGGAGGTCGTCACCACCCAGCCGTATCGGACGTTGGCCGAGGCCGCCGCGCTTCTAACGACGCGGAATATTGGCGCGGCCGTGGTTACCGATGCGCAAGGCCGCGTCCTTGGGATGCTCTCGGAACGCGACATCCTTCATGCGGTTGGCATGGGCGGCGCGGCCGCGCTAGACGATGCCGTCGCAAAACATATGACGACGCCGGTCGTGACAACGGATGAGGACGAATGCGTTCATGACGCCATGGAAAAAATGACCCTCCGGCGCTGCCGCCACCTTCCCGTCGTCGTCGACGAGAAACTGGTCGGCATTGTGTCGATCGGCGACGTGGTCAAACACCGGCTCGAGCAAATCGAACACGAATCTCAGGCGATGCGCGACTATATCGCGACCGCGTGAGCGAGGAAGGCCAAATTCACTGCGGCGAGATCGCACGCTCGGACAGAGGCATCGCGAGGTCGCCGGCGATGTCGGGTATGGCCCGGCGGGTGGCCTCGCGGCCGATCGCGATAAGTTCGTCGGCGCGATGAAAATCGAAGAGGCCGACTTTGCCGAGCCGCGCGTTGATGATAACGTCGGGTGGATCGCCGGCGAGGCGCGAACGCGAAATCCTGCCTTGCGCGATGTTGAACGCATCCATCATAGCGTTGGCGATCCCCGGCGCGCCGTCCTCGCGTTTGCCGAAGAGCCGGCGCAGATTGCCGCCCATTCCGCCGAAGATGCGCGCCCTCAGCGTGCGCCCCTCTTCCGGCACGCCGAAGTTGTATTTTTCGAGCGCCGGCTCTAGCGAGAGGGGATCGTGGATGGTCGATCCGAGAAAGGCTGCGTCGCTGACGAGATTGACGGCGATGACAACCTCGGCGCCAAGCGCGCGGCAGAGCGAAACAGGGATGGGATTGACGAGCGCGCCATCGAACAGCCAGCGCCCATTGATCTTCACCGGTTCGAAAATCCCAGGCATGGCGTAGGACGCCCGGATGGCATCCGCGACATCGCCTTTGGTCAACCAGATTTCATGTCCCGTGCCGACTTCGGTCGCGACAGTGGCGAATTTTTTGTCGAGGTCCTCGAAGCTTAGGCCGGACAACTCGTGTTCGAGCTCGCGCCGCAACCTTTCGCCCCCGATAAAGCTCACCCCCGAAAACGACACGTCCATGAGGCTTATGACACGCTTCTTGGTCAGGCCGAGGGCGAAGGTCTCCATCTCCTTGAGCTTGCCGGCGGCAAAGGTTCCCCCGACCACGGCACCGATCGATGTGCCGGCGACCACATCTGGATAAATCCCCTGGGCGATGAGTTCGAGTAGGACGCCAATATGCGACCAGCCGCGCGCGGCGCCCGCGCCAAGCGCGATACCAATAATTGGCCGGCGAGCGGCGGCGGCGGCACGTTCGTTAGCGCCCGCGCCGTTAACGTTCTTACGGTAAAATGACATCTTGTTCAATTGTCCGGTCCTCGCGTGAGGGTCTTGGCGCGAACGGTCATGACTTGGCGGCGCGGCCAACGGATTCTTGGCTTTCACCATAAACATGTCACCTTGCTCCAGAGTGTTCCACTTCTTGGTTGAAAATGCCTGAAGCGGAGGGGCGTTCGACGCAAAATTCCCGAATTTATCAACATAAAATATGACATCGGAATTGCCTCAGTCGAAAACAAGCTTGGCTTTATCGTCGCCGAGCGCGACCTTGCGGTAGAAGCAGGAGCGTCGGCCGGTGTGGCAAGCGCCGCCGTTGCCGCCGGGTTCGACCGTCAGCAGCAGGGCGTCCTGGTCGCAATCGGTCCGGATTTCCGTGACTCTTTGAACTTGGCCCGACGTGTCGCCCTTGCGCCAGAGCGTTTGGCGTGAGCGCGACCAATAATGCGCCACGCCGGTCTCAAGGGTGAGCCGCAAGGCTTCCGCGTTCATATAAGCGAGCATGAGGATCTGCCCGTCGCTCGCGTCCTTCGTCACGCAGGCGATCAGCCCATCGGCATCGAAGCGCGGTGCGAAGGCGATTCCTTCTTCCAATTCGCTCCTCCCGGTCTGACACGTGCCGGGACCGGGCCATGGTGAGGGTAAGGATGTCAAATCGAATTTCCCGCGCCGTGCTGCGCTCCCCAATCAACACCTCCCGGGCCGATCACGGCCTCTAGCGCTTATCGCGGCAAGGACGTGCAGCTCTCACGTGCCGCCGCGCAGCATTGTCAAGAACCGGATTTGCTCGGCGGGATCGTCGCGAAAGATGCCGGTGAATTGCGTCGTGACGGTTTCCGCGCCGTGTTTGCGAACGCCGCGCATGGACATGCACAGATGCTGGGCTTCGAGCATGACGGCGGAGCCGCGCGGGCGCAGATGCCGGTCGATCGCGCCGACGATCTGGGCGGTCAGCGCCTCCTGCGTTTGCAGGCGTTTGGCGTAAACATCGACGAGTCTCGCGAGCTTGGAAAGCCCAACGACGCCGGTCTCGGACGGGTAATAGGCGACATGCGCCATGCCGAAGAAAGGCACCATGTGATGCTCGCAGTGCGACGAAAACGGGATATCGCGGACGAGAACCACATCGTCATAGCCATGGACTTCCTCGAAGACGCGGCAGAGCACGCTCGTCGCGTCATCCTGATAGCCGGAAAAAAATTCTTCAAAAGCCTTGACGACTCGTTTTGGCGTGTCGCGCAGACCCTCGCGCGAGGGATCGTCGCCGGTCCAGCGCAAAAGAACGTGCACGGCCGCCTCGGCCTCCTCGCGCGTTGGGCGGGCAAGCGGCGAACCGCTGGGCTGGGGTTGTGGACGATGAAGCAAGGACTTAACCACGGCATCCATGTGGCGCCTCCATTAGAGTTTAGAGTTCAAATGTGCGTCCGTGGCCTTGCTCCCTGGGAAAGAGCACCGGAAGGACGGTTGCCCGGGGAGTTTCGCCTGGAAATTTGCCAGATCTCGTTCGCCCAACCCTGCTTCCCTATATAGTACGCGTGGGGCGCCGTCACCTGGACCTCGATGTCAAGCGAAGCCAATTTTTTCGATATATATAACCACCGGATCCTCGATCTGGCCGCCAATATTCCGCGCCAGGGACGGCTCGCCGCTCCCGGCGCCACGGCAACGGCCCATTCGAAGCTGTGCGGTTCGACGGTCGTCGTCGATCTTGTCATGGAGGATGGCCAAGTCGTGGATTTCGCCCATGAAGTAAAGGCCTGCGCGCTAGGTCAGGCGGCGGCATCGATCATGGCCCGTCACGTGATCGGCTCGACCGGACTGGAATTGCGCGCGCTGCGCGATCAGATGCGCGCCATGCTCAAGGAAAATGGCCCCCCTCCAAAGGGCAAATGGGAAGATACCGCGATCCTCGAGCCGGTGCGCGATTTCAAGGCCCGGCATGCCTCGACCCTGCTCACCTTCGACGCGACGGTCGATTGCGTCAACCAGATAGAAGCCGCCGCTCGCGCTCAGGCTGGGGAACAGTCCTCCGCCGCGCCCGCATTATGACGCGATTAGAACCCATTCCAATTGAAGGAATAGGCGACGACGACGCCGGCTCGAAAATCGCCCAGCGAGCCGAGCCGGTTCGGAATCGGGCTTTCCCCCGCGCTATCGACTTAGCAGTTAATGGCATGGTTAGAAGTGTGCGAAGATCGGGGCCAGCATGCTCAAGTCGATGTGATAGTTCAAGCCGGCGCGGACGATGTTGCCGTTGAAGCGCGTGCTGGCGGAGCCAGCGCCGACGGTGACGGGAACGCCAGCAACGGAGTTCACCAGCGGGCTCATGGTAAAGTTCACGTGGCCGAGGTCATAATAGAGATATTCGACCTTGAGGCTCCAGTTGGGATAAAATAGCCATTCAACGCCGCCGCCTGCCGTCCAACCGGCGAGAGTCTTATCAAAGTTGCCGAAGGAGGCACCTGAGGAAAATCCGGGGGACACGGTTTGGGCGATGGCGACGCTCGCCCGCGTAGTGCCATAAGCCACGCCGCCGGTTCCGTAGGCAAGAAACGTCGGCGTAATAAGATAGCCAAGGCGGACACGGTCGGTGGCGAGCCAATCGAGACGTTTGGAGGCAGTCAAGTTCTGATTAGTAGAAAAACCGACACCGGCGACGTCTGCGGTGGCTTGGCTAAACAAAGTGGTTGTGCGGTTGCCACCGGTGATACCTTGGAAGTCCGACTCGAACCCACCGACCCATCTGTTGGCGAACTGGTAATTGTCGCCCCACTGGCCACCGCCGATGAAACCATCGATTTTCACTGGGACACTGGTGGTTGCCAGCCCAGCAGATGCTATGCCAAGGGGGTCAAAGCCCGGAGAGCTGGCCCCGTTGCCCGTAACCGTGGTGACGCTATTGTTGTTGCTCCAAGTGCCGCCCGCATTCCCGCCGACGTAGAAGCCGGTCCACTGCGGCGGAGGCGGGGCGGGAGGCGGGACGGGGGCGGGTTCGGCTGCGAGAGCCGCGCCCGAAAGGGCCATGGCGCCTGCGGAAGCTAAGAGTATACGACGTAACATGATCCCTCTCCTCATCTAAAGTTAGGTTCACAAACAAGGTTACGCCGAATCTGCTGGCCATCAATCAAACTTGGACCATTCACCACATTATCTGCAACACTGTGGCAGAGATGCAACGAAAAACGGACAGAAACGCCCTATCGACGCCAACACCCCCGCCGATTTGGTATCGGCCAGTTGAAGGCTTATCGGTCATGATCAGCGAGAATTGGTATTATGAGCTGTCGCATTCGGGCCCGCCAGTGCATATCTGCCACAGTCGACCGCAATTATGAGCCGCGCGGCGTCAAGACTTATGCAATTTTTGGCTCGGACCGGCCGTTTCAGCGCACATTTTGTGATCCGCGCCTATCAGCTGACCCTGTCCTCGATCGCCGGGACCCATTGCCGGCACCTGCCGACCTGCTCGGACTATATGGACGAGGCGATCGCGCGGCACGGGCTTTGGGCGGGGGGCGCGATGGGCATTGCCCGGCTTCTCCGCTGCCAACCCTGGGGCACCTCTGGATTTGATCCGGTACCGAAGGCCTTGCCAAGCCACGCGCGCTGGTGGCGGCCCTGGAGTTTTGCCGCCCGCGCCGGGGACGATAGCGGCAACATCCCCTAGCCCGCCAAACCCGCGTGAAGGAGGGCGAGCGCCACGGCGCACGCATTCGAGACATTGAGACTCTTGATCGCGCCCGGCATGTCGAGGCGCACCAGGAAATCGCAATTTTCCCGGCTGAGGCGGCGCAGCCCCTTGCCTTCGCCGCCGAGCACGAGCGCAATCGGGCGCCGCAAGGGCCGCTGTGCCAGACTTAGCTCCGCGTCCGAGTCGAGGCCGAGACGCAGATAGCCCATCCCGCCCAACTCTTCGAGCGCGCGGGCGAGATTGACCACGCCGGCGATCGCTACATGTTCGAGCCCGCCGGACGCCGCTTTCGCCACGACACCTGCCATTTCCGGCGCGTGGCGATGCGTCACAACTACAGCATCGACGCCGAAAGCCGCCGCGGTGCGCAGGATTGCCCCCGCGTTATGCGGATCGGTGATCTGATCGAGCACGAGCACGGTGCCGCTGCGCGATACGATGTCCGAGAGGTCGAGGCGCTCCAGCGGAAGAGCTTCGAGCATGACGCCTTGGTGCACGGCGCCCGCGCCAAAACGGCGGGCGAGGTCGTCGGCCGTGACAATATGGGGGCAAAGGCCAGCGCCGGCGATTTCGCCTTCGAGCCGGTCGGCGGCGGCTTCCGTGGCATAAATATCGAGGAGTTTTCGCCGCTTACCGCGCAACGCCTCGCGCACCGTGTGAAAGCCATAAAGTACAACAACGCCGCTGGCCGCGCGCCGGAACATCGGCGCTTTGGCGTGCGCGAGGTTTTGCCCGCTGGTCCCGGCGCCGGCCGGACGAAGCTCCGGGCGCCAAGTTTTGACAGGGGCGGTTTGGCGGGGAGACAACTCCGGCACTTCTTTATGCTTGCCAGATGCGCCGGTTCTCGCACCAGAGCGTTTCGATTTGTTGCGCGTCAAATCGCGGGTCCAAAACGTTGGAGGATGCGCTCAATTCCTGTCACGGCAACACTCGGTGCGCAACGCAAAGCATCGATGCGGCGTCGTTTCCAGCGGGGGTTTTGAGTTGACAGCGGCAAGCCCGGTTCGCATAAGCGCCTGCGCCCATGCCTGTTTGGCGTTGGGGGAGTGTCCCGAGCGGCAAAGGGGGCGGACTGTAAATCCGCTGGCTAAGCCTTCGTAGGTTCGAGTCCTACCTCCCCCACCAGTTTGATTTAGCTATGGTTTATGAAATGGTGGCGCCCTCCGAGGCGGCTTTCCCATGTTGCATAGTAGCAAATGATTACCATTGATTTCAAATGAGTTTCATGTACTGTCGGCAACTCTACGCGACATGGAATGCAACATGAAAAAGTTGCTGGACAAAGCCGAAATCGTCGCGTGGATCGTCACCACGCTTGGCCCTCTACGCCAGCCCCGCTCGGATGCGGAGGCTTCCGCCGCGGTCGAGAGGATGATCGAAACGCTCCGCGTTGGGTACAGGCACCCACGTCCGGAAGCCTTCATCAGGAAGGCCGCGAAGAACTTTCGCAAGGCGCTTGAGCCACTTAGCGACGCGATGCCGTTACCGCCGCTCGTCGCGAACACGATCATGGAGTGGATACTGGTCTGCCCAAACGGCGAGCCGGTTTTTATTGAAAGCTGTGACCGGAAGCACAGGTTCGCGAAATTGGCACCCTCCTCTATCAGGCTTTCTCCGGCGAAGAGGACGTTGGACTGAAAAGGCAGACCGACGACGTGTGCAGAAACCGTGGGACACTACCCGACAATGGGCGGGCGACGGTTACAAGTTACACGTCCTTATAGACGTGTGTAACTTTTGTAACCATCCAATGCGCCCGTTACACCTGGCTACATTTGTAGCTTTTGTAGCCTGTGCCTTTGCTGCAAAAGTTCTCCGATCCTTTCGTCGGCTCCGGCACCAAGGTCATCCGGCGCGACCTTGCGCCCGAAGGATCTGCGATACACACTCAGGTCCAGCTCGGCGAGCGCGTGCCAGCGGACGTCTCACTCTTGCCCATGCCCGCCACGGTCCTAAGTGATGTTCCCATTGTCGGCTCTTATCGTGACGGACGACGACATCGTCCTCGTCGCGCCTGACACGCGCGAGGTCGTCGAACTCATAGAGAAGGATTTGTCGCGGCCGGATGGGTCGCGCCACAGTGGCGCGCAAGGCGGTAGCATAGTTGATGACCATAAAAAAAATCTAAGCCACAAATTGGATGCGAGCGGGGGCATTATCAAACCTCCGCCCGGCGTGGATCCACAAATTGTGAAACCTGCACCAGTTCCGGAGCCTAATTCGACCCCCGTCATTCCGCCTCCTGGGATGCCTGGCGGTCCACCCGGTCCCGAGCCAAAATAGCGATAAGGCCTGAGCCAATGGCCGCGTCGCGCGAACACAAACAATGTTGGGACGCAAAGCGTTTCACGGAGTCGTCTCCGCGAATTAACCGCGAAAGGAAAATCCATGCGCCAAGTTAAACGCGCACCCGAAGACCCTGAGCTGTTTGAACAACTTTTGCTGACCCGCGCCGTCGCCGTTCTAGCGGCCAACCAGAAAGGATGCAGCTGCCGTCACGCGAACGTGTTCAATCATTGCTGACTGACGACGAAATCAAGACGGCAATAGAAAACGCCGGGTCCTGCGCTGGCGAATTTGTCCGCCGGGTCAAAGAAAACGGCGATAGTCCTATGCTGGCCGATGCAAGTGGTTATGGCCAGGCGGCCGATACTATCCAGGTTGCCGTCAATGAGTGGCGGGAACTATACTTTGGCGGTCCGAGGTAACCATACCAGCGAATATATGTGCGCACACACAATGTGTGCCTTGCTGTAACGCCTGCCGCAGTCCTCGTCGCGCCTTTCGACCGGCACGGCGAATGGGGATATCTGATGCAACAGAGGACCAAGCTGGTCGCCGTAAGGAACTCCTTCTCCCGAATGCCGGGATCATGGTCCGGGATCGCAGATCCCACCGAATACGAGGTTGGCAAATAGAACCCTGTCTCGAAAATCGCAGTTGACCCGAGATCGAAAATCGGAGCTTGACTTCAACGCCGTCATACGAGGTGGGAACCTGATCGGCCCTTGAGGCCAATCGTGCGTTGCAGGTTCGCGAGCCCCCAGTTCCCATAGGGAAGAAAGCCGTGCACAGATTCGCCTCTTTAATCATCGCGTCCGCGGTAGCGATCTCGCCCGCACAGGCTCAGACAGCGAGTGAGCTGCGTATAAGCGGCACCGTTGCGAAGCTTGACGGCAACCTCGCCGCCCTCTCGCTAAGTCAGGGGATAAGCCTCGTGGTACGCCTCGACTCGGAGCCGCGCGTGAACTCGGTCGCGAAAGGCTCCGGATCGAATCTGAAAGCAGGGTCTCAGGTGAGCATTCAGGCCAAGAGCGGTCAAAGCGGCGACCTCGTCGCAACTCAGATCGTCTTGTTCGCCCCAGGGTCGAACAGGCCTGATGCGGAACCCGGGCCTGACAACGCGCAGTTGGTCGCCACTATCAAGAATACAAACGCCTCTCCCGAAGGACCTGTTCTGACCGTAGCGGACAAAGACGGGGATCGGAAAATCACCATCGGGCCGGATATAGCGATTTGGATTGCACGTGCAGCACGTATTACCGACATCAAGGTCGGCTCGGCGGTCACGATGACCGGAGTGAAACGGGAGGATGGGTCATTACAGGTGCTTCGAGCCACCATTGGTCCGGCCGGGGCAGGCAATCCACCGCTCTAGCCGAGCCTGCGCCACCGGTGGGCGAAGGTCATTCGACGACGATCCTCCAGGCGACGCAGAAGTGCGCTGCGCTGCTAAAGTCTACGAGCGGCGGTCGCAAGGAACCAAGGAAGGTCGTGAATTCGACCAGTTCACCATTTCGCGTGCGCGCCGAAATGTCCTCAATCTCCTTCACACGTTCCGTGAGCGGGCCAATTGCGCCAACTCCATGCATCGCGATCGGTCGCGAAGCGGGCGGCATGCAAGACTTCGAACCGTGCATGCTGCTCGAGCAGATCGCCTCCGCCCTGACGAAATCTGGCAAACCGATGGCTTCGTGGAACGCTTCTAGGGCGTTGCCATCTTGCTCGGCAGCCCATGCCCGGCGGCCTTCGGTATCCACTTCGGATAGCCTTAACCTCGCAGAGCAACTGCGGAGTCTAGCCCCGGGGCTTTCTTACTAAAGTAACCGATAGCAAGATCGGCCTCGCCACTGCCGCGATTTGCACCTGAACCGGGAATAGCGAACTTCGGATAAAGAGAGAACCCTGCGACCGCAGAAAGCTCTTTGAATCGAAGGCAACATGGAGGTCGCTCATTGGGGGTTCCGCTACCTTGCGCGGGGCGGGCGAAGGCTAAAATTCGACTCGGCACTTACGGTTTGGCCAGTCATTAACGGATAATAAAGGACCCTTTCGATGAAATCGATGCCCAACATTTTGAAATGGTTGCTTGCCGCGGTTCTTGTTGGCATTGCCGCCACTTCACCGGCCGCCGCGCTGGAACCGCTGGCGGCGGAAACGGCAATGGGTCCGGCGGCAAAGGCCGGGCAACAAAATGTGGACGCCGAGCACGCACAAGCGCCAATGGCGGTTGCTCCCGATGCCCTGCCCGCCGCCGCGACAACCTCCCATATGATCGAGCTTCCCGGACGCAGCCTGCGCTTTAAGGCGATCGCCGGGCCGATCCGCTTGAGCGATGCCGAGAGCCTCACCCCCAATGCCGATATCGCCACCACGGCCTTCATTCTTGAGGGCGCCGAGCCCGCCAAGCGCCCGGTCACATTCGCGATCAATGGCGGGCCCGGCGCCGCCTCCGCCTGGCTCGATCTCGGCGCCATGGGGCCTTGGCGGCTGCCCCTCGATCGTGCATCGCCTTCGCCGTCGGCGCCTCTGGTCACGATCGACAATGCCGATACCTGGCTCGATTTCACCGATCTCGTTTTCATCGATCCGCCCGGAACGGGCTACAGCCGCATCTTGGCTAAGGGCGATGCAACACGCCGCCACTTCTATTCGGTCAATGGCGATATAGAGGCGCTGGCGGTCACGATCCGCAAGTGGCTCACCGCGAACAAGAGACTCGCCAGCCACAAATTCATCGTTGGCGAGAGCTATGGCGGCTTTCGCGCGCCAAAACTCGCGAGGCGGCTGCAGGACGAGGAAGGAATAGGCATCGAAGGCCTTGTGCTAATTTCGCCGGTGCTCGATTTCGGCTGGTTGGAAGGCGCCAATAATCCACTCACTTTCGCAACGCGGCTGCCTTCCCAGACGGCCGTCGCGCGGAGGCTAGCGGGGCCCGAGGGGCGCGCGGCCCTCTCAGATGTGGAAGCCTATGCGGCGGGCCCCTACCTCGCCGATCTCCTGCGCGGCGAGCGCGATTCCCAGGCGCTTTCCCGCATCGCTGAAAAGGTCGCGAGTTTCACCGGCCTCGATCCGGCGCTCGTCCGCAAGCTCGGCGGGCGCATCGACATGGCGACATTCGCACGCGAAAAGGATCGTGCGAGCGCCAAGGTCACGAGTCCTTACGACCCGCGCGCCGGCGGCTTCGATCCTTCCCCTCATGCCGCCGCAAGCGATTATTCCGATCCCCTTCTCGACGCGATCAAGACCCCACTCGCGAGCGCAATGGCCGATCTCGCCGGCAGTCGTCTCGGCTGGATGGTCGAAGCACGCTATGAGATCCTCAACGAGAACGTCGCCCGCGCTTGGGACTGGGGCACTGGCCGCGACCGCGCGGAGGCGCTGTCCGACCTCAAGCGCGCGATGGCTCTCGATCCTTCCCTGCGGGTGCTCGTCGCGCATGGCCTCACCGATCAAGTCACCCCCTATTTTGCTTCGAAAGTTCTGATCGACCAAGTCCCCCCGATGGGCGATCCAGACCGCCTGCGCCTCAAGGTTTATGGAGGCGGCCACATGCTCTATCTGGACGGCAAATCCCGCGCCGGCTTGCGGGAAGACGCGCGGAAATTGATCGTGGGGGACTAATGTCCCGATCGTCAAATTCTGAGCATTTTATTGCCGCTCATGATGGCGGCGGCGATGGCGCGTGGCAAGGCAGCGGTTGCGACAGTTTTATCGGACGGGGAACGGGATGAGCTTGAGGCAGTTGCGCGCCGGTGCTACCCGCGCGGATCTTTCTGATGGCGGCCGAGGGGGCGACGAACACTCCGCCACATGTGTCTAAAGCGCAGCCCTGAGAGCCAAGGCCGCGGCTTCTCATATAGGGTGTTATCCGACTTTCGCGATCAACAGGCTTAGGGTGTGTGACCACGCGGCGGAGCGGCTTGATTCGTCCCTACTCCGCCGTCTTGGCTTCTAAACGCGTTCCACCGGCACGCAGGCTCCAATCGGGCGCACCAGTTGGCATCGTCTGCAGAGTCAGGCGGATCGACGCGGAAATCTCTTCGTCGCCGATCGTGCGGGGTGCGCCCGGACGCGGCGCGCCGAACCGACCGTTGGCCCAAGCTCGCGCAAAGCGCTTGCGCCATCGTTCGCCGTGAGTTGGCTGCCGATCCCGAGCCGATCGGCCATTGCAAACGATAACACAAAGCATTCGGCTAGAGCGTGATCAGGTTTAGCCGAATCGGGTTTGGGGATTCCGCTCCTGCCACGAATCTGATTCAAGCTGCTGGCCGGGCGGAGGCTGGCAAGGATGACCAAGCCCTATTCATTGGATCTTCGGG
>PEFW01000220.1 GCA_002890675.1 Candidatus Methylaffinis lahnbergensis
AGCAGACGTTGAGCCGGGAGCTTCGGGCGATGGGTTACCGCAAGCTCTCGGCACGACCTCGGCATCATGCGCAAGCCGAGGGAGCCATCGAGGATTTTAAAAAAAGTTCCCAGCGCGCCTGGATGAAGTCGCGCGCGAAAAAGCGATCGACGTCGGCAAGATAGAAATTTGGTTCCAGGACGAGGCTCGTATCGGCCAGAAGAACAAGATCACCCGCAGGTGGGCCAAGCGCGGCACTCGCCCGAGCGCTCCGCGGGATCAGCGAACCGCATCGACCTATATCTTCGGCGCCATCTGCCCGAAGCAGGGAAAGGGCGTAGCTCTGATCCTGCCCGTCTGCAACACCGAGGCGATGAACCTGCACCTCGCGGAAATCGCCAAGGCAGTCGCACCAGGAGCCCACGCCGTCCTCCTCGTCGATCAGGCCGGATGGCATCTGTCAGCAAGATTGCTCATTCCCGCCAACATCACCGTTCTCGCCCTGCCGCCGAAGTGCCCTGAACTCAATCCCGTTGAAAACATCTGGCAGTACATGCGCGACAACTGGCTCTCGAACCGCGTCTTCAAATCCTACGACGATATCGTCGATCACTGCTGTTACGCCTGGAATACGCTCGTCGACCGCCCCTGGAAAATCATGTCAATCGGATTACGCCAGTGGGCACATGGGTTCTAATCAATGAGACATGGTATAATACCAAATCTCAGCAATTGTGACTCGTTGACGATTCCCAAATCAGTTTTGCTCTGATTCATTGGTGGCGAACGATGGAGGTTCGTCATGGCTATTCCAGTATCGTTGCGCGGGGACTTCAAGGCATCTCAGCTGCGCGCTCTTGCGAGGAAGACGAAGGATGGCCCGCAGGCTCGGCGGCTTTTGGCGCTGGCGGCCATTTACGAAGGGGCGACCCGCACCGAGGCGGCTAGGATTGGCGGCGTGACGCTGCAGATCATCCGGGACTGGGTGATGCGGTTTAATGCGCAGGGTGCCTGCGGCCTGCTTGACGGCAAATCGCCGGGTCAACCCACGAGGCTCAATGATGTGCAACGCCAGGCGATTGTGCGGATGATCGAGAGCGGGCCGATCCCGGCGATCCACGGTGTCGTGCGCTGGCGGCTGATCGATCTTTCGCAATGGGTATACGAGGAGTTCCGCATCACGGTCGCCAAGCAGACGTTGAGCCGGGAGCTTCGGGCGATGGGTTACCGCAAGCTCTCGGCACGACCTCGGCATCATGCGCAAGCCGAGGGAGCCATCGAGGATTTTAAAAAAAGTTCCCAGCGCGCCTGGATGAA
>PEFW01000221.1 GCA_002890675.1 Candidatus Methylaffinis lahnbergensis
AGATCGGCTTGCTCCAGAGCGCCTACAACAAGGCGACTTGTAAAAATTTTTACAAGTCATTTCAACGTCTTAACCAACCTCGTAACATTCCAGTCATGCTGCTCACCGCCATCGCCTAGAGCGTCCTGCTTTTGGGTCTACGCGTATCCGGCGTTTTTGAGGTATGCGGCGCATTCGGCGGGCGGATATTGGGCGAGGATTTCGCCGCAGGCTTGGCAGATGGCTTCGTAACTTCGCGCCCCGACCTTTCGGAGCAGGGTCTTGAACTTTGCGAAGACCTGCTCGATGGGGTTGAGGTCGGGGGAGTATTTCGGCAGGAACACCAGGCGGGCTCCGACATCCCGGATCGCCTTGCGCACCGCCTTTCCTTTGTGGGATCCGAGATTGTCGAGGATGACGACGTCGCCCGGCTTCAGCGTCGGCACGAGGAATTGATCGACATAGGCGCGGAAACGCTCGCCGTTGATGGGTCCGTCAAACAGGCAGGGCGCGTCGATGCGGTCGTTGCGCAAGGCGGCGAGGAACGTCGCGGTCTTCCACTTGCCCTGCGGGACCTTGTCGACGAGGCGCTCTCCCTTCGGCGCCCAGCCGCGAAGCCTTGTCATGTTGGTCTTCGTCCAGGTTTCATCGATGAAGACCAGACGCCGGGGATCAATGTGCCCCTGGTAGGCGCGCCAGCGCGTGCGATGGCGGCTTATGTCCTGGCGATCCTGTTCACGCGCGACCAGGGTCTTTTTTTAACCGTCACCCCGATCTTGCGGAAGAAACGGCTCATCATCGAGGTGTCGGCTTTGACCCCGCGCTCGGCCGACAGGCGATCGCACAGAGCCTGAAGCGTGATGTCCGATTTCTCCGCGCGCGCGGCCTCCAGAAAGTCCCGGTGCGGCAGGAGCTTGGAAGCACGATGGCCGCCATGTCCGACAGGCTCTCGCGAGCCTTGGCGCTCAAGGCGCTCCAGCCACTTGATGGCCGCGGATTCGCTGATCGCGTAATGACGACCCGCCGCTCGGCGGCTCATCTTTCCCCTCTCCACCGCCTCGATCACCCGGTCGCGCAAATCTTGCGAATACGGCTTTGCCATCTCCTGCTGGCCTCCGCCCAGCCAGCAGGTTGAATCAAAATCTCGCCGATTCGGGAATCCCACTCCGATTCGGCCCAAGCGCAGGACGCTCTAGAACGCCAGCGATCTGTCTTTAAGGCCGTTGGGTTTGGCAAATCGAAAATTGGTCGGGCGATCACAGCGCGAATCGGGCCGGATGGTTGGTGGTA
>PEFW01000222.1 GCA_002890675.1 Candidatus Methylaffinis lahnbergensis
CGCAAAAGGCGACGGAAAGGGGTCGTCGGCCCGGTTGGCTCAGCCACGGAGCTTAACTGGAGCGTGGCGACGCAATTTTATCGCAGAATATGCGTTCGAAAAATGAGAGATTTACTCGGCCTATGGCCAGCAACGATTCGCCGTTTCGAAGGTGGAGCAAAGCATTATGGTAGATCAAGAATCCGTTCGTCCACTCGCCAAAAGCGCTGCAGCGACGGCCAAGGACGCGCCAGCGCCGGGCTATGAGATTGTAGCGCGCGCCATCACTGGCGATGACCCGCCGGCATGGCTCGTCAAATTCTTAAAAATGTGGGGACCGTGTCTTGCGGTGGATCGCGGCGTCGCCGCCGTCAAGCTCCCCACGAGAGCGCAGATGAGGAAAACCCTGGAAGGCGTCAGGGCCGCAGCGGCGCTCATTTTGAGCGCGTTGGATGACGACGAGACGCGAGGTTTCCTCGACGCTGCTTCCCCAGGAACAATCCCTGATCGTTTGGCGATATGTCGCTTGATGAGCGATCTTGTGCGACGCGCCGAAGAAGGCGTCTCCTGGCTCGTGACGGAAGATGGCAAGACGAAGGTGGGCCGGAGCAGGGCCGTGCCGCCGGGGTCTTTTCCCCCTAAGACCTATTGCGCCGCCATCATCGCAGAAGCCTGGAGCTTCGTCCATGGCGTCGAGCCCGCGCCGACAAATCAGAAGGCCGCGGCCGCCGCACACCTCTTCTGGAGGGCATCGTTGGAGGGCCTGAGCATGGAGGAGACGAAGCTGGCGCTTGAGTGGATGCGCGCCACGGACGCCAAGAAAAGCTGGGGCGAGCCGCTCAACGGTTGGCGGCGTCATTTCGAGCAGGCCAAAGAGCCTCACGTGTCAGAGATGCGCAAGAAAATCCGCTGCCACCTCACGGAAGGCAAGCGTCAAGCCGAGATGTTTGCGGGCGCCTAAATAGGCCGGAAAAGCCGCCAATTTAGGTCCGTTGCGAATCGAGGAGGTTTTTCGAAACACTTCGAGCCAGGAAATCACCGCCTCGCAGGCGGCGTCGCAAAAGGCTCGATCGATGTCGGATATTGCAAATTCTAGGTTGAAATCAGGTGTCCGTGCAAGCACGGCCGCGAGCAAATCAGAGCGATCGCCCGCAGCATCGCCGCCTTCGGCTTCAACGCGCCGATTCTGATCGACAGGAACAAGCAGATCGTAGCCGGCCACGGCCGCTACGAGGCGGCCAAGCTCAATCAATGCGCCGAAGTCCCGGTCG
>PEFW01000223.1 GCA_002890675.1 Candidatus Methylaffinis lahnbergensis
CAACTACGTTAACAGCAACAAAAATCCCCTTCCCCGACACGGCAGAATGCCACTGTGCGCCAAGTCCGGACATTGGGCAGCGGCCAGGAGACAAGAAACAAGCGGACAAGAGACAAGGAACAGAGACAAATTTCACTGCCCCTTGCAGATCGGCGTCGGCCGCGGCGGCGGTGCGGGATGATCCTTCCTGTATTGAACGAGGATCGGCTCGAGGGTTTCTTTAGGCCAAAATTTCGGAGAGCCGATTTCTTTCAAGCAGGAGGCGTTCCAATATAATCCGGCGCGCGATGACGACCGGCCGGCCTTCACCGCTAGCGCGACGGCGTCGATGTCGTTTGATTCAGGATAAATGTAAAGCGTCGTCGGCTTGTCCTTCATCATCGGGATGATTTGCCCGGCGTCCGAAGCCGACCAACTAGTGCAGCCGTTGCTGCGGCCGCCGGAGTAATCCACCAGCTTTCCAAACGGAACGTAACCGTCGTGGTTCGCGTACGGGCTGTCCGGATCTTTTCGAAGACAGACTCCCCTCAACAACACAGCCGGATGCCCGCCGATGGCGCGCTGTCTGGCGTTTGCGGCGTCGCCTTCGCCGTCAAACTGCACGAACGAGCGTATCAAGACCGCGTCTTTTCCCGCTGAGCCGCGATAATAACCTTTAAAAGACGCGATTTCCTCGCTCGTGACATAGGCGCCGCCGGTCGTCAGTTTGGAATCCATCGCATTGCTGAAGTTCTTCGCGCACCGTATTCCGTTTGCGAAATTCACGATGCCTTTCAAATCGCGACCGTTGCCGTGACCCGCTGGAACCGCGCGGAACGTCTGATCGGTTTCGCAGATAACGTAAAACCGGCGCCCCAACCCGCCGGGGCGCGTAGCGTCCATGGCGAAGTAGCAGGGATTCTTAACCGCGCCTTCGCTCACTTTTTGTAGGTAAAGCGCGCGCGCCCTCTGCAAAACCACTTGTGCGATTTGGCCTTCGCCTTCGCCGACATGGGCCCGCAGCCACGCCGGGACGTCCGACGGTTGCCCCGCGGCAAAAGATCGGGGCAAACCCGACAAGGCGATAATGATGCTTAGGCTGACGACACTTGGAAGGAGCAATCTTGGCTGCACCGGATCAAATCTCCCGTCGAAGCATTTGCACGCCGGCTTGACACAGGTCGCTCAGGCAAAAAGACCATGGACCGCGTGCTAGTTCAAGACTCGCGGCGCGTGAGGGTTC
>PEFW01000224.1 GCA_002890675.1 Candidatus Methylaffinis lahnbergensis
GCACGGCATCGAGGCTAATCCGCTTTTTGTCAACCTTGGATCAGGCAACTTAATACCTGCGACCGGGTCGCCGCTCATCAATGCCGGCGTCAACCTCACCAACAAAGGAGTCGTGCTCGACTTCAACCGAAACCCGCGCCCCGCTACCGGCCCCTTCGATATCGGCGCATACCAACATGCTCCATAAAGAACGAGCGGACGAAAGCGGGGCGCGTCGAAAGGCGGCAAGAGCATTGTTGCCGCGTAACTTGTAGTGACTCGTTCTTGCGGAGGGGGTTTTCGACGTGCCGTTGCGACGCATGGTTAGGGCAACCGGCTGCGCATTCCAATCCGGCCCTCGACGGCGACGAAATCTCAGCTCCTCTCCCGTGACCTGTTCGAGGCCGCGCAGGCCAAGCGGCCTGTCCCTCGGCCTCGGACTTGGCACCGGTAGGCTTTTCCGGCAGCTGGGCGCTCGGGACCGGCGCCTCAAAGGTCGCCGCTCATTGGCAAATCGTGTACGGCCAATTGACCCAGTGGTATGCGTTCCCAACCATCACATATTGCGTCCAGCAAACGGGCGTATACACGGGCGTATACACAGGCGGGGCGAATGGAGCATATCCATATCCGGCGGGTGCCGCTCCGGCGACGGCGAGACCGTTAAGACCGAACTGGCCGAAGGCAGCGGCAGCGTTGGCGGAAGCAGCGTTATCTAAAGCTTTAGCAGATGTGAATGCGAGGGGCACGGCGATGAGCGCCGTTAGTCCAATTCTAAACATTGCGGGTCCTTTCGTTTTCATCGTGGTTCTTCCCAACCGCGGACCATGTACACAAACGCTACGGAACCGATTCGGTTCCAAGCTGAGACGGCGCCGCGAACGATTACGGCACGAAGAGCCGGGGCGCGTTCATTGGTCAGGCCCTCGCTTTACCAGGCCGAGCTGATTGCGTAGTTGCATTCTTCTTCTGCGATCGGCGGCCTCGCGCCCTTCCAATGACTCTTGACCTTCCTGCGAATTAGTGGACACCGAATTAGGTGGCTTGGCGCTCTGACTGTTCGAGGGCACATGCTTCGCATATAATTTTGCGCGCCAGTCCAGTGGCAATGCGGGAGGGCTCGTCAGGACCGAGCGTGCGATGGTACCCCGCGCCATCTATTGACCGGCACGGAGCAATCATTTCTTATCGACAACCGCTTCCAGCGCCGCCTCGAAGCCAGCGATATTGCGCGG
>PEFW01000225.1 GCA_002890675.1 Candidatus Methylaffinis lahnbergensis
ACGACAAGGACAAGGACGTGAGTCAGCTTCTCAAGGATTGCAAAGCGCTAAATGATTTTAAGGAAGTCAAAAATGCTTTGCGGGAACTTTCACCCGAGTAATGTGAAATGGCTGGCAATGAGACTGCTGCACGGACTAAGAGTCTGTCCGGAAAGATCATGCGGGATTGCATAGTTTTCTGAGCATGAGGCGGATTGAAGCGAGGCGCAGAAATGCGAGCGCCTTTCGGTTGAGATTCTCCCAATCTTTGGCGAGACGCCTGCACCGGCCGAGCCATGCGAACGTTCGTTCGACCACCCAGCGCTTCGGGAGGACGACAAATCCTTTTGCGTGATCGGAACGCTTGACGATTTCCACATTCAGCCGCGCCATTATTTTTGCCACGGCGCGGCGAAACAACGGGCCTTGATAGCCGCCATCGGCGTAGAGTTTTATCAGGAACGGATACATGCCGAACATGGTCGCCATGACGAATGCGCCGCCATCGCGATCCTGAATATCTGCGGTATGAACGATTGCATGCATCAACAGGCCTTGCGTATCGACGAGAATGTGCCGCTTCTTGCCCTTGATCTTCTTTCCTGCGTCGTAGCCCGGCGGATCAATCGAAGCCCCCCTTTTTCAGCGCTTTTGACGCTTTGGCTGTCGATGACGGCGGCGGTGGGACTGGCTTCCCGGCCAATCGCTTCGCGGCATTTTACATAGAGCTCGTGGTGTATGAGATCGAGCGTGCCATCCCAACTCCATAGGTCAAAATAATCGTACAACGTCGAGCGCGGCGGCAGGTCTTTCGGGATAGCCCGCCACTGACAACCGGTGGAGAGAATATACATGAGGCCGTTCACAACCTCGCGCATGATAACTGTGCGTTTGTCACCGCCGCGCTTGCCTGGCGGGATCAACGGTTCGACCAGCTTCCATTCGTCGTCGCTGAGGTCGCTGGGATAGCGCAAACGGCTGCGGTCATACCGCGCGCGATTTTCATTCGTCCACATCGCCGGCCCCTCCGAATCAGGCCACCTATATTGATAACAAATGATTCGTAGGATTCAATTTCTCCCCGGACAGACACTTAGAGTCCACAGGACCTAGGGCATAAATACGGCACCGGGCCTCCAAGTGAAGTGCTTGTGTCGAGCGATTGTCGACCGATCGAGTGCCATCATCGGTATGAGCGCAGCGTCGTAAAGGCAGCCCGCG
>PEFW01000226.1 GCA_002890675.1 Candidatus Methylaffinis lahnbergensis
CCATCGTCGAGAAAGATAATTTCGTCCGGCCTCAATCGTTGCTCGAGAATCGACGCGAGCCTCTCATCGAGATAACGGGCGTGATTGTAGTTTGGAACGATTACGGAAATTGTCATCTGACGGGATGGGCGGTAGGCGGCACGACGGGCCAAGAGTTCCGCCCAATCCGCGGCGGCGAGAGGCCTCGCTTCCGTGAGATTGTGGTACGGCAGACCGATGTCCGCGCACGTCCGGGCAAGCGGCAAGGCGGCGCAGGCCGCCTCGCAAACGAGCCCCTTCGGGTCCAAGAACCTCATTGCGCGCAGCACGCGCTCGAGGACAACTCTCCTGTCGAACAAAGTTAGATCGGGTCGCGACAAGTCGAGTATCGCAACTCTTGGGATCGATTCCATGGCGGCGTTAGTCACGCAATAAACATCGAGTCCTGGCAATGTGACAAGCATCGTTAAGAGTTGCTTCAGTTCGGCCGTTATCCTTCCGGTGGCCTCTCCAACATCGACGATCAATAAGCGAAAAGGCGCCTCGATCGCACCGGGTACGGGCATCGATCTTTGCCACGGAAGTTCCTCGAAATAGGCACTCGGGGACTCGGGTGGCGGAAGAACTGGATGGGTGCTGTGCCACCTATCGCGCCCGTGCTCGGCATAAAAAGCCAGCGCCGTCTCGCGCGCCACGCCTTGTCCGGAATAGGCCGCGACATAAAAATCCGTGTCGAAAAAACGGGAGGGGTCGCGGCCTTCGCGAGCGCCAATCGCCAGATAATGGTGCAGCGGCTCCATGCCCTCGTCCCGCGCATCGGCATTCCGCATCCGGTACCATGCCGAATCGAAAAGCGGACCAGGCGAGCGGCCGTCCTTGGCTCCAGAGGCCACGAAATGGAGAAATGGGTCGAAGCCCGCGCGCCGCACGTCGGGATTGTTTTTCAAATACCATGCCCGGTCGAACAGGGGCGTCGGAGCAAGATCGCGCCGCAGCCCGTGAGCCACGAAATGTCCGAGCGGCGACATAGCGCCGGTGCCGCCCGCGGCTTTTCGATAGAATGCGGTTGCAAAATAGGGGGACGGGTCGATGCCCTCTCGGGCTCCGTAATTTATGTAATCAATGAGCGGATTTTGATCGCGCTGCCGCGGTCCGCGGGCGTTCTTATACCAAGCTGGATCGAACAAAAGATGAGGCCGGTAACCCCGGTCCGCGCC
>PEFW01000227.1 GCA_002890675.1 Candidatus Methylaffinis lahnbergensis
CTTGCCATGATCGCCCTTCGAAGTGATCGAGGCCGAGCTCTTCCTTCATTTGCTGATCGGCTTGCTCACAAACCCAGCGCGCCTTGAGGGCAGCGGCGAGCCTCTTAAGATTGGCGTCCGCCGGAAGATTAGACAGGTAGTATTTGCGCTCGCCCGATGAACGCCATTCGCCGACCAGCCATGCCTCTTCGCCTGGCAAATGCTGCTGACCCTTATCGAGGATACGCTGAGGTGGCCCATCTGCGATCCGAATCCGCAGGGCAGCGAAGCGGGCGCTCAGAGGGCCCTTGATGCCGCGCCGCCAGCTGATTTTCTTCCACTTGGCCTTAGCCAGAATCGTCTCGGCTGCGACAGATAGCTGATCAGGAATCTGGTTCTTGCGCGGTCGACCTCGCGCCGCCACAGGAAAGATCAGGGAAACATTGGCGGGATAGACTTTTTGATGTTTGGGGACGCCGACGGCCCAAGCAAGCCCACGGGCGCTCAGCCCTTGACGGAAGGGAGCTGACAGGCCGTAGCCGGCGTCGGCAAGAACAGCGCCGAAGCGTACACCCGCTGCTGTCAGCCGGTCGATCTCCTCAAGCGCGATCTCTGGCTTGCTGCGCGGTCGGCGAAATGCTTCGGGAACACCGGCTGTCGCCATACGAAGCGGGTCACTCGTCCAGCTTTCCGGCAAGAATAGCCGCAATCCGACGGCAATTGGAACCTCATCGCGGGCCAGCGTCAGGGAAACCAGGGTCTGGCAGTTGGCTCTCTTGCCGAGCATGGACGCATATTGCGGGGCGACGCCGACCGAATGTTCGCCTTTCTTGGGCAGGCTCGTATCATCGATGACCAGATAGGCGTCGGAGCCCCCAATGAGTTTATCTGCTTGCCAGGCCAATTCCGCTTCAATCGGCTCGAGGTCCCAAATCCCGTCCGAGATGAAATGATGCAGCCGGTCATAACCATCAGGCGCGATGCGCGCCGCCATCGGCGCGATGCTTTTGCGCTCGCCAGATCCGATCAGGCCGGCTACATACAAGGGGCACATCTGCCGCCGCTTTTTGTGGCCCAGCTTCTCAACGAACGGCTTCAACCAGTCCGTCAGCGCCGCATTCCAATCCGCCATAACCCGCGCTCCCATGAGAGCGCAAAGCCTCGTCAATCAAAGTAACCAATCGGTTAATCCGCCAA
>PEFW01000228.1 GCA_002890675.1 Candidatus Methylaffinis lahnbergensis
GTTTTCGGTGGCGTGACGCGCGATCTTCTGGGACAAACCTCCCGCTGTCATCTCCTTGCGCATTGACGTCTGAGGTGTCCAACGTCAGCACCCATGAGACAGATTAACCGGCGCCCGAAAGATGCGGATGCGCGCGGGCCACGGTTGCTGGCAACATGCCTTGCGCGCTTCCGATATCGACAAATGACTTATAGTTCTGCCAGGGGAATTTGGCGGCGATTGCCTGAGCCGGGGCGAGACTCGACCCGCTCATGGCGGCAAGGAAGCCCCGCAACCGCTTTGGATCCGCGTAGAGCGCAGCGAACATATCGCTCGACCCCTTGGCCTCAGCCTGGTTCCGGCCGGTTTTAAGTGCCTCGGTCAACAGACCCCAGTTGTGATAAAGCCGGGAATTGGCCATCTCGAGAAGGCCGCCCACATAGGTTGGCTTGCCCCGGTCGAGGAACAGATCCGTCTCGGCCGTATTGCAGTAGCGCCCATCATGGCGATCGAGCAATTTGAGCGCGACAAGCGCGTCAAGGAAATCGCGCGTCAAGGAAATCGCGCGCCGAGGCCAGTCCGGCAATCCCGCCGGGAAGCCAAAGGGCGCGCGACACAAGACGACGCTGCTCGCCGAAAGGCTCATGCAGGACGACGTGGAAAAGATCGTCAATGCTGTTCTTACCGCCGCGCGCAACGGCGATATGATGGCGGCAAATCGATAGGATCGCGCCGGTGCGGCGTTCTCATTCTTTTGATTTACCCAAGATCGAATGCCCGGATGACGAGGTGGCGGCGCGCGCGGCGGTCCTGGAGGCGGTCGCCGATGGCGCTCTGACCTGGCGAAGCCGTGGGAATCTCTCAATTGATCGAGGCGTTAGTGAGAAAGCTCAGAAAGGTGGAATGGGCAGTTGGGAGGTCCGGGATGACGCCTAATGGTCTGTCCGCCAGGCGAGGCTCTCACGATCCAAGGCACGACGAAGGAAACGACAGGGGAACGTCAGGCCGCTATGGGATGACGGCAGCTGGTCGGGTGCCATCGCGGAACTGGTTGGAATTTGAAGGAGGCGTAATCTCCGCGTTGTTTCAAAAGAGAATCGGCGTTGGCGCGCCGACGGAGATCACGCCATGAAAACGGATACCATAAAAGCGACGGAGGAAGCGTC
>PEFW01000229.1 GCA_002890675.1 Candidatus Methylaffinis lahnbergensis
GCTGGCCCGGCCCGCCCGACTTCCTTTGAGCCGCACCCGAGGGACCGACGGCATGAGCCGAAGGCCCGAGGAGATGGAAAGAGGAATGAAGCCATGAACACGATTGCGGAATTCACGATCATCGGCCGGGTCGGCGAGATCAAGCAGGTCGGCACGACCGTGCGCGTCAGCATCGCCTCAAGCTACAGCCGCAAGGACAATCGCGGCGAATGGGTCGAGCGCACCCGTTGGAACGAAGTCACCGTCTTCGGCGAGTCCACCCGCGGCTACGTCAAGCGCAACATCGTCAAGGGCGATCTCGTCTTCACCTCGGGCTCGATGGGCCAAACGAAGTGGGAGAAGGACGGAGAAACCTTCTACGGCGTCACGCTCGCCGGCGAACGCATCGAGCGCCTGTCCAAGGGCCCGAACCACGGCGACGACAAGGCGGACGAGCCGCAGGAAAGGAGGTCAGGGCCGGCCGACGACTCCGACATCCCATTCTGACCTGTCACCCCGAACCGGGGAGGCCTCGGCCTCCCCGCCTTTCTCACTCCCTATCGGAGGCGACGGCAATCCATGGCCTACCAAATTTACCGCATCGGAGAATGGGAACGGGTCGGCGGCGTCGACGGCTATTCCACCATCCGCGCATACCTTGAGCCGGGTCTCTACGAAACCCAAGCCTTTGCTCAAAAGAAGGCCGCTCGCCTCGCCGACCAGGATTACGAGAACGGCGGCGACGGAGGCTTTCAGGTCGTTGCGGTCGGCGAGAGCCCGTTCGACAACAACCGACCGTCGCTCGTCGCCTGGCGGGCCATCCATCCGCACGTCCTCGATCTCGACGACTGCCCATTCTGAGGAGACGGCCATGACCCGCAGAACTGAGGATGCCCCCCGGCCCCCTGGCGCCGGCGATCGAGCGAACCCACGCGAAGCGGAGCGACATCGATACTCGGCCGAGGCCGTCCAGCGCGAAATCGCCAAGGATCGCTGCATCGTGCCGAACGAAGCCCGCCTGATCCACGCCCTCCTGCGCAAGCGAGGCTGAGCGCGCCAGACACCGTCAGCCAAAGCCAAGGAAGACCCCCATGCGTAGCCGTGCTACTCACCTCATGGCGCGAAAGCCGATGACGCTCGCCGAATTCCTCGTATG
>PEFW01000023.1 GCA_002890675.1 Candidatus Methylaffinis lahnbergensis
CCGGCACGCTGCCTTTTGCTTTCGAGCAAGGGATGTCGTTCGAGCGCTATGTCGATTACGCGCTTTCGGTGCCGATGTATTTCGTCAAGCGCGGCGAGATTTATCACGACGTGGCCGGCGCCGATTTTCGCGATTTTTTGCAGGGGAGGCTCGCGCAGCTTCCGGGCGAGCAGGCGACGCTCGCCGATTGGGCCAATCACCTTACCACCATTTTTCCGGAAGTGCGCCTAAAACGCTATCTCGAAATGCGCGGGGCCGACGCCGGACCAAGGCCCTTCCTTCCAGCACTTCCGGCGTTTTTCACGGGGCTCCTCTACGCGCCGTCTTCGCTCGACGCGGCCTTCGATCTCGTCAAGAACTGGAGCGCCGAGGCGCGGGAAAACTTGCGCAATGATGTTCCGCGCCTCGGCCTTGCGGCGGCGATCCACGGGCGGGGCCTGCGCGAGGTCGCGGCCGAAGCTTTGCGCATTGCCCGCATGGGTCTCGCCAAACGCAACCGGCGCAATGCCGGGGGTTTCGACGAAACAATGTTTCTCGCTCCCCTCGACGCGGTCCTCGCGGAAGGCAGCGAAGCCGAGCGGCTGATCGCGAAGTTCAAAACGCAATGGGCCGGAAGCGTCGCGCCTTGCTTCGAGGAATGCGTGTATTGAAGCCTTAAATCCCTATCTCACACCAACATCATATGGAGGAAGCAAGATGGCAAGCCAAGTTCCGAAGGCGACATCGTCCTCGACCACGTCACCGAACTCGCGCCGGGTCAGCCTCCGCCAAACGGCTCACGCCCGAAGCGGCCGGCATTGCCTATCCCCATTATTTAGGGGATCTCCTGCACTCCCATTTACAGGTGAAGAACCGCCATCGTTGATGAATTGGGAATTTGGCGCCGGACCAACGATGGCAGCCCGCCGAACGAGGCCAAAAACACCAATCCGCGCGCAGATGATCGCTGGCGGGCAAAGCGGAGAGTGAATTCACCGAGATAGCAATCAAGATGCCGGCGCTGGATGCCGCCTTAGCGAGTGCCTATCAGCCACCGTTTCGGCAGCGAAGAGGCGATAGGGACTAGCGGCGAGGCCTGAGAGGGAGGTATCGTCATCCGGTGGCGAAGGCCGGAGGATTAGCCACGCGCTAAGCATGATTAACGCCACGCACCCGAGTGGCAAAAATATGTTGCGAACGCGTCGCACGATATTCACGAGTTCCAGATCGGAGACGGGCTCTCGCGCGCGCATCATAAAGTATGTGAGCAAACCCGCGAGGCCAATAACCCCAGGCGCCAACTTCAAGAAGAGCATCACGTCCATGAAGCATGATTCCAAAATCGAAAAGTCATGAGTAGACTTAATCACGGCCGCCTAGCCGAAGATCATACTTTTCTTTTTGGGAGCCGTCCATGGCTTCGCGGCCTTCGAGGGGCGCGCCCGGGAGGTCACAACGACAAAATCTCGCGCTTCTTCTCGCGGACGAAGGGAAGGCCGCGCTAGACGACCTCGACGGTCGCGGCGTCGTAGAGCGCCGCGGCGTTGGCATGGGCGCGGAACACGCTTTCCGGCAAAAGTTCTACTTCGTTGCTTGGCACCCGCGCGAGCAGGTTTTCGATGCGTGCCCGCGAGCGCGCCAAAAGCCCAGAGTCCAAGCGGCCTTCCTCTATCGCCGCAAGAATCGCTTGCGCAAAACCTCTGGCGCGGCCGGTGCCGGTGAATTGCGCGCAGACCATCACCATGTCGCAGCCGGATTCGATCAAGTTCACCGCAGAGTCCGGACTATCGAAAAGCCCTTTCATCGCGCCCATGCCGATATCGTCGGAGATGGCTACGCCCGCAAAACCAAGTTCCTCGCGCAAAATCCCGGTCGCGAAACGGCGCGAGAGCGCGACCGGCGCATCCGGATCGACGGCGGGATAGAGAATATGCGCCAACAGGATCATGGAAAGCCCCGCGTCGATCGCGGCGGCGAAAGGTTTGAGCTCCCGTGCGCGCAACGCATCGAGGCCGAGCGTCTGCGAGGGCAAGCCAAGATGGGAGTCGATGCTGGTATCGCCATGCCCAGGAAAATGCTTGCCGCAGGCGATGATTTTTTCCGCCTGCATGGTCTGCATGAAAGGCAGCGCCGCCGCGATCACGGAATCCGCCGTTTTCCCAAAAGCGCGTTCGCCGATCACCGGATTTTTGGGGTTGGTGTGAATGTCGAGCACCGGAGCGAAGTCGAGGTTGACGCCGAGCGAGGCAAGTTCGCGGCCCATCGCGCGGCCCACTTCCGCGGCTTGCCCCGCCCATCGCGCGGCATAGGCGAAGCGCGTGATGGGCGGCGGCGTCCGGCACACCCGGCCCCCTTCGTGGTCGATGGCGATGAACATGCGCTCGCGCCCGGTTGCCGCACGAATATCGGCAATTAGCCGCGCGTGGCTCTCAAGCCAGGTTTTGTAGGGAAGATCATGGCGGAAATTGCTCTTGAAGAGAATGACGCCGGCGGGGCGCAAATCGCCAAGGAGCGCGCGGTCGTGGTCGTCGAGGACCGGCGACGGCCGAAGGCCAATCAGAAAATGATCGCCGGCGGAGGCGATTTTTCCGCGGAGCATGCGGCGTTCATCCCATTTGATTGTGCAAGCAAGTTTATTGCCGCGGAAGGTTAAGAGCGGCCGGGCTTCCCGCCGGCAAGCCAAATTTGGGTTATGCCGCCAAAGGTTAGCCCGAGCGCAGCCCACAAGACCACGCGCGCGCCGATGGACGCGAGGCGAAAATTCCACAAGACGCTCGCCGGAAAATTGCCTGGAACTTCATCGACGGGCGGCAGCGCCAGGGCAGCCAAGCCCGCCACCGCGACGAAGACGGTGGCAGAAACAAGCGCGCCGTTCCACGAGCCGAGCCTCGCCGCGAGTGGTGGGGCGAGCGTCGCGGCGAGGACCATCGCCAGGAGGGAAACCGCAAGCATGGCAAAATAAAGCGCAGTGCGCGCGCCGATCGTTTCCGGTGCGCCAATCGCAGGCGGATTGGCCGGATATTTCAGCTCCGGCACGAGCCCCAGTGCAATGAAGCCGGCCAACGCCAGCAAGGCCGAGAGGGCTTGCGGATCGCAACAATTTACCCGCCCATAAGCGAGCGCGAAAACCAAGCTGAACAGGCCGCCGGTGGCGGCGCCATAGACAATATAGGCGGTCAAGAGTCCGGCGCCGCGCTGCACGCTCCGGGTTACGATTTCAGGCTCGGACGGTTGCGCGGCTGCCCGCTCCATGGCGGTCTCGAAGGCAATCGCGCGTTCAATCGAAGGCTCGCCCGCGAGAAATGAAAAGCCTGCCGCGAGAAGACCCGCGAGGATGCCGGCGAGCAGACCGCGCAGAAGTATACCGCTGACCACGCGCCTGCCCCTTTAATGACATGGGAAGGCCAGGAGATGGCGCCCGTCATGCACAAATTCATGGACGTAATGGCCGGCGATTAGCGCCGTCGCGCCTTGCTCGGCCCCGATGAAATAGATCAAGAGGAGCGCGAGAACTCCCGCGAAAGCTGCCCAAGGGAGAATTTCGCGGATAGGGATGGGAACCGGCCGGATTGCCGGAGCATGTATGAATCCGTTCATGTCCTGCCTTACAAGGTGTCCCGACTCCGCGCGCCGCCGGGGAAAGGAAGCCCGCGAGTCCAACGAGGATGCGGGCACCCTAGGGGCCGCTGAACTCTCTGTCAACGCCGCGGGAGCCTCGGGTCGCATGCGAGATTCTTGTTGCCTTGCGGGCCGAACTCATTTATGAGGGCGACCATCTCCGCGGAAGGTGTTTCCTGCGGAGCGTATTTTGGGCATAGGTGGCGCGAGGAGGGGTGGATGGATCTATTTCAGCCGAACCCCCGGTCCATGGCGCTCGCTTGCTCGCCAGGATTCGGCGCGCGCCCAAGACGGCCCCTTCACGGGTCGAGCACGATCTGACCGGACCCGGCAAGGCCTGACGGCGCTCTCCGGCGCCGCATCCGCGGTCGCTGCATTTCAGCTTTTCACGGCCCGCCTCGCTCCTTGTGTGGTGCGTTTCCATCGCAACCGCTTGGAGAGCCCCGATTCGCCGTGACCTTTCCTGGAAAACGAGCCATGTTCCGCTTCTTCGCGACCCAAATCGATCCCTTCCGAAGGCATGACCAATCGATGCCGCCGGCAAATCTGCAGGCCTTCTATTGGCGCTATTGCCGGCAAGTGTGGCCTCTTCTTGCTTGCCTGATGGCGAGCGGCCTCGTTACCTCGCTGATCGAGGTGTCGATGCTGCGCTATATCGGCTCGCTCGTCGATTTGCTGCAGGCGACGAGCCCGGAGCGCGTCCTTCAGGATTACGGCCCGAGCTTTCTGTGGATTGGCTTCGTGATTCTGGTGGCACGGCCGCTCGCGGGCTTAACGCATGATCTCCTCACCCTCCAGGCGATCGCGCCAGGCTTGACGAACCTCGTCCGCTGGCAGACGCATCGTTTCGTGCTGCGCCAGTCGATCAGTTTCTTCGCCAATGATTTTGCCGGCCGCATCGCCTCGAAGATCATCCAGACCGGCCCGTCCTTGCGCGAATCCGTCGTGCAGATCATCGACGCGGTCTGGTTCGTGACCATGTTCGCGGTGAGCGCGCTCGTCATCTTCGCGCAGGCCGATTGGCGCCTCGCCTGCCCACTGGCGCTGTGGATCCTCGCCTATGTGGCGACCTTGCGCCATTTCGTGCCGCAGATCCGTAACCGGTCCGCGGTGATGTCGGAGGTGCGCTCCGTCCTCACCGGCCGCATCGTGGATAGTTACACCAACATCCAGACGGTGAAGCTCTTCGCCTCTCCGGAGCGCGAGGACGACTATGCCCGCGCCTCGCTGGCCGAGCACACCGCGACTTTCCTGAGCGAGACGCGGCTGATCACCCTGATGAACGCGACAGTGACCATCCTGAACAGCATCCTCATCATGGGCACGGGCAGCCTCGCCGTGTGGCTCTGGCTGAACGGCGCGGTGACGCTCGGCGCGATTGCCCTGGCCTCCGGCCTCGCCATTCGCATCTCCAACATGTCGGGCTGGATCATGTGGGAGGCGATCGGCATCTTTGAGAATATGGGCACTGTGCAGGAGGGCATGGGGACGATCGCGCGGCCGCATTCGCTCGTCGATCGTCCTGCGGCGCCCGCGCTCAAGGCCTCGCGCGGCGCCATCCGCTTCGAGAATGTGCGCTTTCACTACGGCAAGGCGGCGGGCGTGATCGACAATCTCAGCTTCGCGATCGAGCCTGGCGAGAAGGTCGGGCTGGTGGGGCGCTCGGGCGCTGGCAAGTCGACGCTCGTCCAGCTCCTCATGCGCTTCTACGATGTCGAGGGCGGCAGGATCTTGATCGATGGACAGGATGTCGCCGCGGTCACGCAGGACAGCCTGCGCAGCCAGATCGGCATGGTGACGCAGGATACATCGCTGCTGCACCGCTCCGTGGCCGAGAATATCCGCTACGGGCGCCCCGATGCGCCGATGGAGGAGATCGTCGCGGCGGCAAAGCGGGCGCATGCCCATGAATTCGTGCTCGGCCTCAGCGATCCGCACGGGCGCGCCGGCTACGCCGCCTATGTTGGGGAAAGAGGGGTGAAGCTGTCGGGTGGGCAGCGCCAGCGCGTCGCCATCGCGCGGGTGCTCTTGAAGAACGCGCCGATCCTAGTCCTCGACGAGGCGACCGCGGCACTCGATTCGGAGGTCGAGGCCGCGATCCAGGAGAGCCTCTACGCGCTGATGGAGGGCAAGACGGTGATCGCGATCGCCCATCGGCTTTCGACCATCGCGGCGATGGACCGGCTGATCGTGCTCGACAAGGGCCGCATCGCGGAGGCGGGCACGCATGGCGAGCTTCTGACGCGCGACGGCATCTACGCGTCCCTGTGGCGGCGCCAATCGGGCGGGTTCCTCGAATTGGATGGGGTGCGAGGCGCGTCGGCCGGTCGTGCCATCCCCATCGTGCCCGGCCCCGCCCGCCGCGGTCGCGGCGACGCTGCGCCGTTCGGGAAAGTAGGCCGCGAGGAGGATGTGGGAAAGTCGCACCCTAGGGTCCGCTGAACTTTCTGTCAACGAGGCGAGAGCCTGGGCGGAGGTTGGGTGCAAGCAACCGGCGCCAGGGGCAACCCAGATCATGCTTCAATTGTCCGCGTCGCGGCGGTCGTGTAAAATGACAGCGGCGAAGTCCACCATAATTTTAGTGGCTTATCTGCCGGCTTAGGAATAAGCATCTCATTTAGCTATCGCGCGGCATTTGCCAACCCGCCGGCACCCGTCCATCGTATGCATGCGAGCCGCATCAAAATTATATTTCACATTGGTCTTGAGAAGACCGGCACGACGTCTTTTCAGCGCTTTTGCACTCGTAATGCGCGCCGCCTTTTACAGCACAACGTATTATACCCAAAACGCTCGTCCGCGTTTTATGCGCTGAACCATGCTCCATTGACGGCAAGCTATCTACCCTCGGAAAGACCGGACGATTTCCATCTCCGGTCACCTATCGCGAATTCCGAGATGGTGAAATCCCTTAAAGAAGAAATCGAGGCTTCCAGCGTCGAGAAAGTGATTATTAGTTCGGAACATCTATCTTCCCGCTTCCGGCCTCCCCAGATCGAAAAGCTTGCTGAAGATTTCAACGCATATGAGTGCCATGTCGTTATCGCCTTGCGCGATCACTTGTCCCGGCTTTTTTCGTCTTACTCCACCCGCGTGATGAGTGGTTCGGACCAAACGCTCGACGAATTCGCCGAGATGGTTTTAGAGCCGGACAATCTCTACATTAGATATGCCGATATAATTCGAATGTGGGAGGCGTCGTTCGGCCGCGATCGTGTAATCGTATTCGATTACAATGAAGCATCGGATGTTATTTATTCTATTCTATCGAAAATTGGCTTAACCCAACTTAGAACTATACTAACAGACGATCACAAATGCAATGCCTCGTTGGATGCAAATGTTACGGAGGCGTTACGGCTAATCAATATAGCTAATCAGAACGAAAGTGCGTACAGAAGTAAAATACCATATCTTGAATTCATAAAACTGCAGTATGTAAGATCGGTTTTGAGAAAGAAATTGCAAGCGCAGAGTCATGGCTCTCATTGGCGGTTGAGTGAGCCTTATCGCGAACAACTGCTTGACATCGCGGAGGCTGACGCAATTTGGCTAGCAAAAAACTACTCTATGCCGGTTAGTTTAATCAAGCCAGGAAGCTTGCCGGAAGCCGCTCCGGAGGAATTCCACCAGGATGTTGCAAAGCTTTTGGCTAAAACTTTGACCCAAACCATGTGCGATCGATGGAGCCTGTATCGCTTTGAAATGTTTTCACGTGCCGCCTTATTTTTGGTTTTGGAAAAAATGCGAAGTATCAGACGGCGTTAATGCCGCCGGCCATCTCAGCCGGGGCAAGCGCGAGCTTAGGGGGCTTTCGCTGAGGGTCAGAAGACACCGGAAAGCACTCGGCTAAGTCAAAGTTCGGACCATCCAGTCAATAATTTCGACGAGAGTTGGATTGTGCCAAGCGGTGGTCACAAACTCTTTCAACGCGTCGGCATTTTTCGCAACGAATGAGACAATTGCAGGCCAATTATTGTATGCAGCATAAATAAGACCCGCTCCTCCAGCGCCATAAATGGCACCGCGGCCCTTTTCCCAAGCGAATGCCGCCTCTCCACGGGCAAGTACATAGATGTGCTGCATAATTTTGATTACGAAATTGCCCGTTGCCTCCCGTGACAATTCGATGGCTTGGTCACCATCGATTCCTGGTGCCGCGTTTTTCGCGGCTTGCGCTGGCTCAGCAACCCGCTCCACTGCCAAAGGCGTGGCAATATTTTCGGACCGTTCGATAGCCTCCACGATCGGAGCGGCGGCGGCAATCACTTGCCTGGCCGCTTCCACCTCTTGAGGCCCGAGGCGCATTTCATCAAGCTCACGCCCTTTCGGGTCACCAACGATAAAGATATTCCATGTATGCACTAAATAGCGCAGGGTCTCCGCGACCAAAGGATGTAAGCGGCCCGGGTCTGGTTCGCCGTTGCCCGTGGAAAGATCATGGGCGTTCAGGCGGATGCGCAAAGTATTGCCGCGTGACCACAAGCTGGTAATCGAAATGTCTTCAATGCGGTCCTTTAGACCTTCGCAAAAGCGATTGGCTGGACCGCTTAAATCACCGAGCTGATTTGGACCAACCGCGACGAGCGACTGAGCTTTTAGGCGGATCTCTTCGTAAAACTCTCTCTGTAAGGGGTCGGCGGCGGTTCCGGGCGCGGGGGGATCTCGAACAACGTCGATTAGTCCTTCGGAATTAACGCAAAATCTCGTCGCTAATGGCTCTTGTCCAGGGATGGCTTCGATCGGAGCGGGCGGCGTCTGCGGCGCCGCATCCGCCGATTGCCATGCCGCGAGTATTTCGGAAAGGTGCTGTGCTGCGGCCCCTGCTATCGGCGGATTGTCGACCGGGACCGCGGAGATCGCGGGCTCCGCGACGCTCGATGAGGCGCGGCCTGAGCTAACGGCCATGCCCGAGAAAGAGGCTTCGACGACGCGAGGTGGAGGCTCAAGCTCCTCGATCCGCTGTTTGATCTCGGCGTTGACGATTGCCGGGCCTTGGTCCCATAGCGCTTCCTCGATCCGCACATAGGCGAGTTCGCGTTCCTCGTCCCAGACGTGTCCATCGAGACGGTCCTCGTACCAAAGGGTCCACATCTGCCAGTCCTGCTCAGCGAAGACGAGCACGCGCTTCATTTCCTGCCACAAAGACCGGAGCCCGTCCGGTTGACCTTGGGGCCACAGCGGCGAACCGGCGATGATGGAAGCCGCCGCCCCCTCCTCCACTCGCGTCGCATCGAGGGAAACAGCGGACCAAAACGGAGCGGCGGCGGTGCGGCCGGCGGCGACGGTGATGCCGTCGGCCACGTAGAAGGCGGCTCCGGCTACGAGGGCGGCAGCCGGGATATGGCTGGCGGTGCCGATAGCTGCGAAGGCGCCTGATGTACGGTCGGCGGAGGCAAGATACGGCGCACGTGCTGGATATTCGGCTGCGGTCCAGGTGAAGGCTACCTTCCAGAAAACCGCCAAAAGGATTTCCCGCGGGAAGTCTGTTGTGCCGCCCGCGCCTTTTTTCTCCTGCAGCAACGGTAGAACGCGCAGGACCGCGCGCGCGGCGAATGCGACCGAAACCTCGCGTGGCTGCTTTCGCAGCCACGCCTCCAATTCCTCTCTGTATGTTTATCTCGACCAGCGGTCCCTCCCGCCATCAGCGTCTGTTCGCCATCCAGCATGGCCGCTCCGCCAAGATTCGGCAAGTCACGGCGGGCCGAACGCACATCATGCCTTCATGCCAGGGGAGCCCGGTAAGCCGTTCAATGGCGGTGCGCCTCACGTTCGGCAGGCCGGGATCGCCGCGAAAGGCCGCCGCCATCGAGCCATTTTCGCGTACTCTCCCCGGCGCGCTGCATGAGATAACGCGACGCAGAGAAATCGTATGGCGACACGTCGAGTGGACAGAGCGCCGGCACGACGCACACATCGATCGCGTCCGCGAGCCGCTCGACATCGTCAATGAGGCGCCACTCGATCAACAGGGTGATTGCGTGCAGGGCCTTGGCGATCGCTCCTTTCGGAGGCTCGTTCAAGGAGCAAGCATATCCAGTTGGAAGCACGACGATCCGCGACGCTCCGAGGTCCGCCGCCACCCGAATAGGAGAGTTCCTGGCGATTGCGCCGTCCATCAGCGTCTGGCCGTCGATATGAACCAGTGGGAAGATGCCCGGTATCGCGGCGCTCGCGAGGATGGCGTCGATCGCCGGTCCCTTCGAGAGAACAACCGTCAAACCCTCGACGCTGGTCGCGGTGATGTGAACGGGAACCGTCGCGTCCTCCAAGCGCGCGTAAGCCAAATTGTCCTCAATCAAATGCCGCAGGCCACCGGAGTCGATGATACTCTCAGGATGCCTGAGCAGACCGAATGCGCTTTTGAAAGTGACCGGAAAGATCTCTCGGCGCCGCAGGCCAAACCAGATTTCCGCAAGCCTCGCCACGCCTTCCGCGTTCGGGGCCCCGGCGAAATAGGCGGCGTTCATCGCGCCGACCGACGCGCCAACCACGAAATCCGGTTGCACTCCTTCGGATACCAGTACACGCAACATGCCGACCTGGATCGCGCCGAGGCTTCCGCCGCCGGCAAACACGAATGCCGTCTTCTGTCCAGTCCGCGTCATAACAGTCCACTTCGAATCTCAATATCCGCGGACGGAAATCAGGCAACGGCGGCCTCGTCAACGGCCGGACCCCGGTTTGCCACGCGCGTCTTCGCAAGATTGTCCCGCGAAGGCTCTGCAATTCCATTGACGCCCAAATTTTCCCATGCTATCCCAAGGTTTCCCGCGCAGAGTTAAAGAGGTCAGGGGTACGCGGCGCACGAGCGGCGCTTCGCCGCGGGGCGCAGGTGGGGTGGGGAGTGGACGATTCTGGCGGCTTTCTCTCGAATTACACGAGCAGGCTCGATGCCAAGGGACGGGTCTCGATTCCGGCGCCGTTCCGGGCGGTGCTCAAGCGCGACGGGTTCGAAGATCTTTATGTTCATCCCTCGCTCGATGTGGAAGCGGTGGATTGCGGGGGCCATGCCTTGCTGCGGGAAATTCACGAGCTTCTTCGTCCCCTCTCTCCCTATTCGGAGGAGCGCGATCTGTTTTCGACGGCCCTTATTGGCACCAGCGAGATTTTTAAGATCGATTCGGAGGGACGGGTAAACCTGAGCGAAAGCGTCAAGGCCTATGCGGGCATCGCAACGGAGGTTACTTTCGTCGGGCATGATTTCAAGTTTCAGATCTGGGAACCGGGCCGTTTTCGCGTGCATCTGGCGGAGGCCAGAAGCCGGCTGCATGATTTCAGAAAACAGCTCAGTTCCAGACACGTGGCGCCGGATTCGCCGTCGCCACGGCCACATGGAGCACGGGAATGAGAGCGGGTCGCGGCGATGAGGCGTATCTCGCCGCCGGCGGACCGGCCCGGCACGTTCCCGTGCTTCGTGACGAAGTCATGGCCGCGCTTGCCCTGCGCGAGGGCGGACTTTATCTCGACGCCACTTTTGGCGGCGGCGGCTATGCGAGGGCTCTGCTCGCCAAGCCCGACACCCGTGTTCTCGCGCTCGATCGCGATCCTGCCGCAATTGCCGGCGGAGCCTGGCTCGTGGCCGAAGCGCGGGGGCGGCTTTGTCTTGTAAAGGAGCGATTTGGAAGACTCGACCAGGCTGCGCGGCTGCATGGCTTGGTTGAATTCGACGGCGTTGCGCTCGACATAGGCGTGTCGTCCATGCAAATCGACGACCCGGCGCGCGGCTTTTCCTTCCGCGGTGACGGCCCTCTCGATATGCGCATGGACGGCGAGGGGACGACGGCCGCGGATCTTGTCAATACCGCCGGGGAGACAACCTTGGCCAATATTTTTTACCATTTCGGCGAGGAGCGTGCATCCCGCCGTATCGCCCACGCCATCGTCACGGACCGCGCCACGACGCCTTTCACCTCGACGACGATGCTCGCTTCAATGATCGCCCGCGTGGCGCCAGGGAAACCCGGCGGGGTGCATCCCGCGACGCGCGCGTTCCAGGCGCTGCGCATCGCGGTCAACGATGAACTTGGCGAATTGGTGCATGCGCTCGCCGCGGCCGAGGCGATTCTAAAGCAGGGCGGCCGGCTTGCCGTGGTGACTTTTCATTCGCTGGAGGATCGTATCGTCAAACAGTTTTTCGCCGGGCGCTCCGGGCGCGGCCAAACTCCCTCCCGGCGGCTGCCGCACGAGATCGCTCCGCCGGAGCCAACCTTCAGCCTAGGAGGCAAGCAGCCGGTGCTGCCATCGCGGCGTGAAATGAGCGCCAACCCACGCGCGCGGTCGGCCAAGCTTCGTTACGGTGTCCGCACGAAAGCCGTGCCTCGCGGTCTCGACGATCGGCTGATGGTGCTCGCGAAACTCCCAGAAGCTCATCCTTGAGGCCGCTGAAATGGTGCGGATATTAAATATTCTGGCGATCGTGGCGCTGATAGGTTCGGCGATCTACGCCTATACGATTAAATACGAGACAATCTTTCATGCCGAAACGATCGTGAAGCTCCAGCATGAGATCAAGAAGGAACGGGACCAAATTGGCACGCTGCGCGCCGAATGGGCGCATTTGACGCGGCCAGAGCGCATCCTGGCGCTCGCCGACAAGTTCCTCGATTTACAACCGGTCGCCCTGAACCAGATCATCCGCGCGGATACCTTGCCGGGCAAGGCACCAAGAGTCGATGCGATCGGACGTAAACTTGAAGCGCTCGGATTGGCGGAGCCGACGAATACCCCTGGCGACGCCAATGCCCTCGACGCCGCCGTGTCGGCCACGCCGGCAAGGTGATCGTGCGAAAATGGAAGAAGATCGCGAAAAGATGAGCGACGGCTTCGATTCAGGACTCGACAATGAGGCAAACGGTGCGACAGTCAGGCCCGCCGGCAGCCGCGTCCGCGGCATCGAAAGCTTCCTCGCCGGCATTTTTTCGGCGAGGCTCGGCAAGAGTGCGCCCCGCATTCGACTCGCGGCGTGGGTATTTCTGGGGGTCTATGGAATCATCGCGGCGAAGCTCATCGACTTTGGTCTGCGCCCGGACCCGCCTGTTAGCGACAGACGCGCGGCCGCCGACGCTGTCGCCGCCGCACGCCCCGATCTTCTCGATCGCAACGGCGAGCTTCTGGCGACCGACATAAAGGTCATGTCGGTTTTCGCCGAGCCGAGGCGAATCATCGACAAGGACGAAGCGGTCGAGCTTCTCACCGCCGCGCTCCCCGATGTCGACGCACATGAACTGCGCGAGCGTCTCGGCTCCCGCAAAGGTTTCGTTTGGGTCAAACGCGCAATCACTCCGAAGCAGCAACAGGAGGTCTATCACCTCGGCCTCCCCGGCGTTGGATTTCTGCCTGAAAACAAACGGGTTTATCCAAACGGCCCGATCGCCGCGCATGTGCTTGGCTTTGCCAACCTCGACGGCATCGGCATTTCGGGACTCGAAAAATACATCGACGGCCAGGGACTGGCGGATTTGCATGGCGCGGGGTTCAGTCTGACCCCTGAGAACCTGACGCCGATCACGACGTCGCTCGATCTCAAGGCGACTTACGCGTTGCGTGACGAGCTTGCCAAAGGCATCGCCAAGTTCAAGGCCAAGGCCGGCGCGGCGGCAATTCTCGACGTGAATACCGGGGAAGTCGTCGCGATGGCGTCCTTGCCCGACTACGATCCAAATACCCCGGCCGACGCCCTCGACCCAGATCACATCAACCGGCTCTCCGTCGGCGTCTATGAAATGGGCTCGACCTTCAAGGCTATTTCCATTGCAATGGCCCTCGATTTGGGCAAGGTGACGCTGCATTCGCGGATCGACGCACGTGATAGCCTGCGCTACGGGCACTTCACTATTCATGATTTTCATGCGACGCACCGGGTATTGAGTGTGCCCGAGGTATTTACTTATTCATCCAACGTTGGGGCCGCGCGCATGGCTTTGATGGTTGGGGTCGAGGGTCATAGGGCTTTCTTGCGCAAAATGGGGCAGCTTGGCCGCCTGCGCACCGAGCTGCCGGAGTCCGCCGAGCCCCTCGTTCCGAAAAATTGGGGCGAACTCAATACGATGACGATTGCGTTCGGACAGGGCCTCAATGTTGCTCCCTTGCAGGCCATGATGGCGGTCGACGCGCTGGTTAATGGCGGACTCCTCGTCACGCCGACCTTTTTGAAGCGGAACGAGGAAGAGGCGCAGAAGGATGCGCCGCGCGTCGTCAAGGCGGAAACGTCGGAGGCCCTGCGCTATTTGATGCGGCTCAACGCGGAAATCGGCACGGCGAGAATAGCCGATATCAAGGGTTATTTCGTCGGCGGCAAGACAGGCACCGCGGACAAAATCGTCCACGGCCATTATTCCAAGGATAAGGTTCTCACGACGTTCATGGCGGTTCTGCCGGCCGACAAGCCCAAATATCTCTTTCTGACGCTCTTGGACGAGCCGCAGGGATTGCCCGAGACCGCCGGATACCGCACCGCTGCCTGGAACGCGGGTCCGGTCACCGGCAAGATCATTGAACGGACCGGGCCTTTGCTTGGGCTTCCGCCGCGCATCGATCTGCCCGCGCAACCGTTTCCGCTCCTGGCAAAACTTGGTTATGCGGAGGCGAATGTGCCGGCGCATGGCGGAAGGGCTCATTGATGCGCCTCGCCGAACTGTTTCCGCGGGCCGATATTCCGGAAACCTTGGCCGGACGCGAGATCAAGGGCCTCAGCGCCGATAGCCGCGCGGTGACCGCGGACATGGTTTTTTTCGCGGTGCCGGGAACAAAAACGGATGGCCTCGTCTTCGCGTCGCAAGCGGTTCGGCGCGGCGCTGTCGCAATCGTCGCCGAGCGCGCTCCCGCGGGCCCCATCGCGCCCGCTGCCTTTATCGCGGCGCCGGACGTCCGCAGCGCCTTGGCGCACGCGTCGGCGCGCATGTACCCGCGCCAGCCCGAAACGATCGTCGCGGTCACAGGAACGAGCGGCAAGACCTCAGTCACCGATTTCGTGCGTCAGATTTGGGCCGCGCTCGTCGCCAAGGCCGCTTCGCTTGGCACGCTCGGCGTCGTCGCGCCTTCGGGGCCGGTCGCGGGCTCGCTTACCACCCCGGATCCGGTGACCTTGCACAAAACCCTGGACGGACTGGCGCGCGGCGGAGTGACTCATCTCGCCCTGGAGGCTTCGTCGCATGGAATTCTGCAACGACGGCTCGACGGCGTCCGCCTCGGTGCCGGAGCCTTCACCAATTTCTCGCGCGATCATCTCGACTATCATGCGACGTTGGACGATTATCTCGCCGCGAAATTGCAATTGTTCGACCGGCTGCTTGCGCCTGGCCAGCCCGCCGTTGTCGATGCCGACAGCGATGTCGCGGCAAAGGTCGTCGCGGTTTGCGAAAAGCGCGGCCTGCGCGTCGTCTCGACCGGCTTGAAAGGTACCGCGCTGCGCCTCCTCGAAAGCGCAGCCGAGAATTTTTCGACGCGGATCAAAATTGCCCATGGCGACGGGATTTACTCGCTTCTTCTTCCGCTTGCCGGTTCGTTTCAGGCGTCGAACGCGCTTGTCGCCGCCGGTCTTTGCATTGCCACCGGAAGCTCCCCTAGCGCGGTCTTTGCGGCGCTCGAAAAGCTCGAAGGCGCGCCCGGTCGTCTCGAACTCGTCGGCCGCCGTAAGGGCGCGCCCATTTTCGTCGATTACGCGCATAAGCCGGACGCGCTCGAAAAAACCCTCAAGGCATTGCGGCCGCTTGTGCGCGAAAACCTCATCGTGGTGTTTGGCTGCGGCGGCGACCGCGATGCGGGAAAAAGGCCGCTCATGGGCGAGGCGGCGGCGCGCCTGGCGGATCGCGTCATCGTCACCGACGACAATCCCCGCTCGGAGGATCCAGCGGCGATCCGCAAGGCCATCCTTCTAGGCGCGAACGGCTTCGACAATGTCGAGGAGATCGGCGACAGGGCTTCGGCGATCGTCCAGGCCCTTGCGATGCTCGGCCCAAACGATGGTCTTCTCATTGCCGGCAAGGGACATGAAACCGGCCAGATTGTCGGCGGCAGGACGTTGCCTTTTTCCGACTCCATCTGTGTGCGCGCGCTGCTAAAAGATCTTTCCGCATGAACAACAGCGCCGCGAACAGCTTCCTGTGGACAAGTCTCGGTCTCGTTGGCCCGCTCGCGGCGCGGGTAAGCGGCTCCGTGCCGCGTGGCGGCGCCACCGGAATTTCGATCGACACGCGCACGCTCCAGAAAGGCGACCTTTTTTTTGCAATCAAGGGACTTAGCTCGGACGGCCATGATTATATCGGCGCGGCTTTCGCAAAAGGCGCCGTCGCGGCGGTGGTCGATGAAGCCCATGCCGAGGCGCTCAAGCCGCTCGGGCCGCTCTATGTCGTGGCCGATGTTCTCGCCGCGCTGGAACGTCTTGGCGCCGCCGCGCGGGCCCGCTCAGGAGCCCGCATCGTCGCGGTGACCGGTTCGGCGGGCAAGACGTCGACGAAAGAAGCATTACGGCTCGCGCTCGCCCAGGCCGGGGTTTCCCACGCTCCGGTTGCGTCGTACAACAATCATTGGGGCGTGCCCCTCACCTTGGCGCGAATGCCGAAACATACAAGCTTCGGAATCTACGAAATCGGCATGAACCACCAAGGCGAAATCACATCTCTTTCCACGATGGTGCGTCCGCATGTCGCAATCATAACGACAATCGCCCCGGTTCATCTCGAGTATTTCGCGAGCCTGGATGACGTAGCCGACGCCAAGGCGGAGATTTTTTCCGGCCTTGTTCAGGGAGGCGTTGCAATCCTCAATCGCGACATCGCCGAGTATGAGCGTCTCCTTGCCCATGCCAAGGCCTCGCCCGCGGGTCATGTCGCGAGTTTCGGCGAACACGACAAAGCCGACGCGAAGCTGGTGAGCGTGACACTTAGCGCGGACCACTCCATCGTGCAGGCGGAAGTCTGCGGTTATCGGCTGACCTATCGTCTCGGCGCGCCCGGCCGCCACCTTGCCACGAACTCGCTCGCGGTGCTCCTTGCCGCGAAGGCTTTCGGCGTCGACCTCGAGCTTGCCGCTGGCACGCTCGCGTTTTTCTCGGCGCAGCCGGGCCGGGGCGAGAGGCTATGCCTATCCGCCAAAAATGGTCCTTTTACACTTGTCGACGAGAGCTACAATGCCAATCCGGCGTCGATCCGCGCGGCGATCGCCCTTGCCGGCGCCCTTCCCATGCCGGGCAAGGGACGCCGCATCGCCGTCCTCGGCGATATGCTGGAACTTGGCGACAAAGGCGCGGCGATGCACGCCGAACTCGCCGGCGATGTCGTAGCCAATCACATCGATTTCGTCTTCGCGGCCGGTCCCTTGATGAAACATCTGTTCGAGGCTTTGCCCGGGCATTTGCAAGGGGCCTGGCGCGACCGCGCAAGCGACCTTGCGGCGGTCGTCGTGGCGGCGGTGCAAAGCGGTGACATGGTGATCGTCAAGGGATCGAACGGCACCAAGATGAGCGCGATCGTCGACGCTCTCAAGGAAAACGCCACGGCGGAAAATTCCGCGCAAAATCGTCAAGGACCGTGAAATGCTCACTTGGCTCTCCGATTTTTCAAGCATTTTCGGGCCGCTCAACCTATTTCGTTATATTACCTTCCGCACCGGCGGCGCCACCGCGACGGCGCTCTTCTTCGTGTTCTTCTTCGGGCCACGCATAATCGCCGCCTTGCGCTTGAAACAAGGCAAGGGCCAGCCCATTCGCGACGACGGGCCGCCGTCTCATCTCCTGACGAAGAGCGGGACGCCGACGATGGGCGGCTTGATGATCCTGTCGGGAGTTATCGTCTCCACCTTGCTCTGGGCGAATTTGCGCAATCATTTTGTCTGGATCGTGCTGGTGGTGACCGGAGGTTTCGGCGCGATAGGCTTCTACGACGATTTATTGAAGGTGACGAAACAGACGCAAAAAGGTCTTTCCGGGCGGCGGCGGCTTGCCTTGGAAGTTGCCATAGCCATCACCGCCTGCTTCGCGATGATGAAACTCGGAACAGCGCACACGACGGGCCTCGCCCTGCCGACGATCAATGGTTTCGTCGCCGACCTCGGCGTTTTTTTTCTCGCCTTCGGATCTTTCGTGATCGTTTCCGCCGGCAATGCGGTCAATCTCACGGATGGCCTCGACGGCCTCGCGATCGTGCCAGTGATGATCGCCGCGGCGGCCTTCGGGATCATCGCTTATCTCGCCGGTAACGCGGTGTTCTCGACTTACCTGGGGATTAATTTCGTTCCCGGTGCGGGCGAGCTTGCCGTCGTTTGTGGCGCCTTGATCGGCGCTGGTTTGGGTTTTCTTTGGTTCAATGCGCCGCCCGCGCAGATCTTCATGGGAGACACGGGTTCGCTCGCGCTCGGCGGCGCCCTTGGCACGATAGCGGTCGCGGTCAAGCACGAGATCGTTCTTGCCATCGTCGGCGGTCTCTTCGTTCTCGAAACCCTGTCGGTTATCGTGCAAGTCGTTTCCTTTAAGCTCACCGGCAAGCGGGTCTTCAAAATGGCGCCCATCCATCACCATTTCGAGCAACTTGGCTGGTCCGAGCCGCAAGTCGTGGTGCGCTTTTGGATCATCGCTTTCGTGCTCGCGCTGATCGGCCTCTCCACCTTGAAATTGAGGTGAGGATGACGCCGGTCACTTCGTTCAATGGCAAGCATGCCGCCGTGTTTGGCCTAGGCAACTCGGGCTTTATCACGGCCCAGGCCCTGGTCGCGGGCGGCGCCCGTGTTGCCGTCTGGGACGACAACGAGCATGCGCGAGAGAAGGCCCGCGCGGCGGGTCTCAGGATCGAAAATCTTGCGCTTGCGGACTGGCGGAATTTTGCATCGCTTGTGCTTTCGCCCGGCGTTCCGTTAACACATCCGGCGCCGCACTGGACCGTGCTGAAGGCGATGCGGGCCGGGGTGGAAATTATCGGCGACATAGAATTATTTTGCCGCGAGCGGCAAAAAATCGCGCCGGGCTCGCCTTTCGTGGCGATTACCGGCACGAATGGGAAATCCACGACGACGGCGCTCATTGCGCATCTTTACCGGAGCTTTGGTTTCGCGGTCGAGGTTGGCGGCAATATCGGCACCCCGATCCTCGCCTTGGCGGAGCCCTCGAAAGAGCGCGTTCATGTCGTCGAGTGCTCTTCGTTTCAGATCGCTCTCGCGCCCTCACTCAACCCATCCGTGGGCGTGCTTCTGAATATCACGCCAGATCACCTGGACCGCCACGGCACGATGGAAAATTATGCCGCGATCAAGGCAAAGCTGGTGGAAAATGCCGATCTCGCGGTGATCGGAATCGACGACGGACTTACAAGTGGCATTGCCAAGGAACTCATGAAAGCGGGCCGAAAAACGGCATGTGTTTCGGTTACCAAAACCGCGATCGAAGATGGCATTGTTCTTGATGGCGACCGTCTCATACGGCGGCGCGGAGGCCACTCGACACGGATCGCCGGCCTTGCCGGAATTGCCTCGTTGCGCGGCGAGCACAATGGCCAGAATGCCGCCGCCGCCGTCGCGGCGCTCGGGCCGCACGAATTTGATCTCGAGCGCGTCGCGCAAGCCCTGCGAAGTTTTCCCGGTCTGCCGCATCGTTTAGAGGAGGTAGGCCGGAAGGGGAGGGTTCTCTTCATCAATGATTCAAAGGCGACCAACGCCGATGCCGCCGAAAAGGCGCTCCGGTCATTCGGCAAAGTGTTTTGGATCATCGGCGGCAGGGCGAAAGAGGGCGGCATCGAACCTCTACGCCCCTTGTTTGGCAAAGTGGTCAAGGCTTATCTGATCGGCGAGGCGAGCGAGAATTTCGCGCAAACGATTGGGGATTCATTTCCCTATGAGAGCTGCGGTACGCTCGAAGGAGCGGTGCCGGTAGCGGCGCGCGATGCACTTGCGAGCCAGCTCGCGGAACCAGTCGTGCTTCTTTCGCCGGCCTGCGCGTCGTTCGATCAATTTCCGGATTTTGAGAAGCGCGGCGATCGTTTTCGTGCGCTCGTCGAGGCTTTGCTCGCCGGAAAAAAATCGGGCTGAAGGGGGAGACAATGGTGTCGCGCGCGGAACGCTCGGCCCTGGCGAACTGGTGGTGGACAATCGACCGCTGGATCCTTGCGGCGGTGGCCGCGCTGATGGTGTCCGGACTCGTGTTGACGATGGCGGCAAGCCCGCCGGTCGCGGAGCGGCTCGGCCTTTCGACGTTCCATTTCGTGCACCGTCAGGTTCTGTTCCTGATGCCTGCGGTCGCGGTCCTCGTCGCAACTTCCTTCCTGTCCCCGCGGCAAGTGCGCCGGGTCGCGCTTTTCGTGTTTTCGCTGGCGATGGCCATGATCGTCGTGGCGCTGCTCTATGGCCAAGAAATTAAGGGATCGCGGCGCTGGATTTTTGGTGTCCAGCCTTCGGAGTTCTTGAAGCCGGCATTTGTCGTTCTCGTGGCGTGGGCCTTTTCGGAAGCCGGCAAGCGGCGCGACGTTCCGGCCAACCTTCTCGCCGTCCTATTGTTGTTGGCGACCATCGTACCTTTGATTCTGCAACCTGATTTCGGCCAGACAATGCTTATCACGCTGGTCTGGGCGGCGCTATTCGTCGTCGCCGGTCAGCATTGGGTCTGGGTGGCCGGCATTGGCGGAGTTGGCTTGGGCGGCGCGCTGCTTGCCTATAAATTGGTGCCGCATGTACGCGCCCGGGTTCTCAAATTCATCGATCCCAGCGCCGGCGGCGGCATGGCCGATACGTTTCAGGTGGATACCGCGCTCGACAGCTTCCTGTCCGGCGGCTGGTTCGGCAAGGGGCCGGGCGAAGGAACCATCAAGCGCATACTTCCAGATGCCCATACCGATTTCATCTTCGCCGTTACGGGAGAGGAATTCGGTGTTCTCGCGTGCCTCCTGATCGCCGCGATTTTTGCCTTCATCGTGGTGCGCGGCTTGTTCATGGCGGCGCGCAACAAGGACCCTTTTTGCCGCTTCGCCGCGGCTGGACTGGTGATGCTTTTCGGCCTCCAAAGCGCGATCAACATGGCTGTCAACGTTCATCTCATACCGGCGAAAGGCATGACCCTACCATTTATTTCGTACGGCGGCTCCTCGCTTATTTCGCTGGGGCTCGCGATCGGCTTGTTGATCGCGGTCATGCGAAAACGGCCGGGTGCCGCGATCCTTGAAGACGCCAGGGCCGAAGCTTTTCCATGAGCGGCCGCTGTCTGGTTATGGTCGCGGCGGGTGGCACCGGCGGCCATTTGTTTCCGGCGGCGGCCCTGAGCCATGCGCTAGCCGCGCGCGGCATGGAAGTGCATCTTGTCACCGACGAACGGGCGGCGAAATATGGCGGCGATTTTCCCGCCCATGCCATTCACAAATTGGCCGCCGCGACCCCGAGGAGCGGCGCCTTGTTTTCCCGCGCGATGGCGATTTTCACGCTAATCCGGGGAACTGTTGCCGCGCGCCGGCTTGTCAATCGGATCCGCCCACGCGCGGTGATTGGCTTTGGCGGCTACCCGACCGTTCCTCCGATGCTGGCGGCAACGTGGCTTCGCGTGCCAACCCTTTTGCACGAAGGGAATGCCGTGATCGGCCGCGCCAACCGGTTTCTCGCGTCTAGGGTCGATGCGATCGCCCAAGGTTTCGAGGTGCTTGGCGGCCTCCCCGGAGCTTTGGCGGGAAAGACGCATCTGACCGGAAACCCGGTTCGGCCGATTGTGATCGAGGCCTCGCGGGTAGCCTTCCCGGATTGGTCCGGTGGCCAACTGCGAATCCTCGTTACCGGCGGCTCGCAGGGCGCAAAAATTTTTTCGGACGTGGTGCCCGCCGCGACCGCGTTCATGCCCGAAGCCGCCCGGCAAAAGCTCGTCGTCGTTCACCAGGCGCGCGCGGCGGACGAAGCAAGGGTGCGCGATGCCTACCGGCGCGTTGGCGTCGATGCCGAGGTCAAATCGTTCTTTTCGGACTTGCCGGCGCGGATCGCGCAAGCCCATCTCGTCATTGCCCGCGCCGGCGCCTCGACCGTGTCGGAACTCGCCGTGATTGGGCGCCCCGCCATCCTTGTGCCGCTCCCTCATGCGCTCGATCAGGACCAAGCCGCCAATGCGAAGCAGTTCGCGGCGACCGGAGCCGCCATTGTCGTCGCGCAGAGCGCATTTTCGCCGCAATGGCTGGCGACTGCTCTTGTCGAAGCGCAGGGCGATGTGGCCTCTCTCGCGAGCCGCGGCGCCGCGGCGAAGCGGGCCGGCATCGCCGATGCCGCCGAACGGCTCGCCGATCTGGTGCAAAGTCTCACGAGCGACAAGGACAAGAATCCATGAAATTGCCGGATAAACTAGGCCCCATTCATTTTGTCGGAATAGGCGGCATAGGCATGTCCGGCATAGCCGAGGTTTTGCTTAATCTCGGCTATCAGATCCAAGGCTCGGACGCGGCCGAGAGCGCCAATGTGTTGCGATTGCGCGGCAAAGGCGCGCTAATCCATATCGGTCATTGCGCGGAACACCTCGGTGCGGCGGAAGTCGTCGTGATCTCTACCGCGATCAAGCGGGACAACCCCGAACTCATTGCCGCGCGGCAAAAACGCCTGCCGATCGTTCGCCGCGCGGAAATGCTCGCCGAGCTCATGCGCCTCAAGCAATGCGTGGCCATCGCCGGAACGCATGGCAAGACGACCACGACATCTCTCGTCGCTACTCTTCTCGAAGCCGGCAAATTCGATCCGACCGTCATCAACGGCGGCATCATCAACGCCTATGGAACCAACGCGCGGCTAGGAGCCGGGGACTGGATGGTCGTCGAGGCCGATGAAAGCGATGGCACTTTCCTCAAGCTTCCCGCCGATATAGCGGTCGTCACCAATATCGATCCCGAACACCTCGATCATTTCGGGACTTTCGCGGCGATCAAGGACGCTTTTCGCGCTTTCGTCGAAAATATTCCCTTCTACGGTTTCGCGGTCATGTGCCACGACCATCCAATCGTGCGAGAACTTGCCCAAAAGATCGAGGACCGGCGCGTCGTCACCTATGGGGAAGATCCGAACGCCGATGTCAGGCTCGCCGGTCTTGATCTCAGCAATGGCGTTTCGCGCTTTACGGCGATCATTCGCGACCGCGAGAGCGGCGCCGAGACAGTGCTTGAAAACATCGTCATGCCGATGCCAGGCCATCACAACGCGCTGAACGCGACGGCCGCACTTGCCGTCGCGCATCGGCTCGGCATGAACGCGGAGGCGATCAGGAAGGCGCTCGCCGCGTTCGGCGGCGTCAAGCGCCGCTTTACCCGTACCGGGGATTGGAACGGCGCAACCATCTTCGACGATTATGGCCATCATCCGGTCGAAATCACCGCTGTTCTCCGCGCCGCCCGCGCGTCGGCGAAGGCCCGGGTCATTGCCGTCGTTCAGCCCCATCGCTTTACGCGTCTCCATTCGCTCTTCGACGGTTTTACGGGCGCGTTCGACGATGCCGATACGGTGATCGTCGCCGATGTTTATTCAGCGGGCGAAGCGCCCATCGCAGGCGCCGATCGCGATTCGCTTGTCGCCGCCCTGAAGGCGCGCGGACACGCCCATGCGCTTGGCCTGAAACGGCCGGAGGATTTGGCACCGCTTATTCGCACGCTCGCCAAACCCGGCGACTACATTGTTTTCCTCGGCGCCGGCAATATCACCCAATGGGCGCACGCGCTGCCGGGCCAGCTCGCGGCGGACACGGTGCTCGATGTCGCTGTCCCCGCATAAGGAAAGCCCCGCGATCCTTCCCGGCATCGCGCCAAAACTCTCCGCGCAAATGCCCGAGCTGCGCGGGTCTCTCACGAGCCATGCGCCGATGGCCCCTTTGTCCTGGTTCAGGACCGGCGGCGCAGCGCAAGTGCTGTTCGAGCCCGGGGACGAGAACGATCTTTCGTATTTTCTTAGCCACCTCAATCCCGCGGTTCCGGTTCTGGCGCTGGGCGCTGGCTCCAACATTCTGGTGCGCGACGGCGGCATTGAAGGCGTCGTGATCCGCCTCGGCAAAGGTTTTCAAGAGATCACGATCGAGCGACTTTTTTTGCACGCGGGCGCTGGCGCGCCGGACGTAAAACTTAGCTCCGCCGCCGCCAAGGCGGGCCTCGCGGGCCTTGCGTTTTTTCGCGGCATACCGGGCTCGGTTGGCGGCGCGCTGAGGATGAACGCGGGAGCCTATGGCTCCGAGACCAAGAATGTCCTCGTCTCCTGCCGTGGCGTCAGCCGCAAGGGCAATGCCGTTGAGTTTTCCAATGCGGACATGGGATTTTCCTACCGGCACTGCGGCGCGGCGGGGGACGTGATTTTTACCCGCGCGGTTTTTGCAGGCAGCCCCGGCGATCCACACGCGATCCTGTCGGAGATGGCGGAGATCACCAAAGCCCGCGCAGAAACCCAGCCCGTCAACACCCGCACCGGCGGCTCGACCTTCAAAAATCCGCCGGGCCACAAGGCCTGGGAATTAATCGACAAAGCGGGCTGCCGCGGCCTCGCGGTGGGCGATGCGCAGGTGTCAAAGCTGCATTGCAATTTTCTGATCAATCGCGGCAACGCCACCGCCGCCGATCTCGAAAATTTGGGCGAACTCATCCGCGCCCGCGTTCTGGAGACCAGCGGCGTCACCTTGGAGTGGGAAATTTTAAGAGCGGGAAAACCCCTCTCGTCCTGAGCCGCGCGCCTGGCGCGGAAAAACCCATTCATCGTATGGCAGAAAAGCGTATCTGAACTCTGAACTCAAGCACGCGAACCGATCTCGGCTGTTGCCGAGATCGGCATTTACGATGTCGAAATCGGACAAGTCCGATTTCGAGTGGCGCGCCACCTCCGGCGGTCGTAGACCTTGACTTCAAAGTTCAGATGCGCTCGGGTCGGCCATGCGATGAACGGGATCATGTGGCCGGAACGGCCCTTGACGTCCCCAAGGGCCTGTCTGATGCAAAAAGCGCCTGCCCGCAACACGTGACCTAATGGAAGGAGTTTCGGACCTGACCTTCGAGGGAAAGCGAATCGTGGTGCTGGGCGGCAGCTCCGGCATCGGCCTCGCCACCGCCCAAGCGGCGGCAAAGGACGGCGCCTCGGTGGTGATTTCCTCCAGCCGGAGGACGCGAGTCGACCAAGCGCTTGCCACTCTGCCGGCCGGCGGCGAAGGCCATGCACTCGATCTCGCCGACGAGGCGGCGGTGCAGGCGCTGTTCGCAATGCTCGGCAGCTTCGACCATCTGGTCTTCACAGCCGGCGAAGCGCTGCAGCTTGGCAGCCTGGCGAGCACGGATGTCGAGGCGGCGCGCAGCTTCTTCGGTCTGCGCTATTGGGGCGCCTTTCTGGCGGCGAAATACGGCAGCGGAAGCATCCGTCCGGGCGGCTCCATCGTCTTCACGTCCGGCCTCGCGGGTAAGCGGCCTCACGCGGGCTGGGCGCTGGGCGCAAGCATCTGCTCTGCCATGGAGGGGCTGACCCGCGCCCTTGCGGTCGAACTGGCCCCGATCCGAGTCAACATCGTCTGTCCGGGTGTGGTGAAGAGCCCGCTCTGGGCCGGCATGACCGAGGCGGATCGTGCGACGCTCTATCGACAGACGGCGGAGAAATTGCCGGTGGGCCATGTCGGCGAGACCGAGGAGATCGCCGAAGCCTATCTCTATCTAATGCGTCAGACCTACGGCACCGGTCAGGTATTGGTCGTGGATGGCGGCGCAGCACTGGTGTGAAGGGCGGCCGCCTCGCGCGGTCAACCGGGCCGCAGCCTGGCAGGGCAGCGCCTCGGCGAGGAGGGCCCAACTGGAAGTGGCATCACGCACGGCGAAAGTGGCCAACCATGGAACCGGTTTGATCCGACATCCCACGCCGCTGGGCGATCCCGTGAAGGACGGTTGGTTAGAACTATTCAACTCTAATGGTCTTATTTGGATCGGACGAGCGGTCAAGCACCGCAAGACGTTATCACTGATATTGTCGCGTTTTCCAAACGATAGATCGAACTCCTTAGTTGTCCCGGCGATGGTGAAGGACATCGTCACCGTCGATCAAGAAGACGCGAAAATGGGCGTCTTTAAAAAACCGAAACCTGGTCGGAACTCGATCTTCGACAAAAATATGCCTGGTCGTACTCGTAATTTATATCGCAATCTTATGCTTGCGGCAAATCCCGGCTTTGTATCACGCCGCGCCTCGCGCGTGTACGTTCGCCCGAAGCCCCAATCGTACCAAAATGTTTCACGTGAAACATTTTGGTACGATTGGCACACGCCCGTCACGCGCCCAACTGGATTGTTAGCATGACCAAACACGTCGCCGTGCTGATGGGCGGCCTATCAGTGGAGCGCGAGGTGTCGTTGCGCTCGGGCGAGGCCTGCGCGGCAGCCCTCGAAGCCGAAGGCTATAAAGTCACCCGCGTCGATGTGGACCGGAAGATCGCCGAAACGCTGGCCAACCTCCGCCCCGACGTCGCCTTCAACGCGCTGCACGGGCGTTTTGGCGAGGACGGCATCATGCAAGGCATTTTGGAAATGCTGCGCATTCCCTACACCCATTCCGGCGTGCTCGCCTCGGCGCTCGCCATGCGAAAAGATCGCGCGAAGGAGCTTTTTCGCGCCGCAGGGGTGCCAATCGCGGAAGGGATCACTACCGATCGCTTTACGGCGGCCCAAAAACATATTTTGCCGCCTCCTTACGTCGTAAAGCCCCTCGATGAAGGATCTTCCGTAGGTGTTCTGATCGTGCCGGAGGGTCAAAATCGTCCTCCGCAAGAATTAACCAAGAAAGATTGGCCCCATGGAGACCAGGTCTTGGTCGAACGCTACGTCGCCGGACGCGAGCTAACCTCCGCCGTCATCGGTGAAAAAGCCTATGATGTCATAGAGATACGCGCCGCGGACGGGGGCTGGTACGACTATAACGCAAAATACGCGAAAGGCGGCTCCATCCACGTCCTTCCGGCAAAACTTAAAGGAAATATTTACCAAAATGTTCAAGAGTTGGCGCTCAAGGCGCATAGGACGCTCGGTTGTCGCGGCGTGAGCCGGACGGATTTCCGCTACGACGATTCTCCCGGCGGGACGGGGGAGCTCGTGGTTTTGGAGGTCAATACCCAGCCTGGGATGACCGAGACTTCGCTTGTGCCGGAACTCGCTGGCCATGCCGGCCTCAAATTCGGTGAGCTTGTTCGATGGATGGTCGAGGACGCTTCCTGCGATCGTTGAGAACTGTGATCATTGGCTTTCCCCCGGCGGCGTTGGCCTATGCCGGCGCCGTGCCTGTTCCCGAACCCTTATCGCCGCGGCAAATCATGCCGCCAGCGCGTCAGCCGAGGCGGGGTTTGCGGCATAAAATCCTCGCCAAGCTGGCCGGGCCGGGCACGGGCGCTTGCTTTTCCATGGCGTTGTTAGCGGCGGCCGGCGCCGCCGGCACGGTGAAAGGCGGCCACTACGCCGCCTTCGTCGCGAGGCAAGGAGAGCCCTCTGACATCCTTGCCAAGGCGCTGGGTTTCTCCATCAAGGCCGTGACCATCGCGGGCGAGCGCGAACTCAAGGAGCAAGACATTCTGACTGTCGCGGGGATAGGTCCGCGCAATTCGCTTCTGTTTCTCGACGTGGCAAAAATAAGGGAGAGGCTGAAACAGCTGCCGCTCGTCAAGGAAGCGGCGATCACCAAGCTCTACCCGGACCGGCTCCTGATCGAGATCGAGGAGCGCCAGCCTTTCGCCCTGTGGCAATGCGACGGGCAAGTGCAAATCGTGGCCGCCGACGGGGTTCCCCTCGCCGCCATGCGCGACCAGCGCTTCATTCAATTGCCGCTCGTCGTGGGCGCGGGGGCCAACGCGAAACTCGATCAATATTTGGCGCTTCTCGAAATGGCGGGAGATTTGCGCGAACGGATCGTGGCGGGCGTGCTCGTCGCGGGACGCCGCTGGACGTTGAAAACGGCTAACGGGATAGACGTTCTCTTGCCGGAAATGGAGCCCGAGGCGGCGCTCGCAAGGCTCGTTGACCTTCAGCGCGCTTCGCATGTGCTCGACAAGGACATCCTTTCGCTCGACCTTCGTCAATCCGGCCTGGTTGTCGCGCGTCTCGCCGAGGAAGCGGCGGCCGAACGCGCCGCGATGCTCACGAGTAAGAACAAGGTAAAAGGCGGCCGGACATGAATTCGAAGGTATTGCCGCCGCGCTTGCCGTCCTTGCCGGTCCGCAAGAGCGCGGTCCTTTCCGTGCTCGACATTGGAACCTCTAAAATCGTCTGTCTTGTCGCGCGACTGACCCCGAGCGATTCTTCCGAGCCGCTGCGCGGTCGAACCCATCGTTGCCGCGTTCTTGGCATCGGACATCAACGCTCGCGCGGAATCAAGAGCGGCGCCGTCGTCGATATGGACGCGGCGGAAAGCGCCATCCGTTTCGCCGTCGACGCAGCGGAGCGCATGGCTGGGATGCAGGCCGAAAGCGTGCTCGTGAACGCGACCGGCGGCAGACTTTCCTCGCGGCTCTACGATGCCAAGATCGCGATCGCCGGGCGGGCCGTTACGCAAGCCGATGTCCACCGCGTGCTGGAGGCTTGCACAATGCGCGGCGGACAAGAGGGCAGGGCGGTGCTGCACGCCCTGCCAATCGGATTTGCGTTGGGCGAAACGCGTCACATTCAAGATCCGCGGGGGATGGTCGGCGACGAACTCGGCGCCGATATGCACGTGCTGAGCTGCGACGCCGCTGTCGCGCGCAACTTGATGCTCGCGGTCGAACGCTGCCATCTGACGGTCGACGCGTTGGTCGCCACGCCTTACGCGGCGGGTCTTGCCGCCTTGGCCGACGACGAAGCCGAACTCGGCGCCGCCTTGATCGACATGGGCGCGGGGACAACGTCCGTAAGCGTCTTTTCCGGCGGCCATCTGACCCATGTCGACGGGTTCGCCATCGGCGGCCATCATATCACAATGGATGTCGCGCGCGGCCTCGGGATCACGCTCGCCGATGCCGAACGGTTGAAGACGCTTCATGGCGGGTGCCTCACTTCGGTTTCCGATGAAACCGAGACGATCGCGGTGGTTCAGGCAGGCGAGGAAGGCGAGCGTCCGGTCCATTTGCCGAAGGGGCAACTCATCTCCATCATCAAGCCTCGGGTGGAGGAAATCCTCGAACTCGTGCGCGATCGGCTCAAGAACGCGGGCCTTCCCGCGCATGCGGGGCGAAGACTCGTTCTCACCGGTGGTGCCTGCCAGCTCACCGGCATGCAGGCTGCGGTGAAGCGCATCGTCTCCGGGCAGGTGCGGATGGGCCGGCCGCTCGGCATAAAGGGGCTACCCGAATCCGCGAAGAGCCCGGCTTTTGCCGCGGCTGTCGGGCTTCTGATCTATCCGCAGGTGAGCGGCATCGAGCATTTCCGCCCTTCGCGGCGCGGCGCGGCTCCGGAGTCGCAAGCGAATGGGTACATCGGGCGGGTCGGGCGATGGCTCAAGAATAGTTTTTAGCGGTGCGTACGGCGAGAGTAAGCGCGGCGAGTCATTCGAGTTTGCCGCGAACAACGTGACTGAAAACCCGAGCGTCCTTGACCGGCGCTCCAACGTCGAGAGGCCAGACGATGACGATCAATCTTAAAGCTCCCGAGCTTCGGGAACTCAAACCACATATCATGGTCGCCGGCATCGGCGGCGCGGGCGGCAATGCCGTAAACAATATGATTGTCTCGGGCCTGATCGGGGTCGAGTTCATCGTCGCCAATACCGACGCTCAAGCGCTTACCTCGTCGAAGGCCGAGAGGATTATCCAAATGGGCCTGCAAGTCACCGAAGGTCTCGGCGCCGGATCGCAGCCCGAGGTCGGCCGGGCCGCGGCTGAGGAAGCGATCGAGGAAATCCGCGATCACCTTTCGGGAGCGCATATGGTCTTCGTCACCGCCGGCATGGGCGGTGGAACCGGCACCGGTGCCGCGCCGGTCATCGCCCGCGCCGCAAGGGATATGGGCATCCTGACCGTCGGCGTCGTCACTAAGCCTTTCCAGTTCGAGGGCGCCCGGCGCATGCGCGTGGCCGAGGCCGGTATCGACGAACTGCAGAAATCGGTCGATACGCTGATTATCATTCCCAATCAGAATCTATTTCGCATAGCCAACGAGAAAACCACTTTCGCCGATGCGTTCGCGATGGCCGATCAGGTGCTCTATTCCGGTGTTGCGTGCGTCACCGATCTGATGGTCAAGGAAGGCTTGATCAATCTCGATTTCGCCGACGTTCGCGCCATCATGCGCGAGATGGGCAAGGCCATGATGGGGACCGGCGAGGCTTCGGGCGAAAAGCGGGCGATCCTCGCCGCCGAGGCCGCGATCGCCAATCCGCTTCTCGACGAGGTTTCGATGAAAGGCTCGCGCGGCCTGCTCATTTCGATCACCGGCGGCAGCGATCTCACCCTTTACGAAGTCGACGAGGCCGCCGGCCGGATTCGCCAAGAGGTCGACGAGGACGCCAATATCATCCTTGGGGCGACCTTCGACCAAAGCCTCGACGGGATTGTCCGCGTCTCGGTCGTCGCGACGGGAATCGACCATGTCGCCCGCGACTATGAACCCACCGCCGCGGAGACGCGCATTGCCGAAGTCACCAACCGCTTGCGGGCGCAGACGGCGGCGCGCCCGATTGAAACGGCGCAACCGCGTTATCCTGGCGCCCCGCCGGAGTCCTATCAGCCGGCGGAGTATGCGCCGCGTTACGAAGACCGGGTTTTGCAGGCTCCCGCGGCCCCAGGCGCTGGCGCTCAGCAAGGAGTCCGCGTCCAGGAGGTCGCCCCGCAATCGCGTCAATATGTCGACCAGGCGCAACAAGGTGTGCGGCCAAGCGAGCATTTCGACGCCGGTCCTTTCGTTCCAGGGCCACCCGATTCGCCTTACGTCCGGCCCCAGAGGATGCCGCAAATCGACGATTTGCCTCTCCCAGCGCAAAACCAGATCCGCGCGCGTCGAGGCGAACGTGGGGCGGAGCCGCATCCCGAAGCCAAGCGCCGTTCGCTCCTCGAAAGGCTTGCCTCGTTCGGCATCAGCCGCCAGGAAGAAGCGGCGACGGGTTCTGGCCCGCGCGACAGGCAAGCGCCCGCGCGGCAGCCAGCACAAGGGCAGATCCACCCGCAGCAGCAGCCGGGTCCGGTCCATGCCGAGTACGGCAAACGTGCGCAGCATCCGCCAGCCCCGCAAAGAGCTCCGCAACCGGCGGTGGACGCGCATGGCCGCGGCGCCTATCAAACCCGGGCGATCGAAGAGGACCAGCTCGAGATTCCCGCTTTCCTGCGGCGCCAATCGAGCTAACGAAATTATTCGTTGCAAAAGGAATCGTTTCAAAACATTTGATGGGAACGGTTGGGCCCGGCATCCAGAATGCCAACGAGACCAACCGATATTCGTGGTATGCCGCCATGCTGGTAACTTTTTAAACTGGATTTCTTACGCGCCCATCCGCTGAGCGCTCGTCCGAGGTTTAGGCGACGGGTCGGAATCGAAGGGCGCAAATAGAAGCGGCCGCATCTGAATCAGATGCGGCCGCTCTTCCGCAAGTGGGCGAGGCTAAAAAAAGACGTTAGCTAGTGCAGGAAGGTCGTCAGTTGTGCGCCGTGCGGTGCGATCATTAGGACAAATAGTTTCGCCGGTTCCGTTGAGCTCGCGTTCTTCGAGATCGTGTGATGATCGTGCGGCTGCTCGGTCCACGTCTGTCCCCTAGTGAACGTTTGAGTCGGGCCATCATTGACCTTCGATACCACGGCGCCTTGGAGCACATAAGCATACGTCGTCCCCGGATGCTCGTGGGGCGGCGTCGAACCTCCCGGCGAATAGTCAACAGTGAGTATCGTAACATCAGTGCCAGTGTGACCAGCGAGCGGCTGCTGCGACAGAATGTGAATATCGCCTGCCGATGCCGGACCGGAAGCGGCAGAGGCGCGTGCGACCCACAGTGCAGCGACTGCAATAAAAACAAAAGCAGAACTAATGATCGTTGTGCGGGTACCGCATCGGTCTGAGTCTCCGAAGGGTTACATGTCGACCGCGATGGTCGTCGTAAGGCCGTCGAGCGCGATGCTTGGGGTGTCGATCACGATCTCGCCTACTGTATCGCTGTTGACGTGCTTTCTGAATACCCTGCTAGGCAGTCTGGAGTCACCCCAGCGGACGCGGTCGGAAGTTCAGCTCACGTTTGGCTTTCTCATTCGACGCACCTCGAAGCCGGGCCGCGTAATAGACGGAATCGGCGCCGGACGTGGCAAGCGCCTGCTGCTCCGTGGCCTGAGGCGGTTCCGGAGCTCCGCACGCGCGAGCAAATGCGGACAGCCATACGCGCTGCTCGCTCGGGTCATCGTCCACAATATTGTACGCTCCCGGCGCGCATCGGAGCGCCGCCACGGTCGCCGCGGCGGCATCTTCTATGTGGACGAAACTCCACACGCCCTCGCCCTTGCCGATGATCGGGACATGCCGTTGGCGCACCTGCTCGCCCATATCGCCAGCGCTGGTGTACCAGGTACCCGGCCCATAGAAGAATCCGTAACGCAGAGCGACGCATTGTATCGCCGGTGCTCGGAACGCAGCCGATTCCAGCTCAACATAGGTACGCGCGCTGGCGGCGACCCCCGGAGACGCGTCAACTGCAAACGGCACCAATTCAGTGGCGAGACCCGCGCCGGGGACATACCAGAATCCCGATGATTGCAGGATGTAGCGGCGCACTCCGGCGTCATGCATCGCGGCCAGCAGATTGATAGTCCCCCTGATTCGGACTGTGCGATCACGATCCGCCGCCGCCTTCATTTCTTCCGGCGTGTAATGTCTGGGCAGCGAGGTTAACTCATTTATGATGGCATCCGGTCGAGTCCTTTGAATCACGGCCTTAACGGAGGCGGCATCGAGCGCATCGCCGGTCACCGCCTCCGCACCCATCTCAACAAGAGCGCTGTCTGAATCAGACGAACGCCCCAGTCCAAACACCGTGTGACCGCTCTCCTTCAAACAACGAATCAGCGGGCGGCCGATAGCGCCAGTCGCCCCCGCAACCAGAAGTTTCATCGCACACCTCCCGGAACGGCGTTGAAAAAGAAGGACCGAATTAGAACGAGGTCCTTTCAACGCCCTGCTTAAAAGCCAGCTTTCTCCTCGGTCTTATCTCGTTCTGGAAGAGACCAGAGAGAGGAGGCAGGCTGTGAAAATCTCTTTTCCACAGCCCGGTGGGAGATCCTAGCATCTCGATCGACAGTGAGCAGCGCCGCTCAACATTTAATAAATTAGAAATGCCAGCGTACCGTATAGGCTTTGCAGATCTTATCGAGCATCTTTTGGTAATCCTTCTCCACACCGATCCCAAGATTGTGGGGACCGTCAGGGCCGGGAATGTGAGATGCATTGACATTGTCGATGAAGGCCGGGACCAGAAAGTTAGTCGCCTTTCTGGCGAGCGTGGCTACGTTCGTCGGGCTGGGAATTGCAATTTACGCTTTGAAGTGACACCGACCGAGCTGATCCAGTTTGGGGGGTATAGGTAGACATAGTGCTCATCATTGTCAGGCGTGGCCGGCCGGGAAAGCCCCTTAGCCTTTCCGGGACCTGCTCCAAGTGCCCGCACGCCGACATATCAAGTAGCACCAAACTATCCGCCGCGCCTACTCCGCCGCGCTCTTCGTGGCCCCAAACCTCCGCTCGATATAATCCTCGACGATTTGCTTGAATTCGGCGGCGATGCCTTCGCCGCGCAGAGTCATCGCCTTTTGCCCGTCGATAAACACCGGCGCCGCCGGCGTCTCGCCGGTGCCGGGAAGCGAGATTCCGATGTCGGCATGTTTCGATTCGCCGGGCCCGTTGACGATGCAGCCCATTACCGCGACGTTCAGCGCCTCGACTCCTGGATAGCGTGTCCGCCATAGCGGCATCCCCTCCCGGATATAAGTCTGGATATCCCGCGCGAGTTCTTGAAAAACCGTGGAGGTCGTGCGCCCGCAGCCAGGACAGGCGGCGACCAGCGGCACAAAAGTGCGAAACCCCATGGTCTGCAAAAGTTCCTGCGCCACTTTCACTTCGAGCGAGCGGTTGCCACCGGGCTCCGGGGTGAGCGAAACCCTAATCGTGTCGCCGATCCCCTCCTGCAACAAGATGCCCATGGCGGTGGCAGAGGCGACAATGCCCTTCGAGCCCATGCCCGCTTCGGTGAGGCCCAAATGTAGCGCGTAATTGCTGCGCCGCGCGAGCGTGCGATAGACGCCGATGAGATGCTGCACATCCGAGACCTTTGCCGACAGGATGATTCTGTCCCGGCCAAGCCCGATGGCCTCCGCCCGCGCGGCGGAAGATAGCGCCGATTGCACCATCGCCTCGCGCATCACGGCGCCGGCCGGGCGCGGCGAAGGCGCGCGGGCATTTTCGTCCATCAACGCGGTGAGGAGCTCCTGATCGAGCGAGCCCCAATTGGCGCCGATCCGCACCGCCTTGCCATATCTGATCGCCGCCTCCACGATGCGGCCGAATTGCTTGTCCCGCTTGTCCTTGAAGCCGACATTGCCGGGGTTGATTCGATATTTGTCGAGCGCCTCCGCGCAGGCGGGATGATCGTTGAGCAGTCTATGGCCGATATAATGGAAATCGCCGATCAGAGGGATGTCGCAGTCCATTTTTGCGAGACGGTCGCGGATATGCGGCACGGCCGCGGCGGCTTCGTCACGATCGACGGTGATCCGCACGAGCTCGGAGCCGGCGCGGGCAAGCGCCGCGACCTGGGCCGCCGTCCCTTCGACATCGGCCGTATCCGTGTTGGTCATCGATTGGACGGCGATAGGCGCGCCGCCGCCTACGAGGACCGCCGCGTTGCCGGAGCCAATGCGCACGCCAACCGAGCGGCGGCGTGGCGCGGGCCCGGCCTCTTCGGGGTCCGCGAGGCCGGGGGAGGCTGAAAGTTCAGAGCTAATTGTCATGCGTGGTGTTCATTCCTGGCTGAGGAGGCGCCCGGCGGACATATCCGATTAAGGGTGTCGCGATCATGACCCGAAGAGCCGCGGAGAGTGGTGGGCAAAAACACGGTTGCAGTCAAGCCTGTCACGCCAGGCGGCGCCGGCGGCGGGAGCGGCCTTCGCTCGGTTTTGACGCGCAGAGGACGTCCGGCCCCACCTCTTGTTCCGTTGATCTAGCTGTCGCGCGTCGTCTTTGTCACGGCGGCGCCGCAAGCGAGCGGGCAAACCGCATTTACTCGCTTAACAAACTGCCCACGAAATGCCATCGATTTGATGGGCGGAGCACGATCTGATTGGATTCCATGCCGGCGACAATCCGGCAGACGGCTTTTCCACGCTAGGGGAATGCGGGCATGATCGGCGGATCTGGTTTTGTTGCTTCGCCCGGCGCAGCGCTCGTGACCGGAGCGGCAATGGGGATCGGGCGGAAGATCGCCGAGCGCCTTGCGCTGGCTCGCTATTCGGTCGTGCTGCATTGCAGCCTGGCCTCGCGCGCCGATGCCGAGGCGGCGGCGGCAAGCATCAAGGAGCAAGGCGGCAGTGCGGTCGTGTTGCCTTCCGATCTCCGCGAAGAGGGCGCCCTCGCCCGGCTCGCCGCGGACGCCGCGGCGATCTTCGGGCCGCTCACCCTGCTCGTCAACAATGCCGCGATTTTTGAGGCGGACGATGCGGCCTCCTTCGATCTCGAACGTTGGGAGAAGCATTTTTCGGTGAATTTAAGGGCGCCTGTCGTCCTTTCGCGCGATTTTGCCGGGCAATTGCCGGACGGGATCGAAGGCGCGATCGTCAACATCATCGATCAGCGGGTGTTGCGTCCGACGCCGCAATTTTTCACCTATAATTTGAGCAAATCGGCGCTTTGGGCCGCGACCCGGACGATGGCGCAAGCCTTCGCGCCAAAAGGCATAAGAGTCAACGCGGTCGGGCCGGGCCCAGTCTCGCCGAACTTCAACCAGGGCGAGGCTGGCTTCGCGCGAGAGGTGCGGGGCTTGCCGCTGGCCCGCGCGATCTCGCCCGGTGAAGTCGCCGGCGCGGTTCTTTATCTGGCCACCGCGCGCAACGTGACCGGACAGATGATCGCGGTCGACGCCGGCCAGCATCTCGCCTGGCGAACGCCCGACGTCGTGCTTTAAAACAGGCTAAACCGGCACCTGACCGGCGCGGAATGGGCGCATATCGAACCGCTGATTCCCCCAGCCAAACATGGTGGCCGCAAGCGCAAGGTCGATGTGCGCGAATTTGTGAATGGGATCATGTACGTGCCGAGCACGGGGTGCCAATGGCGCTATGAGATCGATCGGTGTCTCGGAGCCAACTTCGGGAGGGCGGGGGGCGCCGCCTCGCTGGCCCAGCCCGTTTCCGGAGGGCATCTTTGGTGTAAGGTTCGCCGACCGGATCGAGGCTGTCACCAATGGTCCCATCATTCGCCCGACTGACCTTGATCGTTTTGAGCACCGCTGCTTATCTCGGCATGGCCGTCCTTGGCGGGGGCGGGCTTGCCGCCTTCTTCTCTCACTCGGCCCTGCGCGCGCTCGCGGCCGCGCTCTTCGTCATCGCTGGCGCGGCGGTCGTCGCCGGCGGAAATCTGAGTTCAGGGGTGCGTGAGGATCGGGCCAACCGCTGGGTCATCGCGGCGCTTGCGCTGCTCGGGCTGCTTGCCGCGTTTCTTCCGGCCTATACGGACCGGATTGGGTTTTGGACCCTCGACGGCGATAGCATCCGCTGGCTTGGCGTCGTTCTCTTTACGGCCGGTAGCGCGCTGCGACTCTGGCCGGTCTTCGTGCTCGGCCACCGGTTCAGCGGGCTCGTCGCAATCCAGCCAGGGCATACCCTGGTCACCAGCGGCGTCTATGGCCTCATCCGCCACCCCAGCTATCTGGGGTTGCTCGTCAATTCGCTGGGGTGGGGCCTCGCCTTTCGTTCGGGGGTCGGCGTGCTGCTCGCGGCGCTGATGATTCCGCCGCTCCTCGCGCGCATCCGCGCGGAGGAAAGGCTGCTTCGCACCGAATTCGGCGCTGAGTATGATGCTTACCGCGCCCGGACGTCACGGCTAATTCCGGGCCTCTATTAGGGGCAAAAGGTTGGCCGACGGAGACGAGGTTGCGGGATGCCCAAGCCGCCGCCGCGCGGCCTCGTCCGTCGCCAGCATTTTGGCAAACGGCGGGATGTTTCCGCGCCGGACTGCTGCAACACGGAAGCCCTTAAAAATCACGGGCCTGATTTTGAAAAGACTCCGTTGGGCCTACCGAAATCTAGCGAACGCTCGAAAAAGCAGTGTTGATTGTCTTAAAAAGCTGCGCTGCCTTTTCCGCCGTATCGCCTGGCAGGTCTGATGCCTTTTTCCATCGGTCAAACTGTTGCAGCATTTTGGAGAGCGCTTTGTCTTTATCAAGCTGCTTATGTCCATGCTGGACCCTGAGCACTTGTTCTATGCGCTTAGCGATCATGTCCGACCCGTCTATCGGCAGCTCTTCCATTTTTTATCGCTAGCCCGAAGGCGCTGTTGACACACTCAAGGCTGCGTCGGTTTTCTTAATTCCGGCTGCTTGATCCAGCATGATCACCCGGAAGCGTTTGTGTTTTTCTTCGGCAAGCTTGGACAAATAGAGACTATTGATTTTTTCCTTTGCCTTGGCGCCTTCTTCGTCTGCGTCGAGCAGCACACCAGCGTCCCATTCCTGACCAATCGCAAAAGCCGCGTACATCGGCGTTTTCGTTGCAGTCTGAGCAGGCCAAAGGAAGATATGATCTGACAGCCCCTTCTCATCAGCTGCCAGAAGACCGGAAAGCTTATGGAGAATCAGCGCGTCAATGCCGCCTTCAACAATAAGCACTTGGCGATTGCCTAGCATCCCGCTGAGGTCCCCAGACAAACCCAAACACATCTCGATTACAGCCATCGGGGCTCTTTGCGAGCTAACGACTCCTTCGGTAATCGCCGAGTGATGGTTCCGGATTTCAACAATCCTGACACGTTCGGGATTTGCGAGATCGACCATTGACGCCAAATGCGTCGTGTAGAGAATGGTGTTATCCGCTGCAAGACGCTCAAAAGTTTCGAGCAAGTCTCTCTGCCCACTATAATGCAGGTGGATACCAGGCTCCTCAGGCAACAAAATGCAGTTTTTAAATTCCCCTTGAGTGGCGTGGGTGAATTTCCAGGCAAAAGAAACGTACCACCGGAATCCAGTCGATCGCCGTTTGAGCCTCACCGGCATTCCGAGTTCTTCGTCTTCGGCAAAAATATTGAGAGTGGGACCGTCTATTTCAATATTAAACTCCACTGCTCTCTGCGTCCAAAGGTGCTGGAACTGTTTCGTCAGGTATTTTGACGCGGAGCGTTTATCGAAAGAACGAATAGTACGGCCCTCAGGTGTGCCACTTTTTTGGATAAAGTCGTCTAAGTCAATTTTGGCTAGGTCAAGAATAATCAGTACAGTTTGATCCTCGTTAGAAAGAACGTGTCGGTTGGCACGACCGGCGTTGTCCCAACGCAGTTTGAGTTGATCTAGCTCGACCTGTTCGCCTGACATCTCATATTCGTAGATATATACAAACTTCGGCATTTTCGCCGCTACCCATTTGGCGGCCAGGTCCCTATCTAAGACATCCTCACCATCCCCCATGACCTGAAATTGAGTTTCAGAGCCATATGACCTGCGCGCGCTTATTGTGACCGTGGTCGGAGGTGTTACATCACCAGTCGACTGAGTAGCAGCGGCAGCATAGAGTTCTGCGATTTCATCTTGCTCCAAGGTAAGCTCGGCCTCGCAGACTTGCGTCCCTTCAGCGTTAGCTTTTCGTTGCCATTGGTCAACCGGCCAATCTTCGTTTGGGGTTGTAAGTTGCACTGCTGACGATCGGATTTAGACAGTATAGCGCCTCAAAGAGATTGCTTTTGCCAGACTCATTCTGGCCTACAAACGCGGTAATCTGATTTACGGTGATCCAACCAGAATCCAGTATATTCCGGTAGTCTTTCACCCGAAATCGAGAGAGCCTCATTGTTTTCCCCCACGTCCTACCTATGGAATTAGGCTCTGTTGCATGAAAGGACGTCGGGACAAAATGCCCTACCCAATGGCGTCTATCAAGTGGCGCGATAGAACTAACGGTTGAGCCGCGCTCCTTGCGCCCGCGCGGGCCGGCGCAAGGTTAAAACACCTTTAACCGCATCCTGATAATTTGGCTCGAAGCTCGCCGGGCGCCAAGACGCTTAGCGCACGGGATTTAAGTTGAACCCCGTCCTGCTCCAGGCCTTTTGTCTCGCATGACTTTTGCCGCGAGACAGGTTCTTTTTCCGAGGCGCGCGCTGCGGCCGGCGGATGGTTCAAACAAAAATGGAAGCGGTGCAACAGGCGCGGGATAGAATGCGGACAACGACAAATTTCACGGCCCTCGATCGCATTCCGGAATCCTTGCGCAGTTTCGCGCTGCGGCGCGGGGCCGAGGCCGCCGGCCTCGGCCTGATCGCCGCGACGGCGGGGCTTGGCTTGGCTTTGGCATCCTGGTCTGTCCAGGACCCGAGCTTCAATCATGCGGCCTCGGGACCGGTGCACAATTTCCTTGGCGCACCGGGGGCCGCTGCCGCCGACCTCGTCATGCAAATGCTTGGCCTCTCAGTGATCGCGTTTCTTACTCCGGTTAGCTTTTGGGGATGGCGGCTCATCGCCTCCCGGCGCCTCGAACGGGTCAAGGCCCGGCTGGTGCTATGGCTCGGCGGCGGAGTGTTGTGGGCGGGGCTCGCCTCATTGCTGCCCGTGACCGCCCGCTGGCCCTTGCCGACCGGCCTCGGAGGAGTCGTGGGCGATGCAATTCTCGCGATTCCTAGCCGGATGCTCGCGGGGCATCTCCCCGGAATGCTTTTATTTGCCGCGGTCTTGGCGTGCGGCGCGATCCTCTGCCTGTCGGCCTCGATTAGCCTGCGCGATTATGCTTCAGCGAATTTGGGCGAGGACGAGGAAGACTCTTTGGCGGATCGCGGTGACGTACCGGTGCCGGAGGATCAGGACACCGCCGGCGAGCCGGGCTTCGCGCTCGTTTTGCTCGGCGCCATCATTCATGCCGGTCTCAGCCTAAAGGCGGCGGTGGCGCGCTCGCGCGAGCCCCGGCAGCCCGCATGGCCCGCCGCGCGACAGCCTGAAGGCACCGTAGAGTGGCCGCTCGATCTCGCCGCGGAGCCGCTGCACTGGCCACGCTCCGAACCGGCGGAGTCCAATTTCGACGCCAGCGCCTATGCCCCGCCCGCCGTCCGCGCGGCACGCGGGGGGACTCCGCCGGGGCAAAACCAGGAACAGGATCGCGACATCTACGCTCCGCGCCGCGTCATCGCGGCGGCAGCCGGCGCGGTTAAGCCCGGATCACGCGCGCTCAGGGAGGTGCAGCCCTCGTTGTTCGACCAGCTGGCGCGGCACGTCTATAACTTGCCGCCGCTGCACATCCTCGGCGAGCCCAAGAAGCCAGCCGCGAACAACGTCTCCGAGGACGCGCTCAGCCAGAACGCCAGACTGCTTGAAGGCGTGCTCGAGGATTTCGGCGTCAAGGGCGAGATCATTCATGTGCGGCCAGGTCCGGTGGTGACGCTTTACGAGCTGGAGCCAGCGCCTGGCATCAAATCCTCGCGGGTGATCGGTCTTGCCGACGACATCGCGCGTTCGATGTCGGCCCTCTCAGCCCGCGTCGCCGTGGTTCAGGGGCGCAACGCCATCGGAATCGAATTGCCGAACCAGCGGCGCGAGACCGTCTATCTGCGCGAATTGCTCGGGTCCCAGGATTTCGAGAAAACCAAACACCGGCTGGCGATCGCGCTTGGCAAGACAATCGGCGGCGAGCCGATCATCGTCGATCTGGCAAAAATGCCGCATCTTCTCGTCGCGGGCACGACGGGATCGGGCAAGTCGGTTGCCATCAACACGATGATCCTGTCGTTGCTTTACAAGCTAAATCCGCACGAATGCCGCCTCATCATGGTTGATCCGAAAATGCTCGAATTGTCGGTCTATGACGGGATTCCGCATTTGCTGACGCCGGTCGTAACCGACCCAAAGAAGGCGGTGGTCGCGCTCAAATGGGCGGTTCGCGAAATGGAGGAGCGCTACAAGAACATGTCGAAGCTCGGCGTCCGCAACATCGATGGGTTTAACGCCCGCGTTGCGGAGGCGGCGGCCAAGGGCGAGACCCTCATGCGGACGGTGCAGACGGGCTATGATCCAGAGACCGGCGAAGCGATCTACGAACGGGAAGCAATGCAGCTTTCGGTCCTGCCTTTCATCGTGGTGATCGTGGATGAAATGGCCGATCTGATGATGGTCGCCGGCAAGGACATCGAAGGCGCGATCCAGCGGCTTGCCCAGATGGCGCGCGCGGCGGGCATTCACCTCATCATGGCGACGCAGCGTCCCTCCGTCGATGTCATCACCGGGACGATCAAGGCGAATTTTCCAACCCGCATTTCGTTTCAGGTCACCTCCAAGGTCGATAGCCGCACGATTTTGGGCGAGCAAGGCGCCGAGCAGCTTCTTGGGTCAGGCGACATGCTGTACATGGCGGGAGGCGGGCGCATTTCGCGCGTGCATGGGCCTTTCGTCATCGATAGCGAAGTCGAAAAGATCGTCGCGCATCTGAAGACTCAAGGTCAGCCAGAATATCTTGACGCGATCACCGAGGACGACGACGGAGACGGCGAGGATGGCGACGAGCCCGCCCCGGGCAGCATGGATGCCGAGGAAGCGGGCGATCTCTACGACCGCGCCGTCGCTATCGTTTTGCGCGACAAAAAATGCTCGACGAGCTACATCCAGCGCCGGTTGTCGGTCGGTTACAATAAAGCGGCCTCTCTCGTCGAGCGGATGGAACAGGAAGGCGTCGTCGGCGCGCCCAATCATTCGGGAAAGCGCGCGATTTTGGTTGGCGGCGGCATCGACCGTGGCGCGTTCGATGTTGCGGCCGGCGGGTGATTTGACGCGCTCGCGAAGCGTCTCTTGTCCGATGAACGTGAACCCTGTAAGTGGCCCGTCCACTCCTCCAAGAAAACCACTTGATCTGGTCGATAAAGTCCAAACTTCGCTCTTGATATTCTCCGTGCAACAAGGCCCCCGGCTCGAGCAGGTCCCATTCGAAAAAGTTGACAGACTTTTTCGAATAGGACCTCCTCGAACTCTCTGATTTTGAGCGGTTCCTTGTCGATCACGTGATTCCACGTGGTGCCGTAGCAATTTGTGTTGGAATTGAGTTTGGCGCGATCTCCAGCATGACGAGGTTACCCGATCATGCGGCGAGGTCAATCTTCTGATCGGATGGCCTTTCGTTGAGGCTTCGCCAGCCATCTACCTTGCGCATGGTGATCTGGCCAGAAGCCAGC
>PEFW01000230.1 GCA_002890675.1 Candidatus Methylaffinis lahnbergensis
CAACGGTGAGATAAGGTATCCACTCCTTTTCGGCGAAGCCGTGCGGCTCGTGCGCCGCGGCATGCACATCGACTTCGAGATGTATGACGTCGGGGCCGGATGTCATGCCTTCCGGCATGCGGCTCATCTCGATGCCGGTGAGATAATTCGGCTCGATGACGAGATTGTTCTTCTCAATGGCATCTCCGACGTAATACTCCGCCGCCCGAGCGGCATGAGCATTCGCGAGCAGGTCCAGTGCGGCAATGCTTGCGAGGATATTGCGGGTTTTCATATCAGGCCTTCTTGCTGTTAAACGAGAAACTCATACTCCAACTTCCACCTCACCGCCTGTGGACGACCAGCGCGGCTTCGAGAACTTCACGAATACCTCTTAACGGACGCGCGGAAACGAGGGTGCGCGGGAAGGGCAGGGGATCAATCTCGCACACCGGCTCGCCGGCGTCGTGGCGTTTGATCGCCTCGCGCGCGGCTGCCCGGCTCAAACGAGTATCGTGATGGCGGGTTTTCCGGCGGCACGATGGAGCGGCCAGCCCTGAAAAGGCTGATCGCCGATATCGAGGCAGGCGAGGCATTCTGGCCGACATCCGCAAGGATCGTTCCGGTCACGTTGTCGAGGTCTTCGCCAGAAAGATCCATCTAGCCCATCTAGTTTGTTATTCTGGGGATTACCGATTGCTGGAGCGCGGTATCTCCAAGCCGGCTTCTAAGCAGTTCCAATGTCTCGGCAATTTTCGGTGCCGGCGCTGGCAAGATGGGGACGCCATCTCTACTGAAATATGGCTTGCCATGAAACCGAAAACCTTCGCCGCCGATGAAAACCTTTCCCCCATCGGGCAGCTCGCCCGCCTGAATAGTCCCCCGGGGCGCCGCAGTCGCGCGGATCGTATCGCGCGGTTTGAATGCTCGCTGTGGTTCGCTCGCAATTTCAATCCGGAAATTGAAAAATTTGGCCAGGAGCAACGCGAAACTACAGCAATGATCTATGTCCAGCGTCAGCGCCTATGAGACAGATTGGGCGGGTTGAAGAAGGGAGGATTTCTGGCTCATCGTAGCCTTTCAAGGAGCGAAGATGAGACAGAGATCCGGGCCGGTGAAGGAACCGGCGGAAAA
>PEFW01000231.1 GCA_002890675.1 Candidatus Methylaffinis lahnbergensis
AAATCGGCGCCGGCCACGTCGTGATAAATCTCGCCGCGCTTGACGAAATACATCGGCACCGAAAGCGCGTAATCGACATAGCGCTCGAACGACATCCCTTGCTCGAAAGCAAAAGGCAGCGTGCCGGTGCGGGCTTTGTCCGTAGCGCGCCAAACCTCCGAGCGCGCCGAGAGAAAGCCGTTGAGCTTGCCCTCCGTGAAGGGCGAATTGCCGAAAAGCGCGGTCACGACCGGCTGCAAGGCCAGCGAAACGCGAAGCTTCTTGACCATATCGGCTTCGTTCGAGAAATCGAAATTGGCCTGCACGGTGGCGGTGCGAAACATCATATCAAGGCCGCGCGCGCCAACCAAAGGCATATATTTCACCATGATCGCGTAGCGCTGCTTGGGCATCATTGGGGTTTCGCCGAGCCGCCATTTGGGGCTCATGCCGAGCGCGAGAAACCCTATCCCAAGAGGCGCGGCGACCGCTTCGAGCGCCGCAAAATGGGCATCGAGCTCGGCATTGGTTTCATGGATCGTGTCAAGCGGCGCGCCGGAGAGTTCGAATTGACCGCCGGGCTCGAGCGAGATCCCGGCCCCGCTTGTTGCATCAAAGAGCCCGATGATGTGGGCGCGGTCGTTCACCGGCGCCCAGCCGAGCCTCTTTTGCATTCCCTCCAAAAGCGCGCGGATGCCGCCTTGGCCCCGCGCCGGCAGGCCTTCATAGGGCACGGGCGAACGGCCGCTCCGGAAGAAGGGAATTTTCTCATGCTCGGTGCCGATCCGGAATTGCCCCGCCGGCTTCGCGCCGCCCGCGATCCAGGCGACGAGTTCGTCGCGCGACGCGATGGGGGTCAAATCCGTGCCGTCGCGAGCCATTGCCACCCTTTACTTTCACTTGGCAGCCAACATTTGCGGCCCATCGCAAGACGCGCGGCCGGCGGCTTACCGGAGAGTTCGCCGCCGAATTCCCTCCGGCCTCCCCGCGCCGCTACATAGGCGGGCGGGCGCCCAGGCGCAATGCGCCCAAGCAAGCGCGCCCGAACAGGACCGGCGGCGGCAGCGCGAGGCTGCCGGTTTCAGCGAGGCTTGCCGAGGGAACAATGTCCGGCAAGAAACCGGACGATGCTA
>PEFW01000232.1 GCA_002890675.1 Candidatus Methylaffinis lahnbergensis
GTTGCCGCCCCGGGTCACGGTTCTCTTCGCGGTCGGAATAATCCGCCGCAACATCTGGTCCGAAGCACAGGTGCCGCAATGTCCACAACGAGCTGGCATACAATGACGCCGCTCAAGGCCCACCCTCGCAGCCACCCGTACCGTCGCCCGGCGGGCAACCATCACATCCGGGATTTCGCTCGGATGGATCTTACGAACGATGGGGTCAGGCGGCGCCTGCGTGCTCCGACCAGCGGAACGGCTGTCCTGAACGCCAGACACTATGCAGGATAACGGCGAGCTTTCTGGCCACCGCCACGCGCGCCCGCTTTGGCCCGAGTTTCCTGATGAGCTTCAGGCCCCAGCTGCGCAAGGCGAAGCGTTTCTTCACCGTGGTCAGCAGCACATTGGCGGCCTCGTAGAGATAATGCCTCGCCATCGCATCGCCCTGTTTGGAGATGCCCATTTTGACATCGGTGTCCACCGATTGATAGCGCCGCTCGGTCAAGCCAAGATAGGCGCCGATGTCGCGCGTTCTTCGAAACCTCTCCACGTTCTCAATTGCCGCGATGAAGGCGAGCGCGGTGACCGGCCCAACGCCAGGCACACTTATCAACCGCCAGGCGATCTCATTGCGGCGCGCCAGCTCTTTGAGGCCGTCGTCGAGCTTGGCCACTTGCGCGTCGATCGACGCCAAGGCCTCGAGCAGCGCGTTGATGCTGGCATGCATGAGCGGATCGTTGCGTGTCGCTTGATACGCCGCCTCGGCGAACTTCTTCGCGCCAACGCGCGACGGCAGCCTTATGCCGAAAGGGCGCAACAGGCCGCGTACCTGGTTGCCGAGCGCGCGCTTCACCTTGACCAATTGGTCGCGCGCGCCGAGAAGCGTCTTGATCTTATGGCTGTCGATCGACTTCACGTGGACGGGCGAAAACCAGCCCGTCCGTAGCATCTCCGCCAAAGCGAAGGCGTCGGCCTTGGCGCTCTTGATCCGCCGGCTCTTGATCGCATCGGCCGCCCGGCGCGCGTCCATGCACACCATCGGATAGCCCATCGCCGCAAGCGAGCGGAAAAGATGCGGCGTGAACGGCCCACTTTCCAACCCGACCTTGGCGAGCTTACCGTCA
>PEFW01000233.1 GCA_002890675.1 Candidatus Methylaffinis lahnbergensis
GGCAACCTCCTTCCAGGCTCAGCCAGGAGGCTCGCGGGTGCCAGAAATCGTCGGCAACATCCGCGGTGATCAGCCCTCGTGGGTGGCGCAATTGTCGGCGGCGGCGCATCAGGTAGACTCCAGCCTCTTCGGAGCCTCTGCCCTTACCACGCCGCCAACCGCATCTGCCTTCCCTGCCTTGACCAGCAATTCCTTTGGCTTCGCGATCCAGGGGGGCGTGCAGTTGAACGCCGATTATCTCTCGCCAGGCGACAAGCTATGGTTGCAGGCCGCTTATGAAAAAGGCGCTTTCAGCTACGTCGCCGGCAATAATCTTGCCTACAGCTATGGGTCGGTCAATCAGAACCGGTTTCCTGGCTCCGGCGGTACCCCGCTCGATTACGGCGACGGCTGGAACCCGCAAATCAATTCCGACTGCGTTTTCACCGGCAGCGGCGCCTGCGAACAGCAATCGGGCTGGGACATCACCGGCGCCTACAATCATTATTGGCTCCCGATCCTGAGTTCGGCGATTTTTGGCTCCTATCTTGAAGTGCACTATCCCACCAATGCGCTCAACGGATTTGGCGGCGCGGCCGGCGTTTTGAACCTCAAGGAAGGCCGCGTCGGCTTCGATATCGGCGCCGAGTTCATGTATGTGCATTTGAACCAGGCGCGCCTGGTTGGCCTCGCTCCAAATTCGGCCCTCACCGCTGCTGGCTTGCCCGCATTCCAGTCCAACAATAACCAATATGAAAGCCGCCTGCGCATCCAGCGCGCCTTCTAGGAGACCCGGCTCGATCACTTCGAGGGCCACCGTGTCCCGAGGGCCGAGGGTATCGAAAGCCATGGACCTGATCCGGCATCGATTGCGGCCTCACATCGCCGGCCATCTCGCCCGCGCGTAAGGCCCTGACGAACGAACGGATCCGGCGCCTGAACCGCGTCAAGGGCCTGCATGCGAGCCGCGACGTTGCGCCTGGCGCAAGCGACTGGAGGAGTTCAAGACCGGTGACGGTTGTTCGCTGTCTCCCCATCGGCAAGCGCAGATCAAGGAAGAAGCCGACGAGGCGCGGGATATCATGCTCGCAGCCGCGGAGACCGTCACCGGTCACGGTTTCCCGTCG
>PEFW01000234.1 GCA_002890675.1 Candidatus Methylaffinis lahnbergensis
GAACTGATCAAAGATGCTTTCACAATCCGAATCCAGCTCCTCTCAGGATCGGACGCCAGCATCGAGGCGATGAGCGGACGCCTCGGAATGAACAAGTGCCGGCTAACCTCCCTCATTCGATTGTCCTATCTGGCGCCTGATATTGTGCGCGCGCTGCTTGAGGGCCGTCAGCCGATCGAGCTCACGCCGACACAACTCTTGCGACTGAGCAAGGACCTGCCGCACGACTGGAGCGAACAGCGACATGTTCTCGACTTCCCCGCCTAACCCTCCAAGAACCCAGGCGAAACGCTCCACATCCGACGACTCGAAAACGGCCTTGAGGGACCCGGTGGCCGTTCGTGCCCCGCACCCAGACATTTGGCGTCTCTGGTTGTCGCCGATGGCGTATCCGCAGTCTTTCTGACGGATCGAAATCCGGCTGAGCCGGGCGAAGGTCGCCGCGGCGCTGCAGGCAAGGGGATTGAGACAGCAGCCTGACCTCGATCCCGTTATCCTGTCGATCGAAGCGAAGCTGCGACGCGCGGGAAAAGGGAAGCGCCTCGTCATCCAGAATGACGTCGAAGCTGAGGTCAACGAAGGACTCGTCGCACTGATCAAAGAAGCCTTCGCGGTCAGAAACCAGCTCCTCTCAGGATCGGACGACAGCATCGAATCCATGAGCGGACGCCTCACAATGAATAAGGGCCGGCTCACTTAGCTTGTTCGGTTGTCTTATCTCGCCCCTGACATCGTGCGCGCATTCCTCGCGGGCCGTCAACCCATCGCGCTGACGCCGACAGCGCTCTTGCGGCTGAGCAAGGGCCTGCCGCACGACTGGAGCGAACAGCGACATGTTCTCGGCTTCGCCGCCTAAACCTCCATCAAAACCCAGGCGAAACGCTCAACATCCGACGACTCGAAAACAGCCTTGAGAGACCCGGCGGCCGTTCGCGCCCCGCACCCAGACATTTGGCGTCTCTGGTTGTCACCGATGCATTCGCCGGAGCGCTAACGCGCGGAAGTTTCAAGACTATTCCGGAGACCGCGGAAACTGAAAATACACGGTCATATCAGGGAGGTCTGTGGCTGACGAGCCAGTCAGCCGCGAACCAGTCTCCGGATC
>PEFW01000235.1 GCA_002890675.1 Candidatus Methylaffinis lahnbergensis
CTTCAGGGGCTCGAAATCGTCCCGCGTCGGAATTTTGCCTATAAGGGTCATACGCTCGCCGAAATGGACCTCGACGCCATTTTGGCGCGACGGCCGAGCCTCGTTCTCGTCGACGAGCTTGCGCATACGAATGCGCCGGAGAGCCGGCATCCCAAGCGCTACATGGATGTCGAGGAGCTGCTCGCCGCCGGGATCGACGTCTATACAACGCTCAACATCCAGCATGTCGAAAGCCTCAACGACATCGTCGCCGGAATCACCAATATCAGAGTCCGCGAGACCGTGCCGGATTCGATCATCGATCTCGCCTGTGACATCGAGCTGATCGATCTTACGCCCGAGGATCTGATCGCCCGCCTCAATGAAGGCAAGGTCTATCTGCCGGACCAAGCAGAGCGTGCCATCCAGCATTATTTCTCGCCCGGAAATCTTACGGCCCTGCGTGAGCTCGCGCTGCGACGGACGGCGCAAAGGGTCGACGCCCAAATGGTCGATTATATGCGTGCCCATCGCATCGCAGGGTCATGGCCCGCGAGTGAGCGCGTGCTCGTCTTGGTTGATTCCGCGCAAGGCGGCAACACCGTCGTGCGCCGTGCCAAACGGATGGCCGATCGCCTGCGCGCGCAATGGACGGCGATCCATGTCGAAACGCCCGCCGACGCCCGCGCAAGCGAGGCCGAGCGCGATAAGATCGCGCAAACATTGCGCCTCGCGCAACGGCTTGGGGCGACAGCGATTTCCATTCCAGGGCAGGATGAAGCGTTGACTGTCACCGAATATGCGCAATCCAATTATTTCACTCATATCATCGCCGCCAAATCCGAGCGTCCACGCTGGCGGGATTTCGTCAGTGAATCGCTCACGCAAAGGCTGATCCGCACCGCGGGCGATGCGAGCGTTCATATCATCCCGCGCGCGAAAGCGCCACCGCGCAATCCCGCCGGTCTCGAAAGCAAGGTGCGAAAGGCGCGCCGGATGGAGGTCAAGGCGTATATCGCGAGCCTCGCATATGTCGCGGCTGCGACCGCCGTCGGCGCTCTGCTACGGCAAACCCTCGGTGTTTCGAACATCGCGCAAGTTTTCCTGATTGCGGTCCT
>PEFW01000236.1 GCA_002890675.1 Candidatus Methylaffinis lahnbergensis
CAGTCCAAAATTGCGCAACAAACCACGGATATCGTTCTCGATCGCAAGAGCCTTTTCCTGGAGTATCTTTCGAGCGGCGAGGAGCGCCCTTCGTTTCTGGCTTGCAAGCGTCTTGACGTGCACGGGTTGGAATAAGCCGACTCGCATCATCCGCGCGATCCCCCGCGCGTCGTTGCGATCGCTTTTGTTGACCTGCGCCTTGAGAACGCGTGAGCTCGAAATGTTTGCGTCCCGTTTCGGGAGAGGGGTTTGCCAGAAGGGACATCAGTTCAGATACGCGCATCGCGGGTATTGGCCCTGCGGCGGTTCGCCGCGCCTGCGCATGCAGCTCGGAGCGACGGCTTTGCGAAGCGGTGCATCTCATTCTGGCCTACTGCTGGTTTTGTCGGCTCGGTCTGGAGGGCAAGGTGGCGGATCACGCCACCTTTTTGAAGAACCGCCATGGTCGTTTTCGTGACAGCGATGCTTCCGCGATACCCAGCGTGGTTCCCTTAGAAAACATTCGTTGGCCCAGTTGATCGGAACCAACCACGGCCCCAGCGGTTTTGCTTATCGCGAATTGGCGCGGGCCGGCGCAAGAAACGGCCGACCAACTTTTGCACTATTGACGTTTAACGCGCGAGCCGCGCTCGGCAACGCATGCGGCGGACGGGATCGTCACGAAACTCAACTGGAATTCGAATCATGCTCATCAGATTCGGTTATGAATTGACGTTCACTTGCGCGGAGCCGGCTTTGATGGTTTGTCTGCTCGACGCGCATCGCGATCGGGTGCAAAATATCCGGTACGAGACGCCATTCGAAACCACGCCGGCGATTTCGACGGTGACTTATCTCGACACATTCGGCAATCATGTTCGCCGGTTTATCGCGCCCGCGGGCGATCTGACGATTCGCCGCGACGCCATCATCGAGGATAGCGGCCAGCCCGATCCGGTCAAGCTCGATGCCGAAGAGATCGCGGTCGAACGATTGCCAAACGACACATTGGTTTTTACGCTCGGCAGCCGTTATTGCGAAACCGACAAGCTCTCCGACATTGCTTGGCAATTGTTCGGGTCCGCCCCGCGCGGGTGGCG
>PEFW01000237.1 GCA_002890675.1 Candidatus Methylaffinis lahnbergensis
AGACAGCGGATCGGCGTGGTTTTTCAGGATTTCCGGCTGCTCGACCATTTGACGACCTATGAAAACGTCGCTCTTCCGCTCCGCGTGCGCGGCAAAGAGGAAGCTAGCTATCGCGCCGAAGTGACGGAACTCCTGCGTTGGGTCGGTCTCGGCGAGAGAATGCATATTCTGCCGCCGGTGCTGTCCGGCGGCGAAAAGCAGCGTGCCGCCATTGCCCGCGCGCTCATCGTCCGGCCGGAGCTGCTGCTGGCCGACGAGCCGACCGGCAATGTCGATCCAAGCCTCGCGCGCAGGCTGCTGCGGCTCTTCACCGAGCTCCACAAAACGGGGACGTCGGTGGTGATCGCGACGCACGACCTCGGCTTGATGGACCAGTTCGACGGCGCCCGCCGGCTGGTTCTGGGCGAGGGCCGCCTCCATATTTACGATTGAGGCTGGACTTCATATCGGCTCGATTCTTGGCTAGAAACTAACTGCAGATTGCCTATCCACCCAACGCAAATTTCCCAATCGGCCCGTGCCCTTCGCGGGCGAGGCGATCCCGGCCTGGCCGGACCATCGCTCGCCGCAACTTATCGAGCCAACCCGTTTCGTAACTCCCCAACCCCAGCATCCGCCGTAACCCCAAGGCGCCGACGGATTCGCCGGGCTTAAGCCCAAGTCCGGCGAGCGCCTCCGCGTAACGTCCCGAAAGCGTGATCATCCCCGTGTAGGTTAACGCGAAGCCCGCCGGGGTTTCGCGAAACAGCCGACTCTCCCGCCCTTCGATCGCGTCGCTGATTTTTTTGAACCGGTGATTCGTCAAACTCTAATCTAGGAGAAACCGCCGTTCTCATTTGGAATGATTGTAATAACCCATTTTGGTCTTGCGCATTATTAAACGTCGAGTTAGGTAGCCGCTTTCCGGCTCATCCCTTGGCTTCATGCTTGGTGCCTCGATGATCGTTTGTTCCTGCAATGTCCTTACTGACTCAGATATAAGAGCGGCCCTCAACCGCGGGGCATGCCCACGCACGCCATTCGCGGTCTACAAATGTCTCGGCTGCAGTCTAAATTGCGGGCGTTGCATTG
>PEFW01000238.1 GCA_002890675.1 Candidatus Methylaffinis lahnbergensis
CTTTGCTTATTGCCCTCTTCAATTCCTTGGAAGGCGGAAGCGGAGGCCTCCGGCGTGAGGCAAGGTTTGCCTTCCTCCGCCCCTCCACGCTCGAGGATATGCAAGGATGGCAGCTTTGCCCGCCCGGTCCACGTCTCCGGCGTCATTAGCGAATGACTCTTTGCGGACGTTCGACGACTATTCGTGAATGCGCCAGATGAGAGGCGAAACCTCAAGACAGCGATCGATCGACCATCCTTGATCGGATCGAGAGGAGCATTATGTGTTGCCTAAATAGCGGATGGTCTGCTTTGCCTTTCGCCAGACGAGCACGAAACAAAAGAATGCGCTCAGTGAAGCCGTTGAGCCTGTGCCTCTCTCTTTGTCTTGGCCTTTTCGCCACCGCCGCAGTGGCGGCTTTGAAGCCGGGCGACGCCGCGCCCGATTTCACCGTGGATGCTGCGCAGGGCGGTAAGCAGTTCAAATACTTCCTCGCCGAAGCGTTGAAAAAAGGACCCGTGGTTCTCTACTTCTATCCCAAATCATTCACGAGCGTCTGCACGGTCGAGGCGCATGAATTCGCCGAAAACATCGAGAATTTCGCGGCCGCCGGCGCGACCGTCATTGGCGTTTCGGGCGACAAGATCGAGGTCCAACGCGACTTTTCGACGAAAGAATGCCGCGACAAATTCCCAGTCGGCGCGGATCCGAGCTTTTCGGTCATCAAGGCCTATGACGCGGCGTTCACCATTCCGGTCGCGGGCGCGGTCTTAGCGAACCGCATTTCCTATGTGATTTCGCCCGAGGGGACGATTCTTTACGCCTACGCCGATTCCAACGCCGAGAAACATATCGAGAACGCGCTGGCTGTCGTCAGGAAATGGCGCGAGGAGCACAAGCGCTGATCGTCCGAGATCCGGCAAGCAAAAAGACCCGTCTTTTCAGTAACGGGCTCAGCCAATGATTTGAACATCCCTTGGGTGTCTAACGTTGGTTTCTCCAGATTCTCCATTTCAAACTCGGCGCAAAAGGCGATTCCTATTGCAATCGTCCGGTGCGCCATCTATATACCATCCACATGGATGG
>PEFW01000239.1 GCA_002890675.1 Candidatus Methylaffinis lahnbergensis
CAATCGCTCGGCCGAACGGTCTATCGTCGTGACCTCGGCGCCAGCCGCCGCGAGTTGCGCCGCCTTGCCGCCGGGAGCGGCGCAAAAATCGGCCACCCTGGTACCTGGTCCGGCCCGTAAAAGCCTCGCCGGCAGAGCTGCCGCCGCATCCTGGACAAACCAGCGGCCTTCCGCGAAGCCCGCGAGTCCAGTCACCGGCACAGTGGTCAAAAGCCGTAGCGAACCGGTCGGCAAGACATTTGCGCCGAGCCGCTCCGCCCAGATCAAAGGGTCCGACAGAACCGTGAGATCCAGTGTCGGCTCCTCGCGATGAGCGCTTGCGATGGCGTGCGCCCCGGCCTCGCCATAGGTTTTACGCCAGCGCTCCGCAAGCCATACGGGCGTGTCGTGATCCAGGGGATCGCTTGTCAGCAATATTTTTTCGCGCGCGCGGATAAGATTGCGCAAGACGCCGTTGACGAGAGAAGCGTAGGGCGCGTTTTTCGCCTCCAGACGGGTCATGTGGACAGCAATATCGACGGCGGCGTGATCGGGAACATCGAGAAACAGAATTTGCGCCGACGCCGCGATCAGGGTCCATTCAAGGTGGGCGAACTGACGCGGCAGACCTTTTTCCAGAAGCCCGGCCAGGGCGGCACGGATGGTGCCCAGCCGGCGAAGCGCGACGGTGACAATCGAGCGGGTCAAGGCGATGTCGCGAGGTTCCAAACCGCCAAGCCGCGAGAGGATCGCGGTGCCCGAAAAACATTCGTCGAGCGGATGACATCTGGCAACAATATCGCTCAGGATCGCCGCCGCGGCGAGACGGGCGGCAAGACCGGGGCACTGCTCGCTCTCGCGCCCTCGACTCTCCCCCGATGCAAGTTGGTTTGGGCGGCCGTTCGAAACCTTGCGGCTACGCCACCGGTCCGCCGGCGGACGCGGAGATGCGGTCAAACTCGAAACTCCGCTGCGAAGGTTTCGGGGACGCCAGACATCTTTATCTCCTAGCACGAACAGTTGGACTTTGCCCAGCATATGGGCGAGGATCTGGC